>CAVIIB010000069.1:0-10284 GCA_963642815.1 Oscillospiraceae bacterium | reverse complement strand
GCATACGCTTCATCCATGGACAAAAGCGCCATCGTCTCGCGCAGACGCTTTTTGAAGTCCCAAAGGCGCAAGCGCTCACCGGTTTTTTGCTCCAAGGCGCTTCGGATAAAGGCGCTCAAGGTCACACCCGGCACTTCTATGGGATTCTGGAAAGAGAGAAATATCCCTCGCTTCGCCCGCTCGTTGACGGGCAGCGCCGTAATATCCTCGCCGTCAAAGATGATGCTGCCGCCCGTGACGGTATAGGCGGGATTGCCGGTGATGGCATAGCCAAGCGTGGACTTGCCCGTTCCGTTCGGTCCCATGAGAACGTGCGTCTCATCCTTGCCAAGCGTGAGGTCAACGCCGTGCAATATCTCCGTTTCACCCGCGCTCACGCGCAAATCTTTTATAAGCAGAAGTTCATTCATATCTCTTTGCCCCCTTTGTATTCTCCCCGTCCTCATGCCACGGCGCTGGCAGGTCGCGCAGCGTGTAGCCACGCCTTGGAGAACACCGTCATAGTCCGTGCCTTCCGTTTATCGACCTACCTTGTCGGTAGGTTGATTGTAAGCCCTAATTCCTACTATGTCAATAGGTGATTTGAAAAATTATCTTTGAACGCAAAAAACAGACGCTCCGCAAAGCGTCTGTCGTGTATGGTTTGGGCTTTCAATCTTCTCCCGCCGCGAGGTCCTTGATGACCTCTCCGGCCAGTATGAGACCCATGACAGCCGGAACAAAGGCGATCGAGCCGGGGGTGCTGCGTCGTGTTTCCCGTTCCTCCGCCGTGAGGCAAAGCTCGACCTCCTCCGCTGTGGGCGTGATGGCCTTTTCCCGCGAGTAGACGACCTTGAGGCGGTCAATACCGCGCTTGCGGCACTCGTAGCGCATGACCCGCGCCAGCGGACACACGGAGGTCTCATAAATATCCGCCACGCGAAAGGCCGTGGGGTCGAGCTTATTGCCCGCGCCCATGGCGCAGATAATGGGCGTTCCGACCTCTCTTGCGCTCTCGACCAGCGCGAGCTTCCCCGCCACCGTGTCGATAGCGTCCACCACATAGTCGTATTCGGAGAAGTCGAACTGCTCCCGCGTCTCCGGCAAATAGAAAACCTGACGCGCCCGCACCGTGCAGGCGGGGTTGATACGCCCCACGCGCTCGGCGGCGACCTCCGCCTTGCTGCGCCCCACCGTGTCGGCGGTGGCAAGTATCTGGCGGTTGATGTTCGTCCGGCTCACCGTGTCGTTGTCGATGAGGTCAAGCGCACCAACGCCGGAGCGTGCCAGCGCCTCGACGACATAGCCGCCGACACCGCCGAGCCCGAACACGGCGACACGCGAGTGCGCCAGCCGCTCCATGGCCGCCGCGCCCAGCAAAAGCTGTGTCCTCAAAAATTCCTCCGCCATCCGCGTTCCTCCCCGTTTTGCAAGCGCCCGCCGGTCGTTTATATACCGCGCCGGTAGGGCATGCGCATGATACCGCGTCTCGCGTCCCCTGTCAAGGGCGGCGCAGCGCGACGTAGGTATAGCCCGCCGCCTCGACTGCCGCACGGATCGCCGCCTCGTCGGGCGTGTCCGTGAGCGTGAGCGTCACCGTGCCCACCGCATGATCGGCCAGCGCCCGTGTCACGCCGGGCAGCGCCTCCAGCGCCTGTGACACCCGTGCCTCACAGTGTGCGCACATCATGCCGCGTACCTCCACGATGACATCATCCGACGGCGCAGCCGCCGTGTTTGCGGTCTCCTCGCTCTCCGGCTGCGTATCGTACAGCTTGGCGAGATTCAGCCGCAGCGCGTTCGTCACGACACAGAAGCTCGACAGGCTCATGGCTGCCGCCCCCAGCATGGGGTCGAGCGTCAGACCAAGCGGGATAAACGCACCGGCGGCGATGGGAATGCCGATGGCGTTATAGAAGAACGCCCAGAACAGGTTTTCGTGGATATTGCGCAGCGTGGCGCGGCTTAGGCGTATGGCCGCCGGAACGTCGCTCAGGCGGCTTTTCATCAAGACGACATCCGCCGCGTCGATGGCGACATCCGTTCCCGCACCGATGGCAACGCCGGTGTCGGCGCAGGTCAGCGCCGGTGCGTCGTTGATACCGTCGCCCACCATGGCGACCGCGCCCTGTTGCTTCAAGCGTTGGATGACCTCGGCCTTTCCGTCCGGCAACACGCCGGCAATGACCTCGTCCACTCCGGCCTGACGACCTATGGCGTTGGCCGTGCGCTCATTATCGCCGGTCAGCATGACGACGCGAATACCCATGGCTTGCAGCCGCCGTATGGCCGCAGGGCTATCCTCCTTGATCACATCCGCCACGGCGATTGCGCCCAGCAGGCGCTCACCGGCGGCGAACAGGAGCGGCGTTTTTCCCTCCTCTGCCAGTGCCTCGCAGCGCTCACGCAGCGTATCGGGCACGGTCAACGCCGCGCTCATATAGCTCATGCTCCCACCGCGCAGCCGCTCACCGTGCAGGACGGCGGTCAGACCGTTGCCGGGAAGCGCCTCAAAATCGGACACGCTTTCCGGGGTAATACCGTCCGTCTGCGCCTGTGCCATCACGGCACGCGCCAGCGGGTGCTCACTTAGCTGCTCCAAGGCGGCGGCATAGCGCAGCAGCTCCTCGTGGCTCACACCCTCCGCCGGAAGTATATCCGTCACACGCGGCTCGCCGAGCGTGATGGTGCCGGTCTTGTCGAGCGCCACGATCTGCGTCCTCCCCGCCTTTTCGAGTGCGGCGGAGGTTTTGAATAAAATGCCGTTTCTCGCGCCCTTGCCGTTGCCGACCATGATGGCCACCGGCGTGGCAAGCCCCAGCGCACAGGGACAGCTTATCACCAGCACGGAGATACCCCGCGCCAGCGCATAGCCCACGCCACGTCCCAGCAGCAGCCACACGAGCGCTGTCACCAGCGCAATGCCCATGACCGCCGGGACAAACACGCCCGACACCCTATCCGCAACGCGGGCGATGGGCGCCTTTGTCGCGGCGGCGTCACTCACCATGCGGATGATCTGCGCCAGCGTCGTGTCCTCGCCGACACGGGTGGCGCGGCATACCAGCGCCCCGGACTGATTCACCGTGGCGGCGGAGACGCTGTCGCCCACCGTCTTATCCACCGGTACGCTCTCGCCGGTCAGCGCGGCCTCATTCACCGCGCCGCCGCCCTCGATGACCACGCCGTCCACCGGGATATTCTCGCCCGGACGGACGATGAACACATCTCCCGCCGCGACCTGCTCCACCGGCACTGTCACCTCGCCGCCGTCGCGTCGAAGCACCGCCGTTTTGGGCGCAAGCCGCATAAGGCTTTTCAGCGCGTCTGTCGTCTTGCCCTTGGAGCGAGCCTCCAGCGTCTTGCCGACGGTGATGAGCGTCAGTATCATGGCCGCCGTCTCAAAATAGAGATCCATGCCGTATGCCATGGCCGCCGCCGTGTCCCCGTCTGTGACCGCCACCGTCATGGCAAAGAGACCATATACGCTGTACAAGAACGCCGCCGTAGAGCCGAGCGCCACCAGCGTGTCCATATTGGGCGCACGGTGCAGCAGCGAGCTAAAGCCGGAGATAAAGAACTTCTGGTTGATGACCATGATGACGATCGCCAGCAGAAGCTGCGTCAGCCCCACGGCGAGCGGGTTGCCGTCATAAAACGCGGGCAGCGGCCAGCCCCACATCATATGCCCCATCGAGAAATACATGAGGACAAGCAGGAAGCCGAGCGACCAAATAAGCCGCCGCCGAAGCAGCGGCGTTTCCTTATCGGCGAGCGCGTCCTCCCCACTGTCCTCCGCCGGTGTACGCTCCGCACCCTTTAGGCTCGCCCCATAACCGGCCTTTTCCACGGCGGCAATGACAGCCTCCGGCGTGACCGCACCCTCCACGCCCATGGAATTGGTCAGCAGACTGACCGAGCATTCGTCCACACCCGGCAGCGCCGACACCGCCTTTTCCACACGGGCGCTGCAAGCGGCGCAGCTCATGCCCGTCACATTATATTGCTGCATGATACCCTCCCATCGAGGTCACATCTACCTATATTCTTCCCCGCACAGCGGCGAATTAAATGCCTCTAACTCATTTTGTAACACCATCCCGGCCAAATGTCAAGCCGGGATGGATGCTGTCAAGCGTGTGCGCCCTTATGATTGGAGAGAAACGAGACGAAGCAGACGTGCCGGTCGAGCCGGCTTCCCATGAGACCGGCGGCCTTTCCCATCGTGAGCGCCGCCACGACCGTGCCGATACCAAGCCCGTCGATGTGTCCCAGAAACACCAGCGTCATCACCGCCGTAACGACGAGACAGCTCACGTCAAACAGGATCTTGACCTTGGGATAGCCCGCGCCGGTGATGTCGGAAAGCTCCCGTGGAAAGAGGTCTGTCGGCACAATGGGGAGCTGACAGCGGTTGGAGACTGCAATGCCGAAGCTGATGAGTAGGTAGCTCACAACAAAATACAGCACCCGCCACAGCAGCTCGTCCGGCAGAATACCGATCCACAGCTCATGAACATCCAGCAGCTCGCCGAACACAAAGCCGACGACAAAGCTGAACAGATACTCCGGCACAAAGCGGCGTCGCAGCAGCATAAGGCTTAGCACCAGAAGCCCCTGAAAAATATAGGTCCATGTTCCAAGCGTGAGCATGGGAAGCACCTCGGAAAAGGCGTATGGCACACTGGATATAGCCGAAATGCCAGAGCCGGAGTAGAGCATGAGCACAACACCGAAGCTGTTGATGATGACCGCGAACACAAGCGCCGCCTCGCCGCGCAGTACCCGTATCGTTTCCGTTCCCTCGTTCATTTGTTGCCTCCAAAATATTCGCCGTTTTGCCGGTGTGTTTGTTTTCTGACAAAGTAAGTCCACCGTAACCCTCAAAATTACGGTGGACTTGCGTGAAGCAGGTATTCTGCCCATCGGCGGAAGTCCGCCGTGAAGCTCGGCGGAACCGAAAATTTAGTGAATAGTGAAAAGGTAAAAACCGAAAAATCTCGGACGAGATTTTTCGGTTTTTGGCGGAGAAGGAGGGATTTGAACCCTCGCGCGCTTTTTGGACGCCTACTCCCTTAGCAGGGGAGCCCCTTCGGCCTCTTGGGTACTTCTCCAAGCCGAATTTTCGATTGTCACGACCAGATTTTTCTGGCGGAGAGAGAGGGATTCGAACCCCCGGCTCCTTGCGGAGTCACCGGTTTTCAAGACCGGCTCCATAAACCACTCGGACATCTCTCCGCATCGCCGTGACATCTTACCACACCCGACGCGGCTTGTCAATCCAAAACTTTCATTTTGCGGAGAAAAAGCTGGATTTTCGGCGGCGTATATGATATATATGATAGGTACGCTACGATAATGGGGTGTGTATGCGCCCTACGAAGGAGAAAAACCATGTGGTTCTGGCTTTCCACCGCCGCCCTGCTCTGCTGGAGCGGCTCTGACCTCTTTTCCAAAATCGGCTGCAAGGACGCGGACGACCGGCTCTCCCACCTCAAAATGGTGACCGCCGTCGGCATCGTCATGGGGCTGCACTGCGCCTATGAGGTGTTCATCGGCGGGACGGTTCTGAATATGCAGGTCATCTTGACCTATTTGCCCGTGTCCGCGCTATACATCGGCTCGATGGCGCTCGGCTACCTCGGTCTGCGCTATATCGAGCTGTCCATATCCTCCCCCATCTGCAACTCCTCCGGCGCACTTGTCGCCATCCTGACGCTCATCACCGCCGGACGCGGCGAGGTCAACTCGGCGCAGCTCGTGGCCGTCGCGCTTGTATGCGTGGGCGTTGTCGCGCTCGGCGTCGTGGAGGCGACGGAGAGCCCGGAGCTGCGGCAGGCGCGGCAGGAAAAGGGCAACCGTATCTACACAAAATCCTTTCTCGCGCTCGTCCTCCCCATCCTCTACTGCCTGCTGGACGCGCTCGGCACCTTCGCCGACTCGCTCGTGCTCGAAACACTGGACGAAAACTCGGCCAACGCCGCCTATGAGCTGACCTTCTTCATCGTCGGTATCCTCTGCCTCCTCTATACGACGCTCGTCCGCCGTGATCGCCCCGTGTTCCGGCGCGAGCTTCCGAAGTACATCGGCGCTTGCTTTGAGACGGTTGGACAATTCGCCTATATCTTCGCCATCGGGGACGCGGAGCACGTCATGCTCGCCGCGCCCATCATCTCCTCCTACTGCGTGGCCTCCGTCCTCTGGAGCCGCATTTTCCTCAAGGAGCGCTTGAGCTGGAAGCACTATGCCGCCATCGCGCTGGTCGTGGCCGGTATTGTCATCATCGGCATATACGATGTGTAATCAACCATAAAGGAGCCTCTTATGATAACCTGTGAAAATCTCGGTCTGCAATACGGCGGACAGGTGTTGTTCGACCGTGTTGACCTCAGCTTTACCGCCGGAAACTGCTACGGCATCATCGGCGCAAACGGCAGCGGCAAATCCACCTTTCTGAAAATACTATCCGGCGCTGTCGAGCCGACACACGGTCATGTGTACATCGACCCGAAATGCCGCATGAGCGTCCTGCGGCAGGAGCAGAATATGTATGACGACCACCCCGTTCTGGAAACCGTCATCATGGGCAATCCCCGCCTGTTTGAGTGCGGAAAGGAAAAGGACGCCATTTATGAAAAGCCCGACTTCGACGACGCGGACGGCCTCCGCGCTGCGGAGCTGGAGGAGCTGTATGCGGAGCTTGGCGGCTGGGAGGCCGAATCGGACGCGGCGCGGCTTTTGCAGGGGCTTGGCATTCCCGTGGCGCTGCACGGGCTTATGATGCACGAGCTGGAGGGTCGCCAGAAGGTCAAGGTGCTGCTGGCACAGGCGCTGTTCGGCCACCCGGACATCATTCTGCTTGACGAGCCGACCAACAACCTCGACCTCGCCTCGACCGTGTGGCTAGAGGACTTCCTCATGGATTATGAGGGCACGGTGCTGGTCGTCAGCCATGACCGCTACTTCCTCAACAACATCTGCACACACATCGTGGACATCGACTACGGCAAAATCAAAATGTATGTCGGCAACTACGACTTCTGGTATGAATCGAGCCAGCTCATGCAAAAGCTCATCCGCGACCAGAACAAGAAGGCCGAGCAGAAGATACAGGAGCTGCAAACCTTTATCGCCCGCTTCGCGGCGAACGCCTCCAAGTCGCGTCAGGCGACGAGCCGCCGCAAGCTGCTCGACAAGATCACCGTCGAGGAAATGCCCGCCTCCTCCCGCCGCTATCCGTGGGTCGGCTTCAAGGCCGAGCGCGAGCCGGGCAAGGATCGCCTTTTCGTCACAAACGTCTCCAAGACCGTGGACGGTGTGCCGCTCATCCGCAACCTCTCTTTCATCATGGGCAAGGATGACAAGATCGCCATCATCGGCGAGAATGAGAACGCCATCACCTGCCTGTTCAAGCTGCTCGCCGGTGAGCTTGAGCCGGACGAGGGCGAGATCAAATGGGGCGTCTCCACCACGCAGTCTTACTTCCCCAAGGACAATTCCGCCTACTTCGACGGCTGCGACCTCGACATCATGGACTGGATGCGCCAGTTCTCCGAGGACAAGCGCGAGAGCTATCTGCGCACATTTTTGGGGCGTATGCTCTTTTCCGGCGAGGAGGTATACAAGCCCGTGTCCGTCCTCTCCGGCGGCGAAAAGGTGCGCTGCATGATCTCAAAAATGATGCTCTCCGGCGCGAACGTCTATATGTTCGACCAGCCGACGAACCACCTCGATTTGGAGGCCATCGCCGCGCTGAACAAGGGCATGGAGGCGTTCCCCTATAACATCTTGTTTTACAGCCACGACCACCAGCTCACCCAGACCGTCGCCAACCGCATTATCGAGCTGACCGACGACGGCTGCATTGACCGCGTGTGCAGCTATGACGAATATATGCACTCGATGGGACGCGACGTAAACGAGATACGCGAATAAAAAAATTGGCGGCTGCCGTGTGGCAGCCGCCGTTTGCTTATCATTTCTTCTTCCGAATCACAACAACCGCGAGGGCGAGGACGGAGCAGACGACCAGAATCGCGATCCAGAGGCCGAGATTGCTCTCATCGCCGGTGGGCGGGGCTTTTGCCGTCGGCGCAGTCGTCGGCGCGGGTGTCGGCGCGAGCTTCGCGATCACGGTGTCGGCCTTTGTTATCTCCTCGACCGCGTCCGGGTCCTTATAGTATTTGCCGCAGCCGTCGCAGTACCAATACTCGATGTTGCCCTCCGCCTCGCGGGTCGCCTCCTTGGCCTCGATGTGCTTGAGACCCGTGTGATTTTGCGGCGCAAGCTCGCCGTATGCCTCGTTGCAGATCTCGCAGACAGCCCTGTCCTTGCAGGTCGGCGTGCCGCCGGAGTGGAGGCACTCATAGTCGCACTCACTGCACTTGCCGTTGTCCCAGTCGTGCGGCCCACTGTCCACGACTTCGCAGCAGTCCCACTTCTTCTCGTGGCTCGTTGCTGTCTTCTGCGTCCATACCGCCTTGCCGCTGTGGTTCGTGGGGTCTTTCTCCGTCTCCACCTTTGTAATTTCGTCGTCGCCGTTTTCATCGCTGAAATACTTCCCGCAGACAGAGCAGTGCCAGTATTCCACATGGCCCTTTTCCGTGCAGGTCGCCGCTTTTGCTGCGTGATAACTAAGGGTGTGGCTGCCGGTCGTGCCGGGAATGGTTTGGGTGGGGTCGTCCTCCTCCATATTCGCACTCTGGGCATAATACTCGATTTTGCCCTCCGTCGTCAGTTTGCAAGCATCCGGTTTGACCTCCGCGCCGTCTATTGGCGTGCTATCGCCCTGTCTATTGCCGCCGTTGCCAATGGTCGCACCTGTCCCGTTATTATATTGAGTTCTTCCTCCGCCCTGCACCTTCAGCTGCGCAGGCCCTGAAACTGTAATATGGCTGGCTGCCGCTGCCTTTGTAGCCGCCGCCGATGCCCGCAGCGCTTAGGCCGCCCTTGGCCACGACAACACCGCCGGAGATGGTGATATAGCTGCCGGAGCCTAAGTGTCCACCGCCGATGCCCGCGCCCAAGTTGCCGCCGATGGCCTTGACAGTGCCGCCGGTGATGGTGATGTTCATCGTGTGTAGGTAAAATTCCGCATAGCCTCTACCGATGCCCGCGCCACCGTAGCCGCCCCTGGCCGTGATCCTGCCGCCGGTGATGACAATATTGCTAGCGTTCCTGCCGTCCCGACCGCTGCCGATGCCCGCGCCACTGTTGCCGCCTGTGGCGTCAAGGCTTCCGTTATTGTCCTCGTCGCTGATGGTCAGGGTACCGGTGTTATCTTTCTCCAAACCGGCGCGCATCATGCCGCTTTTGACCGTATTCTCCCCATCCAGTTCGATAACCACATTGCCGTTGCCCGATGTAGAAACTGCAGCGTCGGAATTATCACCGCTCACGTCGATGTTCACGCCGGAGAGCGTGACCTCGGCGGTCTGGTTTTCCGCCGCTTTGATGGTGATGGTGTTGGTCGTGGCGGTGGTGCTTAACTGCTTGATAACGGTCTTGCCGGTCTGCTCCTCATTCGTCACGCCGTTCACTTGGCTGACCCACTGCTTGCCGTTGTCGTCCACCGTGACCGTGATACTGCCCGTTGTCAGGTCGTACTCTTTATCCGTCTCCTCGCCGTCCAACGACAGGGGCGCGGGCGCGTCCTCCGTCGCATCCTCCGACAGCTCCGCCGCCGCGTCCGGCTCGACCGGGGCTTCCCCGCTCGCCTCCAGCGTTATTTCCGCGCTCGTCTCCGCGCTCTCCTCCCCGTCCACGGCCAGCGCCGGAACAGACGCAAGACCCGCCGCCAGACACAGGGCGAGCAGAATACTGAAAATGCGTTTTTTCATTCTCTGTTACCTCCGTCAAGACAATTCGGCTTCCCCCATTGAAACAGGGCATCTTGTTATCTGTAGCATAACACACAAACGGCGGAAACAGTTGTAACAAAAGGTTACAATTTTGCAGCAGCCCAAGCCCCCCTGACAGGCTGGTTACGATGACCTCCCAAGGCTCCCCTGACAGGCTGGTTACGATGACCTCCCAAGGCTCCCCTGAAAGGGAATCTGGCAGCGGCGAAGCCATGCGCAGCGCCCAAGGCTCCCCTGAAAGGGGAGCTGGCAGCGGCGAAGCCGCTGACTGAGGGGTTTCTTTTCTAGTCCCTGCGGGGACAAACCCCTCCGGCGCTTCGCGGTCCCCGGCAGATTGTCAAGCAAGTGCAACAGTCTAGAGTGTAAAATGTAGCATTAGCATAGATGTACGGCCAGTCGAATTTATCAGACTCCGTTCGGGGCTGCGCCCCTCTCTCCGTCAGAT
>CAVIIB010000068.1:0-10303 GCA_963642815.1 Oscillospiraceae bacterium | reverse complement strand
GAACATGGGGTAGACGCGCATGTGCCAGAATTTCCACTCGCCGTCCTCCTTGATGAAGTCCACGCCGTACTTGCTCCACGCCCACATGCCGCGAGCTTTTCCGTTTTCATCCAGAGAGGTCTCATGTCCGGGGGAGATCCAAGAGGCGCGAGCGGTCATGCCATCGGCGGCCACCTCGATGCACTCGGTATCGAGCGCGTGGACAAACATACAGCCCTTGAGAGTCTTGAGATACTCGGGGTCGCTGCGGTCACCGTGATCGACCAGATAGCAGCGCTCCACGCCCTTCTTTCCCAGATAAATGCCCCAAGGCATATCGAGAATGCAGTCGTCACGGTCGGCCCACATAGCGACATATTCCTTGTGGCGAGAGCAGGCGTGATACATAACGTAGCGAGCCATCATATTGCGGCAGGTCACAACGGCTTCCTGACGCTCATACGCCAGTGTCAGTTCTTCCAAGGTCATTGCCATGATGAAAATCTCCTTTCAATTAGCAGCAGGGTTTGGTATCAGAATAGTGTTTATAGGGGAGCGGCGGCTCGGGCTGGTCGGTTGCCGGCCACTCATCGGGACTGTAGTTGCCAACGGGCACGGTGTTTTCTCCGTCGGTATGTACCTCCGGCTTGAAGCCCTCGTAGGGCTCGCAGTCGGTCCAGCAGGTGTAGTAGTCCGTAAGAATAGAGGGGTAGAGGCGCATTTTCCAGAACCTCCATACGCCGTCCTCGCAAATGAAATCGACACCGTATTTGCCCCAGCTCCAATCGCCCTCGGCGGTGCCGGCGGCGTGATCGACATAGGTCTCTGTGCCCGGCGTGATGAACGCGGCCTTGGCTGTTTTGAGGTCGTCGGCGACCTCGATCAGAACGGTGTCCATTTGATGGACGAACATACAGCCCTTCATGCGCTCGAAGAACAGATCGCCCATGCCCCTGTGTGTGTGATCAACGAGATAGCAGTTGCATACGCCCTTGTAGCCTTCATAGCGACCCCACGGCATCTCCAGCACGTCGTCCTCTCGTTTGGACCAAAGCTCCATATATTCCTCGTGGCGGCCTGTGGCGTGAAGATGACTGTATCGAGCCATAAGATTGCGGCAGTCCTGGTCGGCCTTTAGGCGAAGCCAACCCTTTTCCAGCTGCTCCAGTGTCATTGCCATACTGTGGATTCTCCTTTCATCTATCCTGATTGGCAGAATGGCTCGCGCCCAGACCGCCATATCCTACAACGGAAAGTATAAGGGCAAATCCGGGAAACATAAAATGCCTGTTTTGCCGATCTAGCATTACACCCGTGTAATATTCAAGTGTGAGCCTGCGCTGTAAAGGGCGGAAAATCAACGCCCTGACCTGGGTGGGAAAGGAAGGCATTACACTTGTGTAATGCCCGGGCTGGGAAAACGGCATGGGTGCGGATATTGACCTCAAAATGACTTTAGGCTATCATTTGAACATACCGATTTTTCGGAAGCTGAGCCCTAAGCGGCGAGAAGGAGCGTGACCCCTTGTGATCAAGTTTGTAGTCAAGCGTATACTGTGGATGATCCCAGTGTTGATCGGCGTGATCTTTGTGGCCTATACGATCAATACGTTCACCCCGGGAGACCCGGTCGTGGCGGTTTTGGGCTCTACCTTCACACAGGAGGAATACGATGCCAAGGAAGCGGAGCTGGGGCTGGACAAGCCTTTTTTGGTGCAGTTTTTTAACTATATAAAAAACATCGTTACCAAATTCGATTTCGGGAACTCCTATCAGTCGGGACGACCCGTGGGAGAGGAGATCATGGAGCGATTCCCCATCACACTTAAATTGGGGATCCTAAGCAGTCTGGTGACGATCATTATTGGCATCCCGACCGGTATCATCTCGGCCACCAGACAGTATTCCAAGCTGGACTACGCGGTGACGACGGGAACGCTGATCCTCGCCTCGCTGCCGAGCTTTTGGCTGGGGCTTATGATGATGCTGCTGTTTGCGCTAAAGCTTGGGTGGCTGCCGGCATCAGGCATAAGCGGTTGGAAGTGCTGGATCATGCCCGTGCTTGCGCAGGGACTGGCACCGGTGTGTACCGTGACGCGCATGACCCGCTCCAATATGCTGGAGGTCATCCGTCAAGATTATATCCGAACGGCACGCGCCAAGGGCTTGACCGAAAACCTTATCATTAAAAAGCACGCGCTGAAGAATGCACTGCTGCCGGTCATCACCATGGTCGGTATGCAGCTCGGGACGATCATGGGCGGCTCCATCATTACGGAGAGCATTTTCGCCATACCGGGTATGGGCTCGCTGATGGTGACGGCGCTGAATAACAAGGATTATCCCATCATTCTGGGTGTCATTATCTTTATCTGCGTGTGCGTTTCGGTCATGAATCTGGTGGTTGATTTGACCTATGCGTTTGTTGACCCGCGGATCAAGGCAAAATACACCTCCGGCAAGAAACTTTTTCGCTCGATCCGAATCGGCCAAAATACAGGGGAGGCAGCATGATGAAAAAGCAAGAGAATAAAAAGACCATGCGAACGCGGAAGAAAAGCCAGTTTGGTGAGATATGGCATCGTCTGCGTCGAAACAAGCTGGCTATGCTGGGTATGGCGATCGTTTTTCTGCTTGTTTTTGTGGCTGTCTTTGCCGATGTCCTCGCGCCCTATGACTACACGGCGGCCAATTTTGCCGAGCGGCTTCAAATGCCAAGCAAGGCACACCTGCTGGGCACGGATAACCTTGGGCGCGATTTGCTGAGCCGTATCATCTACGGCGGCCGCACCTCGCTGCTGGTGGCCTGCCTTGCCATTGTGATCTCCCTGCTGGTCGGCGGCTTCTTCGGTGCTACGGCGGCCTACTTTGGCGGCTGGTATGAGACGGTGGTCATGCGCGTGACGGACGTTTTTATGGCGATCCCGACAACGCTTTTGGCCATATCCATATCCGCCGCGCTTGGCTCCGGCACCTTCAATACGGCGCTGGCGATATCCGTCAGCGGTATGCCGGCCTATGTACGTCTGATGCGCGCCTGCACCATGAGCGCACGCGAGCAGGAGTATGTGGAGGCCGCCCGCTGCACCGGGTCAAGCGATATGCGTATCATCTTCCGCCATATCGTCCCCAACACCTTGGCCTCCATCATCGTGGACGCAACGCTGCGTGTCGGCGCTAACATTCTGGCAATCTCCGGCTTGAGCTTTATCGGCTTGGGTGTACAGCCGCCGGCGGCGGAGTGGGGCTCCATCCTCACCAGCGGCAGAGACTATATCCGCGACTTCTGGCCTCTTGTCACCTTCCCGGGCATCGCCATCATGCTGACGCTGTTTGGATTCAATCTCTTTGGGGACGGCCTGCGGGATGCGTTCGACCCGCGGCTGAAGCAGTAAGGAGGAGCGGAAATGAGCTTGTTGGAAATTCGGGATCTGGTGATCCATTATGAGACCGAGGAGGAGACGGTCTGTGCCGTCAACGGTATTTCTCTTTCGATAGAAAAGGGGCAGACGCTGGGACTTGTCGGTGAGACGGGTGCCGGAAAGACGACCACTGCGCTTGGCATTCTACGTCTGATACCCAACCCGCCCGGTGTCATTAAGCAGGGTGAGATATTCTTCGATGGAAGGGACATTCTCAAGCTGAGCGATGCGGAGATGCGCGACATTCGCGGCAATAATATCTCCATGATCTTTCAAGACCCGATGACGGCGCTCAACCCCGTGATACGGGTCGGGGAGCAGATCGCGGAGGTCATTCGTCAGCACGGCCACTGCACCAAGGCGGAGGCGACCCGCCGGAGCCTTGAAATGCTGGAAAAGGTGGGCATACCGGCGGAGCGCAGCGTGGATTTCCCGCACCAATTTTCCGGCGGCATGAAGCAGCGCGTCGTGATTGCCATTGCCTTGGCCTGTAATCCGCGTTTCTTGATCGCCGATGAGCCGACCACCGCGTTGGACGTGACGATTCAAGCGCAGGTGCTCGACATGATGAACAATCTAAAAAAGGAGCTTGGTACGGCCATGCTGCTCATTACGCACGATTTGGGCGTGGTGGCAGAGACCTGCGACCGCGTGGCTATCATGTATGCCGGCGAGATCGTCGAATACGGCTCACTTGAACAGATATTTACGGATTGTCGGCACCCGTATACGAAGGGGCTGTTCGGCTCGTTGCCCAGCCTCAACAAAAAGGTGAAGCGCCTTAGCCCCATTGAGGGCTTGATGCCGGATCCGTCCAATTTGCCGGAGGGATGCAGCTTCCATCCCCGTTGCCCGCTGACCTGTGAGGATTGTCGGGCGGCATCGCCAAGCTATCGGGAGGTAGAGACGGGTCATTTTGTCCGCTGCAATCGCTGCGAGGAAGGAAGTGCGGTATGAGCGAGCTTGTTCGCGTTGAGCATTTGAAGAAATATTTCCGAACGAAGTCCGGTATGCTTCATGCTGTGGATGATGTGAGCTTTTCCATCGGCCGGGGCAAAACGCTGGGTGTTGTCGGAGAGTCCGGCTGCGGAAAGTCCACGCTCGGCCGCGTGGTGCTCGGCTTGATCGACAGCACGGACGGAAAAATATTTTTTGATGGGCAGGATATAACCCGTGTCAAGGGAAAGCAGCGCAAGCAGCTTCGCCGTCAAATGCAGCTCATTTTTCAAGACCCATTTTCCAGCCTCAACCCCCGTATGTGCGTCCGGGAGCTGATCGCCGATCCGCTTATCACCTATCATCTTTATGAATCCCGTGAGGAGCTTGACAAAAAGGTCAAAACGCTGATGGATACGGTCGGCCTCGCGGAGCGCCTTTCCTTTTCCTACCCGCACGAGCTGGACGGTGGGCGGCGGCAGCGTATCGGTATTGCCCGTTCGCTGGCGCTGGAGCCACAGTTTATCGTTTGCGATGAGCCGGTCAGCGCGCTGGATGTCTCCATCCAAGCGCAGGTGCTCAATCTCCTGCAGGATCTTCAAGAGGAGCGCGGCTATACTTATATGTTCATTACCCATGACCTCTCTGTTGTGAAGCATATTTCCGATGAGATTTTGGTGATGTACGTTGGCTGTATGGTGGAAAAGTGCGTGGCGGAGGAGCTGTTCGAGACAAAGCTCCATCCCTACACAAAGGGCTTGCTCTCGGCGATCCCGGTTCCGGATATCACGCACAAGAGGGAGCGTATCATCCTACAGGGCGAGCTGACGAGCCCGATCAATCCCAAGCCGGGCTGCCGCTTTGCACCCCGCTGTCCCTATGCGACGGAGCGCTGCCGCAGCGAGCAACCGGCCTTTGAGGAGGTCATGCCGAATCACTTCGTTGCCTGTCACAACGTAAAAGAGATCAACGGCCTTTGATAGCTGAAAAATGGCCGCAGCTCCTTTAATGGGGCTGCGGCTCGTTCCGTCCTTCGGAGTATGTAATTTTTGGGGGAAATATGAATAAAGCAAGATGCATGGTATGGATGATCGTATTCTTGGCCGCCTTGAGCATCCTTACGGTGAGCGTCCTTGCGGATGAGGAGAGCTGCGGAAAAACGAGCGCACTCCTGTCCGGGGAGAACGCCGGGAGCCGGGAAACGGAGCTGGGACGGACCGTGGCGGAGGCCGTCCGTCTGGCGGCGGGAACGGAGGCGGCCATTGTCAACGGCGGCGACATTTATTGCGATTTGGCGGCCGGAGCGGTGACCGAGGAAAAATTGTCGAGGTCGTTGGCGGGGGAAAAGGAGATAGCTGTGACAAGCGTAACGCCGCGCCAGCTTTTTGAAATACTCGAAAACGGCTTTTCGCGGCTTTGCTTGGACTTAGAAAACGGAGACCGTGTTGACCCGTCGGCATCGGACTTCGGCGCGTTTCCGCAGCTTGCGGGTCTGCGCTGCAAATACGATGCGTCCGCACCGGTGGGAGAGCGCGTTATAAGCCTTTATCTCGGCGAAAGGGAGCTGTCACGAACGGATGAGAGCAGCCTTGTGACACTGGCGGCGACGGAGTACCTTTTGAGCGGCGGCTGGGGAAGCCCTGTCATAGCCGCGCGGGAGCGGAGCGGCTTTACGCTCGCGGAGGCGTTTGCGCGGCTTTTGGAGACAACGCCGGAGGGTGTGGCGGCAGCGGATAGCTGCATGAAATGCATCGGCTCAGGGGATGGGAGCATCATAGAAAGGCTTCTTCCCGGCCGCATGGCTGGCGTGCTGATCCTTGTGTTTGTCCTGTGCTTTGGTATCGTCCGAAGCGGTCGGGCGCGGAGCGGTCATGACGATTTTGATTGAACATTACACTTGTGTAATAAGAAAGCACGGAATTAGGCATTTTTCTAATATGAGAAAAACCTGTATGATAATAACGTGCTAAGACACAAAAAAACCGTTCACTTTGTACAAAAAGGGGAACGAGTAAAACTGAGGAGGATGACATGAAACGATTGCTAGCCCTTATGCTCGCCATGGTGATGGTCCTTGCCCTGTGCGCCTGCGGTGCCAAGGAGGAGGCCAAGACGGAGACGGCGACAGAGACGACAGTCAAGGAAGAAGCCGCAACGACAGACGGCGGGGAAGCGGAAAAGGCGGCTGGCCCTGTGGAGCATAAGCTGACCGTGGGAACCACCAGCGCTGTAGCCACCTTTAACTGGTCGGCCAGTAACCTGATCGGCAACTGGATGCTCTTTGAGCCCCTGTTCACCCTTGATCCGGACACTGGCGAGCTGATCCCCTGCTTGGCCGAGTCCTACGAGTTCGTGGACGAGACGACGATCGAGATCAAGCTGCGCGAGGGCGTTAAGTTTACGAACGGACAGGGCTTCGAGGCCGACTTCACCTCGGCGGACGTTCTGCCCTCCCTTCAGGCTCGTGCGACCGGCACGATGGCCTCCCGCTTTGCCGCATACGATTGGGACAACTGCACGACCCCTGACGACTACACGGTCGTTATCAAGCTGACGAGCGAGTATGGCCCTGTTATCAACTACCTTGCTTGCTGCCAGATGTATGACAGCGACTGGCTTGCCTCCGCTACGGACGAGGACTGGTGGCAGTCCTGCCCCGGCACGGCACCCTATTACTGCTCGGAGAAAGCCTCTGGCTCCCACACCACCTTCATCCGTAAGGATGCCGCCGACTACTGGGGCGAGCTGCCGGAGTGTGAAGAGGTGACCTACCGCTACTACGCGGAGGCTTCGACGATGTTCATCGATCTGGAGACCGGAGCCATTGATGCCGCTTCCGGCATAGGAAGCTCGGACGCTGCGCGCCTGATGAACGGCGAGTGCGCGGACAATATTGCCTATTCGCTCAACCCGGTCAAGGATGTTTTGATGCTCGTGCTGCCGGAGTATGTGAAGGCGTTCGAGGATGTTCGTGTCCGTCAAGCGTTCATCGAGGCCATTGATGCCGACGCGGTTGCCGAGGCTGTTTACGGCGTGCTCTATATTAAGGCGACCTCCACGCTTCCCAACGGCGTTGACTACAAGATCGATGTGGACAGCTATGAATACAATCCCGACCACGCCATGCAGCTTATGGAGGAGGCGGGGTACGGTGACGGCTTTGATCTTCGCATTGTCGTCACGCCTGATAACGTCGGCATTGCCGAGGCGATCCAAGCCTGCGTCTCCGTTATTGGTGTCAACCTGACGATCGAGAGCTATGATCCTCCCACGGCCATCCCCATGTTCATCGAGGGCGATACCGACCTGATGACAAAGGTGGCTACCGGCGGTGCCTATGTGAACGAGCCCGACATGGTTTTCGACGGCATCAGCCCCCTGTCTACGCTCAAGGCCTGTGCCATCACGGATCCCGAGTGGGTAGAGATCTTTAACAAGGGTCTTTACACCACGGACACCGAGCTGCGTGCGGAGGCGTATGCCGAAGCCCAGCAGTGGCTGCACGACAGCTACCGCGTGATGCCCATTTGTGAGCGTGCCAGTATGCTGGCATGGAATTCCGATAAGATCGCAGAGTTCCATGTGGCGATCGCGGATGTTCCCTCTGTGTTTGGTGTTCGGTTTGTTGGCTGAGGACACGATAGCGTAAGGATGTATATGTGGCCGACCCCCAGCGTGGGGTCGGCCATGTTTCATGGTATTATATTCTACTTGCAAAAGGTTGGGCGTATCCCTACAATAGAATTGAATGTGATACACCGAAAAAGGAGAGAATGGGATGGAATTGCTGCAATTAAGGTATTTTCTGGCGGTCGCGGAGCTTCAGCACATAACCAAGGCGGCGGAGGCGCTGTACATCACGCAGCCGGCGCTCAGTCGGAGCATATCCCGGCTGGAGGCCAGCGTGGGAGTGCCGCTGTTCAACCGCGTTGGTATGCGGATCGAG
The DNA here is from genome assembly GCA_963642815.1 of Oscillospiraceae bacterium. Lineage (GTDB taxonomy): Bacteria > Bacillota > Clostridia > Oscillospirales > Oscillospiraceae > CAJOIG01. Next base: position 2,020 of record CAVIIB010000068.1, on the reverse strand, counting down.
CTGAACAAGAGCGGACAGATTTTTTATGATTATGCGAAGCGCTCCATTGACCTTCTCGACCGTGGGATGTACTTGGCGAAAAGCGCCTACAACGAGGTGGAAAACCAAATCTCGATCGGCGCGTCCGTTCCCGGCATCCTTCCCATGTTTATGGACGAATACATATCCAAGGTATATGAATCAAAGGGGATAAGACCCTGCTTCCGGGCGGAGCTCCTCGCGCCGAAGAAGCTGGCGCATCAAATCCTTGACGGCTATACCTCCTTTGGCATCTGCATGTTCCCGCCGGATGACGCGAGGCTTGAGTGGATCCCCTTGTTTGATGAGGAGCTTTTTGTCGTTTTGGGAAGTAAGTCGGCCGGGCGGTATAAGCCAGCAGAGCCGTTGTCCGCCTTTGCCGAGGAGTCCTTTGTTTGTAATATAGACTGGGAAAATCGGCGTATCATCAACGAGTCGTGCCAAGAGGCTGGCTTTATTCCGCGAATTGCCGTGGAGACAAATGAGATACTGACATACGATGTTGTGCAGCACATTGAATACGGCATTGCCGTTGTCCCGGCGCACATGTGCGAGGAAATGCTGGCGGTCAACCGTCGCTCGCCGGATAAGATATGCCGTATCACCGAGCCAAAGCTGCGGCGGGCGCTCGGCGTGATCAAACGAAAGGATAGGGAGCTGACCGGGGATGAGCTTATGTTCTTCCGCTGCGTCTTGGAGAAGTCCCGCCAGCTTGCTCTCAATACAGAGCGCTGCGCGGAGAGGGTAGTGGCGACCATTGGCGCGGAGTGAAGGAACCGAGGCGAAGGGTGTTGACGGCGGAGCGGCTTTATGATATGCTGCTGAAAGCATCGTCTATTGTGAAAAAACGCGATGAACAGGCGGCGGCTTTGCCGTGCGCCGGGCCTTATGGCAGCGGAACGAGCACCGCGGGACAGCCTTTTGACTGTCCCGCGTTTTCTCTACCGTGGGATGTGCGCGTGAGGGAGGAGCTTATATGAAGCAGGAGGGACTGGCGCGGCGCGTGTCGCTCGTGGGGCTGATCGCCAACGCGGGGCTGACCGTGATGAAGCTGCTGGCCGGGGTGCTGGCGCACAGCGGCGCGATGATATCGGACGCGGTGAACTCGGCCTCCGATGTGCTGTCCAATCTCATCGTCATGGCGGGGCTTGCCATCGCGGGGCGCAAGGCCGACCGCGAGCATCCCTACGGCCACGACCGCTTTGAGTGCGTGGCAAGTCTGCTGCTGGCGTTCATCCTGTTCGACACCGGGGCGCTCATCGGCTATGGGGCGCTGCGCGACATCATCACCGGCGCGTATGCCGCGTCGGAGACACCGGGCGTGCTTGCGCTGGCGGCGGCACTCGTGTGCATTGTCGTCAAGGAGTGTCTGTACCGCTACACCATCGCGGCGGCGCGGCGGCTCAACAGCGTGGCGCTGCGCGCCTGCGCGTGGGATCACCGCAGCGACGTGATCAGCTCGGCCGGTGCGCTCATCGGCATCGCGGGCGCGAGATTGGGCTGCCCGATATTGGAGCGGCTTGCGAGCCTGCTTATCTGCCTGTTCATCGTCAAGGCGGCCATCGATATCTTCCGCGAGGCGGTCGCCAAAACGGTCGATCAGTCCTGCGATGCGGAGACGGAGGCGCGCCTGCGGCGCGTGATCGAGGCGCAGACGGGCGTGTGCGGGATCGACCTGCTGCACACGCGGCAGTTTGGCAGCGGCCTCTATGTGGACGCGGAGATTGCGGTGGACGGGGCACTCGATCTGCGTGAGGCGCACGCGATCGCGGAGCGCGTCCACGCGGCAGTGGAGGCCGCCGAGCCATCTGTCCGCCACTGCATGGTACACGTCAACCCGTCGCAGGACGCGCCATGAAGTGTCGCGCCGAGGGCGCGAAGTGAAGTTAAGTGTGCCAACGCGCCGTCAGGCGGCAGATTACAATAACAAGTGCAACAGAAAAAAGCAGACCTCATATTAACCAAGGTGTAAGATGTAATCACCAGAAAAAACATTCACAAG
>CAVIIB010000067.1:0-10336 GCA_963642815.1 Oscillospiraceae bacterium | reverse complement strand
AGCCTCCCCTGAAAGGGGAGGGGGACCGCGAAGCGGTGGAGGGGTTTTCTGGAAGTTCGCGCAGACTACAAGAGAAACCCCTCAGTCTCGGCTACGCCGAGCCAGCTCCCCTTTCAGGGGAGCCTTGGCTGCGTTGAACGCAAGCTCGAAATGCCAAGCACGCCCCGGCGGGCGGAAAGGAGTGCCTATGCACGACGTATATGAAAATCCGCTCTGTCGGCGCTATGCCGGACGCGAGATGCAGGAGATATTCTCCGACGACCGCAAATTCTCCACATGGCGGCGGCTGTGGGTCGCGCTCGCGGAGAGTGAGCGCGAGCTTGGTCTTCCCATCAGCGAGAGCCAGCTTGCGCAAATGCGGGCGCATATCCACGATATTGACTATGAGGCGGCGCAGCGCCGCGAGCGGGAGGTGCGCCATGATGTCATGGCGCATATCTACGCCTATGGTCTCGCCTGTCCCGACGCAGAGCCCATTATCCACCTCGGCGCGACGAGCTGCTTTGTCGGGGACAACACGGATGTCATCATCCAGCGCGAGGCGCTGCGGCTTGTGCGGCGGCGGCTGCTTGCGACCATGGCGGCGCTGGCGGATTTCGCCGAACGCCATAAGAATATGCCGACGCTGGCCTACACCCATTTTCAGGCGGCGCAGCCGACGACCGTCGGCAAGCGGGCAGCGCTGTGGCTTCAAGATCTTGTGCTGGACTTGGAGCAGCTTGATTTTGTGCTGGGGCGGCTGAAGCTTCTCGGCTGCCGTGGCACGACCGGCACGTCGGCGAGCTTCTTGGAGCTTTTCGGCGGCGATGAGGAAAAGGTGCTGCGGCTCGAAAGCCTCGTGGCGGAGAAGATGGGCTTTGAGGCGGTCTATGCCGTGAGCGGACAGACCTATACCCGCAAGACCGATTACTTCATCCTCTCGGCACTGTCCGGCATTGCCCAGAGCGCCCAGAAATTTGCGGGGGATATACGTCTGCTGTCGCATTTGAAGGAGGTAGACGAGCCCTTTGAGGACGGGCAGGTCGGCTCCTCGGCGATGGCGTACAAGCGCAACCCCATGCGCAGCGAGCGTATCTGTTCGCTGGCGCGGTATGTGATGGCGGACGCGATGAACCCCGCGATGACGGCGGGCAGTCAGTGGCTGGAGCGCAGTCTGGACGATTCGGCCAACCGCCGTATCAGTATCCCGGAGGCGTTTCTCGCCGTGGACGGGATCTTGGCGCTATATACGAATGTCATCAGCGGTCTCACGGTCTATCCCAAGGTCATGGAAAAGCACTTGGCCGAGGAGCTTCCGTTTATGGCCACGGAGAATATACTCATGCACTGTGTCGCCGCCGGTGGCGACCGCCAAACGCTGCATGAGGCGATACGCCGCCACTCCGTAGAGGCGGGGCGAGCCGTCAAGCTGGAGGGACGCGACAACGACCTGCTTGACCGCATTGCCGCCGACCCCGTGTTCGGTCTGACACGCGGCGAAATTGACGAGATCATCCGGCACAGCCGCTTCGCCGGCATGGCCGCCGAGCAGACGGAGCGCTTTCTTCGCTCCGTGCGGGCGATTTTGGACGAAAATGCCGACGCGCTGCGGGAAGCGCCCGCCGCGTCGATACAAGTTTGAGCAAGCTTAGAAAGAGGGATAACGATATGCTGACAGCCATTGTGGGCATCAACTGGGGCGACGAGGGAAAGGGACGCATGGTGGACCTTTTATCCTCTGGCTATGACATCATCTGCCGCTATCAGGGCGGCAACAACGCCGGTCACACCGTCGTCAACGAAAAGGGGCGCTTTATCCTCAATCTGCTGCCCTCCGGCATTCTGCGTGACGGGACAGTCAACGTGATGGGCAACGGCATGGTCGTGGACATCGAGCATTTGGCCGGGGAGATCAAAAGCCTCACCGATAAGGGCGTGGCCGTCTCGCCGGAGAACCTCAAGCTCAGCGATAAGTCCATTATCTGCCTGCCGTACCACCGCTTGCAGGACGTGATGGAGGAGGAGCGGCTCGCGGATAAGAAGTTCGGCTCGACCCGCCGTGGTATCGCGCCGGTGTACTCCGACAAGTATATGAAAAAGGGCATTCGCGCCGAGGATCTGCTCCACATGGACAGCCTCTATGAAAAGGTCACGGACATTGTGGCGTGGAAGAATATCACCGTCACGGGCTACGGTCATGCGCCGGTGAATGCCGACGAGGTCATGGACTGGCTTGAGCGCTACGGCAAGCTCGCCGCGCCGTATATCACGGACGTGTCCGGCTATCTGGAAAGGGCTGTGGTCGATGGGCGCAGCGTCCTCTTTGAGGCGCAGCTCGGCGCTCTGCGTGACATCGACTTCGGCATCTATCCCTATACGTCCTCGTCCACGACGCTGGCGGCCTATGCGCCCATCGGCGCGGGCGTACCCGGCATGAAGCTGGATAACGTCATCGGCATTATGAAGGCCTATTCCACCTGCGTCGGCGAGGGACCGTTCACGGTGGAGATGGACGGGGAGGAGGCGGAGCAGCTTCGCGCCGCCGGTGGCGAATACGGTGCTGCGACCGGGCGACCCCGCCGCGTCGGCGCTTTTGATGTGCCTGCCTCGCGCTATGGTGTGCGGGTGCAGGGCGCGGACTGCGTGGCGCTGACAAAGCTCGACGTGCTGTCCTATATGGAGCGTATTCCCGTATGCACCGCCTATGAGATCGACGGCGTAAGGACCACGGATTTCCCCACGGGCGAGCGCCTTGTCCGCGCCCGTCCCGTCATCGAATACATGGACGGCTTCGGCGATATATCCGCCTGCCGCCACTGGGACGAGCTTCCCACAGCGGCGCAGCGCTACGTCACCCGCTTGGAGGAGGCGGTCGGCTGTCCCATCCGCTATGTCTCCGTCGGTGAGCGGCGCGAGGCGTATATCGAACGGACTTAATGGAGGGCGCTATGGCTTCACAGACGGTTATTATTCTCGATTTCGGCGGTCAGTATAAGGAGCTTATCGCACGGCGTGTGCGCGAGTGCGGCGTGTATTCGGTCGTGCTTCCCGGCGAGACGGACATGGACAAAATACGCGCCCTTGCACCTATCGGCATTATCCTGACCGGCGGGCCCAACAGTGTGTATGACGAGTGCTCGCCCCACTGCGACCCGGCGCTGTTCCGGCTGGGTGTGCCGGTGCTCGGCATATGCTACGGCGCACAGCTCATGGCGTGGACGCTCGGCGGACAGGTGTCGCCCTGCGATTCCAGCGAATACGGCAAGACGAAAATGGAGCTTTCGCCGGAGTGTCCCCTGTTTGCGGGGCTTGCGCCGCAGCAGCTTGGCCTCATGAGCCACACCGACCGTATCACGGCGCTGCCGGAGGGCTTTTCCGTGAGCGGGCGGACGGAGAATTGCCCCGTCGCGGCGATGGAGAACCGCGAAAAGCGGCTGTATGCCGTGCAGTTCCACCCGGAGGTGGAGAGTACGCCGCACGGCAAGGCCATGCTCCACAACTTCCTCTACACCGTCTGCGGTGCGGCGGGAGATTATAACCTGCGTGACTTGGAGCGCCAGCTCATCGAGTCCGTGCGGGCGCAGGTGGGCGACGCCCATGTGCTGCTGGGACTGTCCGGCGGTGTGGATTCCTCCGTGTGCGCGGCGCTGCTGTCCAAGGCCATTCCGGGGCAGCTCCACTGTATTTTTGTTGACCACGGTCTCATGCGCAAGGATGAGGGCGATGAGGTGGAGGCGGCTTTTCATGGCCGCGACCTGCACTTCATCCGCGTCAACGCCGCCGAGCGCTTCCTGTCGCGGCTCGCGGGCGTGACCGACCCGGAGCGCAAGCGCAAGATCATCGGCGAGGAATTTGTCCGCGTGTTTGAGGATGAGGCGAAAAAGCTGCCGCAGGTGCGTTATCTCGCGCAGGGGACGATATACCCGGACGTGATCGAGTCCGGCGGGAGCAAGGCCGCCACCATCAAGAGCCATCATAACGTCGGCGGGCTGCCGGAGGATATGGACTTTGACGGCGTGGTGGAGCCGCTGCGCGGGCTGTTCAAGGACGAGGTTCGCGCCCTTGGTCGCCAGCTCGGTCTGCCCGGGCGCTTCGTGGCGCGTCAGCCGTTCCCCGGACCGGGGCTCGCCGTGCGCGTCATGGGCGAGATCACACCGGAGAAGCTGGAAATTCTGCGTGAGGCGGACGCCATCTTCCGCGAGGAGGTACGCGCCCACCGTATCCGCGCCGACCAGTATTTTGCCGTGCTGACGGACACCCGCTCCGTCGGTGTTGTGGGCGATTTCCGCACGTTTGACTATACCATCGCGCTCCGCGCCGTGCGTACCTCGGACTTCATGACCTGCGAATACGCTCCCATCTCCCACCGCGTCCTCGGTCAAGTCTCCGCCCGCATCGTCAACGAGGTCAAGGGCGCCGGTCGTGTGGTCTACGACATCACCGGCAAGCCCCCAGCGACAATAGAATGGCAGTGATGTAAAACATATACATTTCAATCAAACCATCTCCATGAGCCCGTTGGCTTCGTGGAGATGTTTTGTGCTTTTTGGAACCTCCAAGAGACGCGGCGCTGGCAAATGTTCATAAATTTAGCTGGCTAAATATTGTCAAACTGCTATACTTTCGTCGATTGTTTGACAGAGGGCGGGGTGTGCGGTATAATTTCCATAATAGGGGTATGACCTCAAATAACGAAGGGAGAAAAACATGAAGAAATTGTTCTGTGTGCTCTTGAGCGTCGCCATGATGCTGAGCCTTTGCCTCGGTGCGTTTGCGTCCTCCGGCGAGGCCGGTGACGCATCGGCGGAGAGCGACGCTGCGGCGAGTGAGCCGACGGTGACGGACTCCGCGCTGGCGAATCCCGACAAGGCCATCGTCATTGACGGCGTGGCCATGGGGCAGGTGCAGCGTCTGAAAACGACCGCGTCCGTCCTCTATGATGGGGGCGAGCTTGACAAGGCTTTGTCCACCATGGACGGCGTGACGGAAAAGAACGGCGTTACCTATATCACCTCCACGGAGGACGATGTGCTTGGTCTCGCCATCCGCAACACCGGCGCGTTTGTGCTGGGCGGCGATTCCGACCCCGCGCTGGTGGCCGAGAAGATCAATTTCTCCTATATAACCAGCAGCTACTATCCCGATTGGGAGGCGTTCTGCGGCGCGATGGGCTATGATGCCGGTATGACGGCGGAGGAAATCGCGGAGGATATGGTCGCCAGCGGCAGCACCGGCACTTATACCAACCTCGGTCTGGCTCAGCCGGAGGCGGTCGTGCTGAATGACTATGTGATCGACCTGTCCGGCGTTGGCACGAACGATATGGGCGGCTTCGGCGCGGCGGTCTATGTGTCCGATAACGCGGTGGCGGAGCTTAACAACTTCCGCGTCATCACCCGCGGTCCCGGACGCGGTACGCTCTTTACCCGCTTTGCCGCGGAGGTCACGGTCAACGATTCCACCTTCTACGGCGTCTCCGATCCCACCCTGTCCACCATGCAGGGCTGCCCTCCCGGACTGTTTCTGGAGGGTGCCGTCCGTGCCACGAATGCGGTCGGCGGCTCTTGTGTCACCTATAATAACTCCGTGGTCGTGTCGCAGGGCTGGGGCGCTTTGAGCACCGACAGCGACAGCCTTTATACGAGCTCTGACGAGCCGACGGAGCTGCACATCAACGACAGCTACATCGGCGTTCTCACCAGCGGCTACGGCGCATATTCCGACGGCGGCGCGGAGGATTACTTCACCGGCTCTGCCATCGACGTGCCCGACTACGCGGCGGTCGAGACGGGCGGCGGTGTCGTCTCCTATGACGACTGCGTTATCAACGCCGGTATGTACGGCGTTATGACCCACTCCGGCAACAGCGTGGGCGACATCATCTTCAAGGATACCGAGCTGCACGTCGGCGAGGCCGGTGTCATGCTGCGCGATACGGCGAATACCGTCCTGTTCGACAACTGCACCATCGCCTTTGACGGAACGTATACCATCGACCCCAAGCTCGCCGAGAGCTACGGCGTGGACATGGACGACCTCGATGAGCAGTTCGGCACGGAGAACGGCGTGGATGAGACCTATGTCCACACCATGTACCGCTCCGGCGACTCCAACTGCATTGTGAAGCTCATCCACAACACCGACGGCGGCTCCGGCACGGAAAACTCCGGCGCTGCGCCCGTTGTCACCATCAAGGACTCCACCATGAGCGGCAACATCCTCAACACCGCCGCCATGGAGGGTGATGAGTATACCGCCACCAGCGGCCCTGCCGGTGAGGGTGTGCGCACGGCGCGTAGCCTTGAGGTCACGCTTGACGGCTCCGAAATCACCGGCGCTATCTCGCTTGGCAGCGATACTTGGGAGGTCACGCATTTTGCCTCCGGCAACACCGCCTCGCAGGAGATCGGCTATGCTGCCGCCACGGAGCTTGGGATGTTCCATGACGAGGGCAGCGGTCTTGCCCTCACGCTGACGAATGGCGCGGTCTGGAACGTCACCGAGACGAGCTACCTTACCGAGCTTAACGTGGGCGATGACTGCACGGTCAACGGCGTTATCACCGAGACGGAGGACGGCATTGTCGTCACACCGCTGACGAATGACGGCTTCGCGCTCTATGAGTTCGGCGGCGAGACCTACGTCTCCCTCGACGCGCTCAAGGAGATTCTTGGGCTGTAAACAGCATAAGCCCCAAGGGCTCGGAGTATTTATGCTCCGAGCCCTTTTGTGAAAAAATATGCAAAAACACTGTATGTACCCGCGAGATGTGGAAATCTGTCGAGCAGGGGCGAAATGTTCAGAAAAATCACGGGAAACACGGATTTTGCAGGGGATTTTTGGGCAGGATGTACAAATTGAAAAAATGTGGCGGGGGGGGGGTAAAACTATTGCATATTTCTCAGAATGTGCTATAATCTGTAAGGGTAGCTTTGTGCTTTTTACCCACGGGAAGCGCAGACACAGGCAGAACGACGAGTGGGAAAGCGCCTTGCCCGGTTCCCGCGCTGTCAGCGGGCGTGGCTCATGGGCGGCGCGGGGCTACGAAAGATACGAACAAGGAAATGGAGTTGCGCAAGGGTGAAGAATAGGCTAAAATATGATGTATCACTCCTAATTGTAAAGGGGCTTAATATACTTTTCATGGTGGCTGCGTTTGCTTTTGTCTGGCTCAACCACTATGCCCCGGACGCGGCGCTCATCTATTTCAATAACCGCGGCGACATACTCCTGATATTCATATTTGCGTTTCTCTATGTGTTCTTTGGACGTACATACGACGCATTCCAGATCTCGATGTCCGGAAAATCGGAAATGGTATACAGTCAGACGCTGGCGCTGCTGCTTTCGGATGCAATCATGTATCTGATCATTATGCTCTTGACCAAGCATTTGCCGAAAATTTTTCCGATTCTGATTGCCGGTGCTGTGCAGGTGGCGGGCTCCGCCGTGTGGGCGCTGCTTGCGCAGAAATGGTATTTCTCTATGTTCAGTGCGAGGCCTACGGTTGTCGTTTATGACGAGAGGGAGGGTATACCGGAGCTTATCAACAACTATGGCTTTGACAGAAAATTTGACGTTATTCGCACGGTGGATTCCACGTCCTGTATAGACGAGCTTTCCGTTCTCAACGATGCGGAGGTCGTGTTCCTCGCCGGTGTCCATAGCCATGACAGAAATGTGATTTTGAAATACTGCGTGGCGAATGATAAGCGGACGTTTGTGATGCCGCGAATCGGCGACGTTATCATGAGCGGCGCAAGGCGGATGCATATGTTCTATCTGCCCATACTGCGCGTGGAACGCTACCATCCCTCGGTGGTGTATCTTTTCATTAAGAGAGCGTTCGATATTTTCGCGTCACTGTGCGCGATGATAATTCTGTCCCCGCTGCTTCTGATCACCTCCATAGCGATCAAGGCAAGCGATGGCGGGCCCGTGATATACCGGCAGACGCGGCTTACTAAGAACGGAAAAGTGTTTAAGCTGCTGAAATTCCGTTCTATGCGTGTCGATGCCGAGAAGGACGGTGTGGCCCGTCTCTCGACCGGCGATTCCGATGACCGAATCACGCCGGTGGGCAGGGTGATACGCAAGACGAGGATAGACGAGCTGCCGCAGCTGGTAAACATTTTGGCGGGCGATCTGACGGTGGTTGGCCCGCGGCCGGAGAGGCCGGAGATCGCCGCTCAGTATGAGGAGGAAATGCCGGAGTTTGGGCTGCGGCTGCAAGCCAAGGCGGGACTGACGGGCCTGGCGCAGGTGTACGGCAAGTATAATACGACCCCATACGATAAACTCCAGATGGATCTGATGTACATTGCAAAGCCAAGCCTTGTCGAGGATCTTCGTATCATCTTCGCAACCGTTAAGGTCCTCTTTATGCCTGAAAGCACCGAGGGGGTTTCCGAGGGACAGACCACGGCGATGAGCGGGGAGAAACGATGACTTTTGGGTGTGGCGACGAAAATAGGACGGTTTTATGCAGTTTTCAACCGCGCCGATGGGGATTAACGCATATTCTGCGGCGATGAAAGTGTTCGGTGGAGATAACTGGTAAAATGGTGGGGATAAATGGCGATGGAGTATGACGATTTCGGTTTGATAAGCATCATCATGGCGGCCTACAACGCCGAAAAGACGATAGAGCAGGCCATTGAATCTGTGTTGAATCAGACATATTCAAATTTTGAACTGCTTGTAGTCAATGACTGCTCAAAAGATAAAACGGTGGAATTGGTAGAGAATTTTGCGGCGAAGGACAGTCGTGTGCGCCTTATATCGAATGACAAAAATAGAGGTGTGTCATATACGCGGAAGCATGGCTTGGATGAAGCAAAAGGCTCTTGGATCGCGATTTTGGACAGTGACGATGCGTGGACACCTAAAAAGCTGGAAAAGCAAATCGCACGACAGAAAGAAACAAATGCAGATTTATTATTTACCGGTTCTGCGTTTATGGGCTCAGATGGACAGGTGATCGACTGGTATCTCCACGCTCCGGCAGAGCTTACTTACCGCCGGCTGCTGAAGCAGAACGTGTTGTCCAACTCTTCTGCGCTGGTGCGCAAAGAGCTATATGCGAAGCACTTTGCAATCGGTGATGGAATGCATGAAGACTTCGCAATCTGGCTCAGTATCCTGAAAGAGGGGAAAAAAGCCTGCGGTGTGGATGAGCCGCTGCTGATCTATCGGATTGCAAAATCATCAAAGTCGGGAAATAAGGTCAAAGCCGCAAAGATGAACTGGAATACATATCGGTATGTCGGATTGAACCTGATTGAAGCGGTTTACTATGAGGGCTGGTATGCGATTAAGAATGTGATTAAGTACACAAGCCTGAAAATCTTGGGGGGGGGTACAAGATGAAGTAATTTATATTGCTTCGCTTGATATTCTGGTCTACCCTGAGCGACTGTATGAAGAACAACTGGAGGCTGCATGATGGTCTCTAAGTATTCTGTATTGATGTCGGTATATTACAAGGAAAAACCGGAGTATTTAAAGCAAGCAATTGATAGCATTCAAGCGCAGACAATCCCAACAGATGACTTTGTATTGGTGTGTGATGGACCACTGAATGCTGCGCTCGATTCTGTAATCATGACAAAGCAGCAGGAGATGGAGACAACTTTGAATGTTGTCCGCCTCATGAAAAATGGCGGTCTTGGCAACGCACTGAATGTGGGAATTAAGCATTGTAAGAATGAGTTAGTCGCTCGTATGGATAGCGACGATATTTCATATCCAGATCGTTGCAAGAAACAGATTGAGGTGTTCAACACACATCCAGAGGTAAGCATCTGCTCCGGCGTTGTGGAAGAGTTTACGACCGATCCAAATGTTGTAGATACAAGGCGTGTGCCACCAGAGAGTAACGCGGAGATCATTGAGTTTGCGAAGAAGCGCAACCCATTTAATCACCCCTGCGTGATGTACAAGAAATCCGCTGTCGAAGCGACTGGTTCTTATCAGGACTTTTATTTGTTGGAAGACTATTATCTTTGGCTTCGGATGCTGATGGCTGGATATCAAGGCTACAACATTCAGGAGCCGCTGCTTCATATGAGAGCAGGTTCTGAAATGTACTTGAGACGCGCTGGTTGGAAGTATGTAAAAACGCAGGCGGAGCTGTTTAAGTTTATGAAGCGGCAGGGCTTTATCGGAAATGGTCAGTACATAGTAAGCTGCGTGATTCGTAGTGGTTCGGCGTTAGCTCCGAACTGGCTAAGGAAGTTTATGTTTGGGAAAGTGTTGAGGAAATGAAATTGACTTGTATGTCGGGGATGGAGAGGGATAAGTATGAGAAAAATTCCGTTTGAGGAATATCAAGGTGTGCTGCTAAACAGCCTAAAAG
>CAVIIB010000066.1:0-10609 GCA_963642815.1 Oscillospiraceae bacterium | reverse complement strand
CCCGGCGGCGATGTTCGGCGCGAGACCGTCACCGGCGGTGAGCAGGACGGAGCTTGCGCCCATGGAAATGCCGTCGAGAACGATCTGGCAGTCCTCGCCGAAGCGTCCGCGCAGCAGCGCGAGCCAGACGGGGAGGTCGCGGCGCTCAAATTCGCCCATGCCGTAAAAGCGTCCCTCGCTTTTCCCGCAGGCGCGTAGGTCGGGGAACAGCATACTGTAGCCCCGGTCGAGGTAGTATTGTGCGTCGAGATAGCGGTCGCGTCCGCGTCCGCCGACACCGTGGACAAGGACGGCCACGCGCTTGCCGCCGCGGTCGATCAGTCCGGCGTGGAGGCGTCGCCCGTCGCTCACGCAGTAGTGCTCCTCTATACCAATCTCGCGCAGCTTCGTCTCCATGGCCGCAAGCTCGTCAAGATGGGGCTTCAGCGCACGGGGACAGGGCTTTTGCTTCCACGGGCGGCGCATGAGATTCGTCCAGATGGCATAGACAGCCACACCGAGTACGCCGAGCAGCGCAAGCAGCAGCAGACAGAGCAGAATGATGAGCAGTATTTTCATTGGCTTATCTCGTCATGCTGGGCGCGGCGGAAGTGGGGCATACCGACCTGTAGGAGAACGAAGCCCGCCACGAACAGGAGTATCAGCGACAGCAGACCGAAGCAGGCCTTGCCGCAGAGCGCGAACACCAGCGAATAGAGAGCGGGACCGATGACGCAGGCGAATTTGCCAAAAATGTCGAGGAAGCCGTAATACTCGTTGGAGCGCTCCGGAGGGATGAGCTGGCCGAAATAGGAGCGGGAGAGCGCCTGTATGCCGCCCTGCACCGTGCCGACCATCGTCGCCAAGGCCCAGAAAAGGGTGCTGGAGATGGAGACGGCCTTTTCCGCCGTGAGCTTGAGAAGCTCGGCGTAGTCGATGATAAAGCCCATAAAGAAGCCGACGATGGTGATGATGCCGTATATGCCGACGGCAATGGTGATGAGGCGCAGAGCGCCGTATTTTTTGCCCCAGTTGCCGAAGAAGATGGAGAACGGCATGGCGACAAGCTGGGTCACGAGCAGCGCGAGTATCATGCCGATAGAGCCGAGACCGAGGGTGCTGCCGTAGTTGGTCGCCATGGAGATGATGGTGTCCACGCCGTCGATGTAGCAGAAGTAGGCGAGGATGAAGAAAAGCACGGCCTTGTCGTGCAGTATGCTCTTGAAGGTCGTGACGGTGTTGCGCCACGCCTGCTTGCCGAGCTGCTGCGGCGGGGTTTCGACATAGTGGATCTGATGGACGTTTTTCCAGAACGGGATGGAGAAAAGCAGCCACCACACCGGCACGATCATAATGGCGATCTTATAGCTCAAAATGGACTGTCCCATGGCCAGCATCACGCCGATGGAGATGAGGAACGGGATGGTCGAGCCGCCGATATAGCCCATGGCGAAGCCCCATGCCGAGACCTTATCCATGCGGTCGGGCGTGGTCACGTCGGTGAGGAAGCTGTCATAGAAAAGGCAAGAGCTGGAGAAGCCGATACGGCTCAGCACAAAGCCGACAAGCATCCAGACCCAGTTGTCGAACAGCGCCATGAAGCAGGTGAAGACGACACCGATGAGCATGAACGCCGTCCAGAGCTTTTTCTTCATGCCCTTGAAGTCGCCGATAGCGCCGAGGTAGGGCGCGAGCACGGCGGTGATGAGGTTGGCAAAGGAGACGGCGTAGCCGTAGACCGTGTTGATGACACCGGCGTTCGCAAGCCCAGACACGACGACCTGAAAGTAGATTGGCCAGATGGCGGCGGAGATGTTCGTGGCCCAGATGGAGTTGGCCCAGTCATAGAAGATCCATGACCACTCGGTTTTGGTGAAGCGCTTTTCTTTTTCCATGAATACACCGTCCTATATTGATTTTTCTGCGGGTCAACGGGAGATTTTTCTGTTCTTGCATAATCCAAAGCCCCTCTTGAAAGGAGAGGTGGCGCGAACACCACAAATTCCCTGCCTCCCCTGAAAGGGGAGGGGGACCGCGCAAGCGGTGGAGGGGTTTTCTGGAAGTCGGAGAAAGTTCCAAGAGAAACCCCTCAGTCAGCGGCTTTGCCGCTGCCAGCTCCCCTTTCAGGGGAGCCATGGGATTGGCGCTAGGCTTTGCCGCTGCAAGCTGGGAAGCCATGGGTGCGGGTTTTGACAGCTTCCAAAGTAGTGTTTACAGCCCGGGGAGTATCTGCTGCGCTACGGCGAAGTAGGCGAGGAGCGCCAGCGCGTCCACGATGGTGGTGATAAAGGGGCTGGACATGACGGCGGGGTCAAAGCCCAGCTTCTCCGCAAACATCGGCAATGTGCAGCCGACGAGCTTGGCCAGCAGCACGACGAGGACGAGGGTGATCGACACGACGAGCGCCACATTGACGGTCACACCGGCGTTGCCGAGGAGCAGGTGGTCGATAAGCATGACCTTGCCGAACGCGATGGCGGCCAGACTGACACCGCAGAGGAGGCCGGTGCGAAGCTCCTTCCAGAGCACCGCCGGGAGATCGGAAAATTCAAGGTCGCCAAGGCTCAGAGCGCGGATGACGGTGACGGAGCCCTGCGAGCCGGAGTTGCCGCCCGTGTCCATGAGCATGGGGATGAACAGGGTGAGAGCGGCGGTCTTGGCCAGCGCGTCCTCGAAGTGGTTGAGTATCATGCCGGTAAAGGTGGCCGAGATCATGAGTATGAGCAGCCACGGAATACGCGCCCGCCAGAATTGGAGCGGGGTGGTTTTGAGGTAGGGACGGTCGATGGGGGTCACGCCGCCCATGATCTCAATATCCTCCGTGGCCTCCGCCTCCATGACCTCCATCGCGTCGTCAACGGTGACGATACCGACGAGGCGACCCTCCGCGTCCACGACGGGCAGCGCCGTGAAGTTGTACTTGGTGAACATGGAGGCGACGTCCTCTTGGTCGTCCTGTGTGCCGACGGAGATGACATTGCCCTCCATGATGTCCTCCACAATGTCGTCGTCCTCCGCGAGGATGATGGTGCGGATGGAGAGAATGCCGATGAGGTGGCGGCTGTTGTCGGTGACATAGCAGGTGTTGATGGTCTCCGAGTCCACGCCCGTGCGGCGGATGTGCTTGATCGCGTCGGCGGCGGTCATGCTTGGACGGAGGTCGACAAACTCCGTCGTCATAATGCTTCCGGCGGAATCCTCCGGGTATTTGAGGATCTCGTTTATCATCTTCCGTGTCTCGGAATCGGCCTGCCGCAGGATGCGCTTCACGACGTTGGCGGGCATTTCCTCGACCAGATCCACCGCGTCATCCACATAAAGCTCGTCCACGACCTCCTTGAGCTCGCTGTCGGAGAAGCCGCGTATGAGCAGCTCCTGCGAGTCGGGCTCCATTTCGATAAAGGTCTCGGCGGCGGTATCCTTCGGCAGAAGCCGGAAAAGCCGTGGCAGCAGCGCCTCGTCCATGTCCTCAAACATCGCGGCGATATCCGAGGCGTTCATCGTCACCAGAATATCCCGCACGCTGCTGTATTTTTTCTGCGCCATCAGCGCGTCAATGGTCTCTGTCAGAGTGATGGTCTTTTCTGACATACTTCCTTCCTCCTTTGTTGTTCAGAGAAAGGCACAAATGCTCTAGGCGCAGCGAACGACGAACGCCCGCAAGCCGCACTTTGTGCCGTCTATGCTACAGTTACTACTGTTACTGTTACCAGTACTGCTACCGCCAGCGTCCATCATTCCACCTCCTTAGAGTTGTTATTTTCGCGCAGCGCGTCAAAAAAGCGCTTTCTTCTCAAAATTTGCACCAGCTCAAAGCCTCCCCTGAAAGGGGAGGTGGCGCGAAGCGCCGGAGGGGTTTGTCCCCGCAGGGACTAGAAAAGAAACCCCTCAGTCAGCGGCTTCGCCGCTGCCAGCTCCCCTTTCAGGGGAGCCATGGGGCGCTACCGCGCCAACGCGGAGCTTTTGGTAGTCTGCCAAAAAATTTTGTATTTTCGTGCAAAAAAGCCTGACCCATTGCGCATTTGCTATTATAGCACAAAAGGTCAGGCTTTGGAATTGATTTTTTTGCGTATTATTTCAATAAAAGCTCGCCAAGCTGCTCCACGCTGTCGACCACGGTCAGGCAGCCTGCGGCCTCCAGCTCGGCACGTCCGCCGTAGCCGTAGCCAGCGCCGATACAGGGGATACCGCAGATACGCGCACCCTCCACATCGTGCCGCCGGTCGCCGACCATGACGGCGCAGCTCATGTCCACATGGCATTGGTCGCGGGCGTATTCGATGACCTGATATTTGAGGCCGCGCTCACCGTGCAGACCGCAGCCGGAGATGAGCTCGAAATAGGGCGCGAGACCGAATTTTTCGAGGATCGGCACGGCAAAGGCGGTGGGCTTGGTCGTGGCGACATAGAGCCTTGCGCCCTTGTCACGCAGCGCCGCGAGCAGCGCGGGAATGCCGTCGTAGACGTGGTTTTCAAACAGACCCGTCACGGAGTAATATTCGCGGTAGTCCTCCAAAAAGCGGACGGACTCCTCCTCGCTCATGCCCCAAAAATCGCAGAACGACTGCGGCATGGGAGGGCCGATGAACTGGTAATACTCGCTGTTCGGACCGCAGGGCAGCCCCCACTTTTTGCGGGCGTAGATGATGGAGTTGGTGATACCGACCGCCGGGTCGGTAAGCGTACCGTCGAGGT
The DNA here is from genome assembly GCA_963642815.1 of Oscillospiraceae bacterium. GTDB lineage: Bacteria > Bacillota > Clostridia > Oscillospirales > Oscillospiraceae > CAJOIG01. The sequence continues at coordinate 5,935 of CAVIIB010000066.1, read as the reverse complement.
CGAAGAAGATGTTCTGGTATTGCATTAGCGTTCCTCCCTGAAGTAGCTCAGGCCAAGGCTGGCCGGTGGGTTATTCTCGCGCTTTTTGCGCATGGAGACGGCGACGAGAACGACAATGGTGACGATATAGGGCAGCATTTTGTAAAGCTCCTTGACGGCAAAATTCGTGCCGGTGGGGAGGAAGAGATACAAAATGTAAAGTCCGCCAAAGAGGATGGACGACCATATGCCGGTGGCGGGTCGCCAGATGGTGAAGATGACAAGGGCGATGGCAAGCCAGCCACGGTCGCCAAAGGCGTTGTTCGACCAGACGCCACAGGCATAGTCCATGACGTAGTACAGACCGCCAAGTCCGGCGATCATGCTGCCGACGCAGGTGGCGACGTATTTGTAGCGGGTGACGTTGATACCGGCGGCATCGGCGGTGTTGGGGCTCTCGCCCACGGCGCGGAGCTGGAGACCGACGCGGGTGCGCTTGAGGACATAGGAGGACGCGAGCGCCAGCACGATGGCAAGGTAGGCCAAAAAGCCGTAGGAGAGGAAAATCTGTCCGAACCAGCCGAGGTCGGCGGCAAAGGGCAGGGATCGGCTGAAATAGGCGCTTGTCTGCGACAGGGCGATAGAGGGGACGTCGCTGCCGGTGAGCTTGATGAGCGAGCCGCCGAAGAAGTTGCCGAAGCCGACGCCGAAGGTCGTCATGGCAAGGCCGGTGACGTTCTGGTTGGCGCGAAGCGTCACGGTGAGGAAGCAGTAGAGCAGCCCCATCAGCAGCGAGCCGAGCAGGCAGGCGAGCAGCGGCACGACGATGGACCAGAACGCACTCGGCGTGGTGGCGGATTGCTCGTACAGAAACGCGCCGATAACGCCGCTGATACCGCCGACGTACATGACGCCGGGGATACCGAGGTTGAGGTTGCCGGATTTTTCGGTGAGTGTCTCGCCGGTGCTGCCGTAAAGCAGGGGAATTCCCTGAACGACGGCACGGGGGATAAAGGATACAAGGTCAAACATCAGTTATCCTCCTCCTTTTTGGCGGTCTTGCGGAAGCAGAGCTTATAGCGGATGAAAAACTCGCAGCCGATGATGAAAAACAGGATAATGCCGGTGAGTATGTCCGCGAAGGACTGGTTGAGGCTGAACGCGGAGGCGATCTCGCTCGCGCCGCGGTCGAGCACGACCAGCAGCAGACTGGAGAAGATCATGGTGATGGGGTTGAAATTCGCGAGCCACGACACCATGACGGCGGTGAAGCCCTGTCCACCGGCGATGGTGGTGGTGATGGTGTGGTTGGTGCTGCCGACAAGGAGCAGACCGGCGATACCGCAGACGGCGCCCGACAGGAGCATGGTGCGGACGATGACGCGCTCGACCCGTATGCCGACATAGCGGGCGGTGCGCTCACTCTCGCCGACCACGGAAAGCTCATAGCCGTGCTTGCTGTAACGGAGGTAGATGAACATGAGGATGGTGAGAGCCGCCACGACAAGGATGTTGAGCAGATATTTCTGTCCGCCGATGACGGGGAGCCAACCGGCCTCGGTGTTTTGGTTGATGATACCGATCTTGCCCGCACCCTTGGGAACCTCCCAGAGAATGACGAAGTAGGCCACAAGCTGGGTCGCCACATAGTTCATCATGAGGGTGAACAGCGTCTCGTTTGTGTTCCACTTGGCCTTACAAAAGGCGGGGATGGCCGCCCAAATAGCACCGGCGGCGATGCTGGAAACGGTCATAAGCGTGATGAGCAGGGCGTTCGGAATTTTGTCGCCCAGCAGTATCATGCAGGAGGCGGCGGCTAAGCCCCCGACAAGCACCTGACCCTCAGCGCCGATGTTCCAGAAGCGCATTTTGAACGCGGGTGTGACCGCAAGCGAAATGCAGAGCAGGATGGCGAGGTTCTGGAAGGTCGTCCAGCTCTTGCGGGAGGTGCCGAACGCACCTTGGAGAATGGTGGCGTAGATTTTGAGCGGGTCGTCGCCCGTCAGCAGCGTGGTGACACCGGCGCAGGCGATGAGCGCCAGCACGATGGCCGCGATACGGACGCACCACGCCCTCCATGCGGGCATGGAGCTGCGCTTGACGATGTGGAACAGCGGCTCGGTCTTGGATTTATTCATCGTTCTTGCTCCCTCCCAACTGTGTCATCATCATGCCAACGTCCCATTTGCTGGCCGTGCGGCCATCGACCACACCGCTGACCTTGCCGCCGCAGAGGACGAGAATACGGTCGGAGAGCTCCAAAAGCACGTCCAGATCCTCGCCGACGAAGACCACGGCTACGCCGCGCTCCTTCTGCTTGTTGATGAGGTCATAGATGGTGTAGGAGGCGTTGATGTCCAGTCCGCGCACGGCGTAGGCCGTGAGCAGGACGGTGGGGGACGAGGCGATCTCGCGCCCGACCAGCACCTTTTGGACATTGCCGCCGGACAGACGGCGTACCGGTGTGTGGATACCCGGCGTGTTCACGTCAAGCTCCTCCACCACGGTCTCGGCCAAATGGCTGGGTGTTTTGCGGTCGGTGAAAACGGTGTGTCCGCTGCGGAACGAGCGGAGCATCATGTTGTCGGCGAGATCCATGTTGCCGACAAGCCCCATGCCGATACGATCCTCCGGCACAAAGGAGAGCGACACGCCCATGGAGGCGATCTCCAGCGGCTTTTTGCCGAGCGTTTCCTCACGGCGACCGTCGTCCTCGACATAGCAGATACTGCCGCTGTCCGCGACCTGAAGCCCGGCAATGGCCTCCAAAAGCTCCTTTTGACCGCAGCCGGATATGCCCGCGACGCCGAGTATCTCACCGCTGCGGATGGTAAAGGAAACGTCGTCGAGCTTGCGGATGCCGTCCACGCTCGTGACGGTCAGACCCTTGACCTCGATACGCGGCTTGGGGTCGATGGGGTCGGGACGGGCGATGTTGAGCTTGACAGCGCGACCGACCATCATGTCGGTCATCTCCTGCGCGTTCGTCTCCGCCGTGATCATAGAGCCGATGTACTTGCCGTGGCGCAGGACACATACGCGGTCGGAAAGCTCCTCGACCTCGTGCATTTTGTGTGTGATGATGACGACCGCCTTGCCGTCGGCTCGCATTTTCCGCAGCACCGCAAAGAGCTTTTCCGTCTCCTGCGGCGTGAGCACGGCGGTGGGCTCGTCAAGGATGAGAATGTCCGCGCCGCGATAGAGGACCTTAATGATCTCCACGGTCTGCTTCTGGGAGACGGACATATTGTATATCTTCTGGTCGGGATCGACCTCGAAGCCATATTGCTCGCAGATGGCCTGTATACGGGCGGCGGCGGCCTTGAGGTCAAGGCGACCCTTTTCCTTGAGGCCGAGGATGATGTTCTCCGTGGCCGTGAGGACATCCACGAGCTTGAAGTGCTGGTGGATCATGCCGATACCGTGGTCAAAGGCATCCTTGGGCGAGCGGATGACGACAGGCTCGTCGTTGATGACTATCTGACCGGCATCGGGGAAATAGATGCCGGAGAGCATATTCATAAGCGTGGTTTTTCCGCTTCCGTTCTCGCCGAGCAGCGCCAGTATCTCACCCTTGTAGATTGCAAGGCTCACGTCGTCGTTGGCGACGATGCTGCCGAAGGTCTTGGTGATACCGCTCATCCGTACCGCGGCTGTTTTTGTCTCCATTTGGCTTCACATCCGATCTGTTATAGAATGTTTTCAATACATATAAGAATAACATAAAACGCCGCGCCAGAAAAGTGTATTTTTTTAGATTTGCGCCAAATCCAAAGCCTCCCCTAAAAGAGGAGGACTGCGACAAGCACCAATCCCCAGCCTCCCCTGAAAGGGAGCACCGCGATTTCCACCAATCCCCAGCCTCCCCTGAAAGGGGAGGGGGACCGCGCAAGCGGTGGAGGGGTTTCTGGAAGTCTGAGCAAGCTCCGAGAGAAACCCCTCAGTCAGCGGCTGTCGCCGCTGCCAGCTCCCCTTTCAGGGGAGCCTTGGGGCGTTGCGCTTGGCTGTGCCGCTGCCAGCGCCCCTTTCAGGGGAGCCTTGGGGTTTTTTCGGGGCGCTGGCTTCTGACAAGCTGTTAAAATCAACAATACTGCAAGGAGCAACGCGGCGGGGAGGTCATGCGCTCCGCTGCGCTGCTCTTTGCAGCATGATACGCACAGGGGCAAGCCCCGGAAAAGCCGGAGCCTGCCCCACAATAGGATCAGAATGCGGTGTCGAGAAGGTTGATGCCGTCGATCTGGAGATCGAAGTAGGGGGCGGAGCGATACTCGGACTCGTGGAAGTAGCCGTCGGAGATGGCCTCGGTGTCGGGCGTGTAGTCGGCATCGGAGTCAACGTCGGCCATGTAGGTGGTGAGGGTCTCGCCGCCGACGGTGAAGGTGGCGGTGTCGAAGACGTGGAGCGTACCGGCCTCAAGCTCGGCGGTGGCGGCCTCGATGGCCTCAACGGTGCCCTCGGCGGCGGCATTCTCGTTGACCTCGGTCAGAACGACGGAGCCGGTGGAGAGGTCGCCGCACCAGTCGGCGGGGATGGTCTCGCCGTTGGCAACGCTGTCGATGATGAGCTCAAAGTAGGGCTGCCAGTCGATGCGGGAGGAGACGATGAAGGTGTTGGGGCAGGCGGAAACGGTCGAGCCGTTGTAGGAGACGTTGGGGACACCGGCGGTCTCGCAGGCCGTGGGAGCGCCCATGGAGTCGGCGTGCTGGCTGATGAGCTTGCAGCCGTTGGCGATGAGCTGGTTCGCGCCTTCCTTCTCGGCGGTCTCGTCATACCAAGAGCCGGTGAAGGTCACCTCCATGGTGGCGCTGGGGCAGACAGAGCGGACACCCAAGAAGAAGGAGGTGTAGCCGGAGACGACCTCGGCGTAGGTGAACGCGCCGACATAGCCGACCTTGGCCTCGTCCTCGGTGAACTCGCCGTTCGCGATCATCTCATTGAGCTTCATACCGGCGGCGATACCGGCGAGGTAACGACCCTCATAGATGGAGGCAAAGGCGTTGTGGAAGTTGTCAAGACCCTCGGTGTGAGCCTTGGTGCCGGTGGCGTGGCAGAACTGGACCTCGGGGAATTCCTTGGCGGCTTGGATCATGTAGTCCTCGTGGCCGAAGCTGTCGGCAAACACGATGTCGCAGCCGGCATCGGCGAGCTCGGCAGCGGCCTCATAGCACTCCTGACCCTCGGGGATGTTGGTCTTGAAGACGTACTCAACGCCCTTGGCCTCACACGCGGCCTTGGCGCCGTTGATGAAGTTGAGGTCATAGGTGGAGTTTTCGTCGTGCAGGAAGATGAAGCCGACCTTCACATTGGCAAGGCCGTTTTCTTCGGCGGCTTCGGCGGCAACTTCGGTATTCTCTTCGGTCGCGGCTTCGGTTTCGGTGGTCGCAGTCTCGGTGGTGGTTTCGGCGGTGGAGCCGCAGGCTGCCAGACCGAGGCACAGGGTGAGCGCAAGCAGGAGAGCGACAAGCTTTTTCATGTTTTTTCCTCCAAAAAAATTTTTGTGCTTTCTTGTATATCTGCCGGCGAACCGGAAGATCTCGAAAAAAAGAATTGCGAAGGCTCCCGAGAGTCTCCGCAATCAAACAGCAAAGAAAGCAAAACCGAAATTGCTTTGCTTTTTGCCGATAGTCCGGTCATTTACGGCGACCGGGTAGAGACTTCAAAACCGTATCATTTGATTTATATCGACGGGTATAAACTTTTTTTAAGTGCCTCAGCAGAACTCGATGCCGCCCTCGGGGCTCATGGACTTCACGCGGGCCAGAGACTCAACGCGAATTCCCTTGGCACGAAGCTCCGCGCCGCCCGGCTGAAATGCTTTCTCGATGCAAATGCCGCATCCGACGAGATGCGCACCGGCCTGCTCCGTGAGGTCGATAAGCCCCTTGAGCGCTGCGCCGTTGGCAAGAAAGTCATCAATGATGAGCACATTGTCATCTGCCGTGAGGAAGTCCTTGGA
>CAVIIB010000065.1:0-10791 GCA_963642815.1 Oscillospiraceae bacterium | reverse complement strand
TTTCAATCCCTCAGTCAGCTTCGCTGACAGCTCCCTTTACACAAGGGAGCCGGGGCGCTGCCGCGCCAGTGCGGGGGTTTTGACGGGCTGCATCAATAGAAGGAATCGTACAGCGGCAGTATTGCCGACGCACGACCATAGTAGTACCAGTCGCGCTCCATCTGCAAAATGGTGTCGCGGTCGCCGATGTAGTTGAACACACCGAAGACGTTATAGCGGTAGAAGCCGTTGGCCTCCGCGTCCCACTGGTCGACATTGCCGATCCACGGCACATCGGGATAGCCGTACATATAGCCCCACACCGAGGTCGTGCGCTCGCGGATGTCGCCCTCCTCCCAGTCGAACACCGTCGTGCCGTAGGCGGAGTAATCCTCACCGGCGGCCCAGAGAATGGTGGGCATGATGTCCTCCTGTGCGACCGGGGCGCTTGTCACCTGCATGGTCTCGAAGCTCTGACCGGGGGTTTTGATGAGGAACGCGGCTTGGAAGCACTCGAAATAGCCGTGGTCGGCGGAGACGATGATGGTCGCGTCGTCATAGATACCAAGCTCCTTGAGCTGGTCAAAATACTCGCGCAGCGCGACCATGTAGCCGTGAAGCTGGTTGAGGCGGTTTTCCTCCGTCTCCTCCGCCTCCGGCCAGATAAGCTCGCCGTCATAATCGACCGTAAAGGGGAAGTGTGCGCCTTGGAGATGATACCAGACGAAGCAGTTTTCCTCCTGTCCGGCGACAAGCCCCTCGTCGCGCACGGCGGGATAGAAGTCATAGTTGATACGCACCTTTTCCACGCCGCGATACTCCGCCATATCCACGACCTGTCCCGTGGAGACACAGAAGTCATTTTTGAGCATGGTGGGGAGATAACGGTAAAGGCTCATGGCGATGGTGCTTTCCAGCAGCGGCCAGCGCACGATCAGCCCGCCGGCCTCCACCACGTTGTCGAGCTTGCCGAGCATATTCTCCGCCGTCAGCGCGGCGTAGTTTGACTCGACGTAGGCGCGGGTGGTGTAGCCGTCCGCATGGAGCGTGTCATAGAAGCCCTCGCAGCCCTCGCTGTGCCATGCGTTATAGACGTATTCCGCCGTCGGGATGGTCGTGTCGAAGTGCTGACCCGTCAGCAGGAAGCACATGGATGGGAAGGTGAAGGAATAGGCCGAGGACATATTATCGTAATAGGTGAAGTCCTGAAAAATGTCCGCGACGGACGGGTCAAGCTCCAGCACCTGCTCGAAGATGAGCGGGCTCATCTGGTCGAGGGTGATCACGATGATGTTTTTGTTTTTCGAGAGAACAAGCTCCTCATCGCCGGAGAGCTGGTAGTTCGGGGTGCTCTTGTCCTCCGGCACCCAGACCGCGACAAGCGAGACGAGCTGACCGAGCAGCAACGCGCCGCAGGCGATCATAACGACCGTGCCCGCGTGCTTCCGCTGCCACGCGCCGAGTGCGGCGCAGACCGCCGCGACACCCAGCCAGAGCGCGAGATTCCGCCACGCGGCGGGCGCGTCATCCTGCCAGCGGAAGTCCGAGCCGTCGAGCGTGGCGAGCTTGCCATCCAGCACCGCACCCTGCACATAGACCATGACGGCGAGCGCGAACACGATGCCGAGTGCCGCGCCGAAGCCGCGTCCACGCAGCAGCGCAAGCAGCGCGGCAAGCACGAGCGTCCCCGCGAGCGTAAGCCCCAGCAGCGGCCAGAGCAGCCGCCCTGCGGCAAAGGTGAGGTATTGCTGGTTTTGGTTCACAATGTCCAGCGGTCCGAAGAACAGGGTGATGAACATGAGCAGAAACGACGGAGCGGCCATCACGGCCAGCCGCCGGAGATAGGCGCGGAACGACGGCTTGTGCAGCGCCTCCTTGAGGTTATTCCAGAACATATACGGCCTCCCATGCGGAACAAGAACAATATTTCGACAAATATATATAATACCACCAACCGCGCCCGAAGACAATTCTTAATCCCGTGTACACAGAAAATTAACAGCTTGTTCATCTTCCATAAAGCAAAGTCCCCGTTTTCCGGCACAGAAAACGGGGGGCGTTGACGAGGATTATAGCAGCGCGGCCAGCGCCTCTACATCCTCCATGCTGGTCGCCCAGCTCGTCGCGAAGCGGATGACGGTGTGGCTCGCGTCGTATTTTTCAAAAAAGCCGAGCGCGACGTGCTCCGAAAGTCGCGCCAGCGTTTCGTCCTCCAGCACGCAGAAGATCTGGTTTGTCGGCGAGTCGAAGCAGAGGGCATAGCCCTTTTGAACGAGCAGCGCCCGTATACGGTCGGCGGCACGCATGGCCACCGCGCCGAGCTCCTCATACAGCCCGTCCGTGAACAGCGTGTCGAATTGCAGACCGAGCAGCCGCCCCTTGGCAAGCAACGCGCCGTGCTGCTTGACGATGGTGAAAAAGCCCGGTACTGTCCCCGGCCTCGGAAACACCACGGCCTCGCCAAACAGAGCGCCGCATTTCGTGCCGCCGATGTAAAAGGCGTCGCAGAGCTCGGCAAGGTCGGGCAGCGTGACGTCGCTTTGCGGCGAGACCAGCGCATAGGCGAGCCGTGCGCCGTCGAGATAGAGCGGGATATGCCGCTCGCGGCAGAGGGCGCTTATCGCCGCAAGCTCCGCCCGCGAATACAGTGCGCCGTACTCGGTCGGATGGGAGAGATAGACCATACCGGGCATGACCGTATGCTCGCGATTTTCGTCGCTGTCATAGGCAGCGAGCAGCGCCCCTATATCCGCCGCGCTGAGCTTCCCGTTTGTATGCGGCAGCGTCAGCACCTTATGCCCGCCGAACTCGATAGCCCCGGCCTCATGTACGCTGATATGTCCGGCACTCGCGGCGATCACGCCCTGATAGCTTTTCAGCAGCGCGTCGATCACCGTCGCGTTCGTCTGCGTCCCGCCGACCAGAAAATAAACCTCCGCGTCCGGCGCGGCACAGGCGGCGCGTATCTTCTCCTTGGCGGCCTCCGAATAGGGGTCAAGCCCATAGCCCGCCGTTTGCTCAAAATTCGTCTCGGCAAGGCGCTCCAATATGCGGGGATGTGCGCCCTCCATATAGTCGCTGGAAAAGCCCAATTTGCGCTCCATTCCGTCATCACTCCTTCTCATTTTTCGTCAAGGCATACAACGCCCCCTGTGCGGCTTTGTCGCTTCTGCACAGGGGGTGCGGTTTGTCGTTCGCTTCTTATTCAGCCTTGGCGGTCTCCTCGGTCTTTTCCTCGGCAGGCACGGCGGCAGCGTTCACGACGATCTCATCTTCGACGATGCGGTTGGCGTTTTCGTCGATGTTGAGCACCTGCTGCGCCTTTTTCTTCGCCTTGCGGACAAGCACGCCGACCGTCGCGCCCACGGCCACGACAGCGGCGACGATGGCCGACAGCATCGCAGTCGTCACGGAGGGATCGACATAGGCAAAGGCAGGGGCAGCCAGCACCACGGCGGCACAGGCGGCATAGACCGGAATCAGAATCTTTTTCATGTGGTTATCTCCTCATAAGCATTTCTCGGAAAAAGTATACCATCCTTTCCCCCACATTGCAAGACGCTGCACATGATAAACTTCTTCCTGCGGCGCATAATGCTTGACGGGGCGGGCGGTGAGTGGTATCATGCTGCTGCCAATATGATACTATATTTATTAACGCGAATTGCGGGAGGCAGTCATGGAGATCATCATTGTCGGTGCCGGTAAGGTCGGCTACGCCGTGGCACAGCAGCTTTGCTCCGAGGGGCACAGCATTACGGTCGTCGACCGTTCCCCGGCGCGTATCGAGCTTATCAGCGGCAGTCTGGACGTGAACGCCATCTGCGACGAGGCCGGTATCGACAGCCTGCGCCTCGCGGGGGCTGCCAACGCCGACCTACTCCTCGCCGTCACCGACTCCGACGAGGCAAACATCCTCTGCTGCATGACGGCACGGAAGCTCGGCGTGACGCACGCGGCGGCGCGTGTGCGCCGTGCCGACCGCGCCCGCGAGGTATACCTGCTGCGGCAGGAGCTTGGGCTCTCGATGACGATAAACCCCGACCAAGCGGCGGCGCGGGAGATCTCCCGCGTGCTGCGCTTCCCCTCGGCCTCGATGGTCGAGCCGTTTGCAAGCGGACAGGCGGAGCTTGTCGAGTTCACCCTCACGGCATCCAACCCGCTCTGCGGTCTCGCGCTCAAGGATCTGCACGGCGTATACGGGCGCGGCATTCTGATATGCAGCGTCCGTCGCGGCGCGACGGTACAAATACCCGGCGGCGACTTCGTGCTCTGCGCCGGTGACGTGGTAAGCGTGGTGGGCGCACCCAAGGAGATATACGGCTTCTTCCGCGCCATGGTCATCTTCAAGCGCAGCGTCCGCCGCGTGATGATACTTGGCGGCAGCCGTATCGCCCGCTATCTCGCGGGGCAGCTTCTGGACATGGGGCTGCACGTCAAGATCGTGGAGCAGGACGAGGACAAATGCGACCAGATCATCGATGCACTCCCCAAGGCGGAGATATGTTGCGCCAACGGCGCGAAGCCCGACGCGCTGCGTGAGGAGGGCATCGACGAGGCGGATGCCTTTGTGGCGCTGACCGGCTCGGACGAGACGAACCTCATCATGGCGGCATGGGCGAAAAGCCAAGGCGTGGAGAAGGTCGTCTGCAAGGTCAACGAGGCGTATTTCCTCCCGCTCGCGGCCTCGTTTGGGCTGGATGAGCCGGTGCGTCCGAGCTATATCGCGGCGCAGCAGATACTGCGCAACGTGCGCGGTCTTGAAAACTCCGCCGATGTGAGCGGGCTTGAAAGTCTGCGCCGTATCGTGGACGGGAAGCTGGAGGCGCTGGAATTTCTGGCGCGGGACGGCTCACCCTGCTTGAACACGAGCTTACAGGTTCTGCCCATCCGCAGCGGCGTGCTTGTTGCGGCGATCATCCGCAGCGGTCACTGCTTCATCCCCGGCGGCAGCGACTGCATTCAGAGCGGCGATCGGGTCATTGCGGTGTCCGGGCATATGGGCATTCGGGCGCTTGAGGATATTTTAGAGGGCTGAGACGGTGAATTATCGCTTTGTAGGACGGATATTGGGGCAGATTTTGCTGATCGAGGCGGGCTTGCTGCTGTTGCCGCTTGTCACGGCGGCGATCTATGGTGAGAGCGTTCTCCCCTTTCTGTATACGGCGCTGCTCGCGGCGGCGCTCGGCGCGGCGCTCATGCTCATCAAGCTGCACGATGAAAACTACTACGCCCGCGAGGGCTTTGTCGCCGTGGCGCTAAGCTGGATCGTCATCAGCCTTGTCGGGGCGCTGCCCTTCGTGCTGTCCCGCGACATCCCCAACTATATTGACGCGCTGTTCGAGATAACCTCCGGCTTCACCACCTGCGGCGCGTCGGTCGTGCCGGACGTGGAGGCGCTCGGTCACGGGGTCTTGTTCTGGCGCAGCTTCTCCCACTGGATCGGCGGTATGGGCGTACTCGTGTTCATGCTGGCCGTCATGCCGATGTGCGAGGAGCACAGTATGCACCTTGCGCGGGCGGAAATGCCCGGTCCCGTCAAGGGCAAGCTCGTGCCTCGTATGCGGCGCACGGCGCGTATTTTATACATCATCTACATCGTTTTGACGGCGGTACAGACCGTGCTGCTCCTGTTCGGCGGCATGAGCTTTTTTGACGCGCTGCTCCACGCCTTTGGCACGGCGGGTACCGGCGGCTTCGGTATCAAGGCGACCTCGGTCGGCTGGTATAACAGCGCTTATATCGACATCGTTATCACCGTGTTCATGCTCCTGTTCGGCGTGAACTTCAACCTATTCTACCTCATCCTGCTCGGCAATGGGCTGCGGGCGCTCAAAAACGAGGAGCTGCGCGTGTATGTGGGGCTGGTGCTGCTTGCGGGGCTTGCCATCGCGGTCGATATTGCGCCGCTGTACGGCGGCTTCGTCCCCGCCCTGCGCTACTCCTTCTTCCAGACCGCCTCCATCATCACCACCACAGGCTACGCCACCGCCGATTTCAACCTCTGGCCGAGCTTCGCGAAGTCCGTGCTCGTCCTGCTCATCATCACGGGCGCTTGCGCCGGGTCTACCGCCGGCGGCATGAAGATAAGCCGCGTCGTGCTCATCGTCAAATACGCCGCGTTCGTCGTCGGCAAGCAGCTCTCCCCTCACAGCGTCCGCCGCGTCACGCTGGACGGCGAGCGCATGGACGAGGCCACGCTGCGCTCCACCTGCGGCTTCCTCGCGCTCTACTGCTTGACCGCGCTGGCGGCGTTCATCGCCCTGAGCTTGCAGGGCGTGGACTTGGAGACGACTGTTACCAGCGTCCTGACCTGCCTCTCCAACGTCGGACCGGGGCTTGGCATGGTGGGACCGAGCGGGAGCTTCGCGTTCTGGAGTCCCGCCGCCAAGCTCGTGCTGACGCTGTGTATGCTGCTCGGGCGTCTGGAGTTCTACCCCGTTCTCATGCTTTTCGCCCCCGGCGTCTGGACAGGTCGCCGCGACCGGCATTTTTGAGCGTGAATACAGAAAAAGCAGGGTGCTAATCACTAGTGCTGCTATTTGACACTCTCACAAGAAGGACCTTCCCCATGAAACAGACCATCGCCCATTCCTTTCGCTATTCCCTCCGCCTAAGTCTCCCCATTTTCATCAGCTTTATCCCCGTGGGGCTTGCCTACGGCATACTCATGCAGAGTGCCGGCTACGGCTGGCTGTGGTGCGCCGCTTGCAGCCTTTTCGTATACGCGGGTTCGCTTCAAATGCTGATGGTGAGCTTTTTCCCCGGTGGTATCACGCTCGTGTCCGTGGCGGTCATGGCGCTGCTGCTCAACGCCCGCCACATTTTCTACGGCATCCCCTTTATCGAAAAATGGCGCGGCTACGGCGCATGGAAATACTTCCTCATCTACGCCCTGCCGGACGAGACCTTCACGCTCCATTGCGCGGTCGAGCCTGACCCGCAGCGCGACGAGAAATGGGTCTTTGTGTTCAACGCGGCGCTGGTGCTTTTCTACTGGCTCTCGCTGACGGTGCTGGGTGCGCTGCTGGGGCAGCTTATGCAGATCGACACCGCCGGTATCGACTTTGCCATGACCGCCCTGTTCATCGTCATTTTGCTCGACGGGTTGAAAACGGCGAAAAGCCGCCTCCCGCTGGCAGTCGCCGCCGTCTCCTGTGCGCTGGGGCTTGCCATATTCGGCGCGGACGGCTTCATTTTGCCGAGCCTGCTGCTCACAGTCGCGCTGCTGCTCGTGCTGCGCCGCCGTATCGCGCCGGGTGAGGGGGTGGGCGCATGAGCGGCTACCCGCTTTGGCCGATCGCCGTGATCGCTGTCTGCGCCCTGTGTACACTGGCGGAGCGGGCGCTCCCGTTTCTCGTCTTTCGCGGTCACAGCGTACCCGCCGCCGTCCACTACCTCGGCGACGCGCTCCCCATGGCCATCATCGCCACGCTCATCGTATACTGCCTGCGTGGTCTTGATTTTTCCGCCGCCACCGGCTATGCGCCGCAGCTCATCTCCTGTGCCGTGACCGTGCTGCTCCAGCTCTGGCGGCGCAGCGCACTTCTGTCCATCGCCGGTGGAACGCTCTGCTGTATGCTGCTGACACAGCTTGTGTTCTGACGACTGCGTTTGACATTCTCTCCCGTTGCAACGCGACCTTTTCTGTGATATAATTAACACCGTTAACAAAAACCGCATGGGCTTGTTGACGAGTTCATAGAAAGGGAGTCAGATATGGAACGGAAGCGACCAAACGCGCCGCAGGTGGAGACACCGCTGCGGCACAACATCCTCAAAATGCCGAGCGCGTGTTATAAGGCCAGCGGCATCCTTATTTTTGGCCGCCGTATCAAGACGCTCGTATTCACCACGGACATCGCCATCATCCGCAACTGTGACGCGGACGCGGTGTTCGCCGTCTACCCCTTTACGCCCCAGCAGGCCATCAGCGAGGCCATCATCAAGGCCGCCTATATCCCCGTGTTCTGCGGTATCGGCGGCGGCATTACCAAGGGGCTGCGCACGCTGGGGCTCGCCAAGGACGTGGAAAGTCAGGGCGCGATGGGCGTTGTGATGAACACACCGATCTCCGACCTGAATCTGGCCGCCGTCGCCAAGGCGGTGGACATCCCCGTCGTCATCACCGTCGTCAGCGCCGACACGGATATTGCTGCGCGACTGCTCGCGGGCGCGTCTATCCTCAACGTCGCGGGTGGCGCGGCCACGCCGGAGATCGTGGCGAGGATACGGGAGGACTGGCCGGACGTGCCCATCATCGCCTCCGGCGGCAGCACCAACGAGAGCATCGCCCGTACGATAGAGGCCGGGGCAAACGCCATCACCTACACCCCGCCCAGCACGGCGGAGCTTTTCAGCTCGACGATGGCAAAATACCGCGATATGAGCTGATATTTCTATTGCACGGAAGGCAGTTTATGGCCAATATTCTTGAGATACAGGACTTTGACGCCCCGGAGCTCGACGTATACGCCCGGCTGACGGAGGGGCAGCTCAAAAACCGGCGGGAGCCGGAAAAGGGGCTGTTCATCGCGGAGAGCCCGAAGGTGATCGAGCGGGCGCTCGATGCGGGCTATGAGCCGGTGTCGCTCCTCATGGAGCGCCGCCACATCGAGGGACAGGCAGCGGGCGTGATCGCCCGCTGCGGCAACATACCGGTCTACACCTCCACGCTGGAGCTTCTGACCCGGCTCACGGGCTTTGCGCTCACACGCGGCGTGCTCTGCGCCATGCGGCGCAAGCCGCTGCGCTCCGTGGAGGAGATATGCGCCGGTGCGCGGCGTATCGCCGTGCTTGAAAACGTGATGAATCCGACGAACGTCGGCGCGATATTCCGCAGCGCGGCGGCACTTGGGCTGGATGCCGTGCTGCTCACACCGGCTTGCAGCGACGCGCTGTACCGGCGCTGTGTCCGCGTGAGCATGGGCACGGTGTTCCAGATACCGTGGACGGTCATCGGCAATCGCCTCTCCGACTGGCCGCAGCCGGGGCTTGCGCGGCTCGCGGCGCTCGGCTTCTCCACGGCGGCCATGGCGCTGCGCGACGATTCCATCCCCATCGACGACCCATCGCTCGCGGCGGAGGAGCGCCTCGCCATCGTGCTCGGCACGGAGGGTGACGGGCTGGCCGACTTCACCATCGCGGCCTGCGACCGCTGTGTGCGCATACCCATGAGCCACGGCGTTGATTCCCTCAACGTCGCCGCCGCCTCCGCCGTCGCGTTCTGGCAGCTTTCGCGTAAGGGATAAATATGCGCTTTTTTTCCGCGAAAATGCCGCTAAATCGTTGCAATCGTGGGAAAGATATGCTATGATGTCCAAGTTATATATAAAACAAACACAAAAGGAGACCGAGTTATGAACAAGACTGAGCTTATTAAAGCCGTCGCCGAGAAGACCGGCGAGAGTCAGGCCGCTGCCGCCAAGAGCGTGGCCGCTGTTTTTGAATCCATCACGGAGGCCCTGAAGGGCGGCGACACCGTCAGCCTCATCGGCTTTGGCACCTTTGGCACGAAGACGACCGCCGAGCGCACGGGTCGCAACCCCCAGACCGGCGCGGAGATCAAGATCGCTGCCCGCACCACCCCCTTCTTCAAGGCCGGCAAGGGTCTGAAGGACTCCGTCGCGGAGTAATAGCCCAAAAACGGAAGTCCTCCAACGGGACTTCCGTCTTTTTATGCCCACAGTCGGAAAATTACGGGAAATTCGCCGCCCTGCGGCCTTACGAGGTAACATTATGGATCGCATACTACGCGCCGTCGCTGCCGACGGCTTTGTGAAAATGGCCGTGATCGATGGTCGTGCGCTCGTCCAGCGGGCGCGTGAGATACACGACTGCTCGCCCACGGCGGCTGCCGCGCTCGGACGGACGCTTTGCGCGGCCTCTCTGCTCGGCAACGCGCTCAAGGAGGAACGCGCCACCCTCACCATCCGCATAAGCGGCGGCGGTCCCGCCGGGGCTATCATCGCCGTGTCCGACCATGAGGGCAATGTGCGCGGTCTCATCGAAAACCCCGGCGTGGAGCTGCCGCTCCGGGCGGACGGAAAGCTCGATGTCGGCGGTGCTGTCGGGCGTGACGGTATGCTGACCGTGAGCCGCGACATCGGTCTTCGCGAGCCATACATCGGCTCCACGGCGCTCGTCAGCGGCGAGATCGCCGAGGATCTGACCGCCTATCTGCTCGAAAGCGAGCAGGTGCCCTCCGCCTGTGCGCTGGGTGTGCTCGTTGACCGTGACCGCAGCATACGCGCTGCCGGCGGCTTCATCGTCCAGCTCATGCCGGGTGCGGACGAGTCGCTCATCGAGCGGCTGGAGGAGAACATTTTCCTCATGGATCAGCTCACGACCGTGTTGGACGAGGACGGCGCGGAGGCGCTTTTTGAACAGGTGCTGCGCGGCATGGACTACACGCTGCTGGAGACCTCGCCCGTGGAGTACCGCTGCGCTTGCAGCCGCGAGCGCGTGGCGGACGCGCTGCGCTGCCTCTCCGATGACGAGATCCGCGACATCAGCGCCGACGGCAAGGAAGTGGAGGTCGGCTGCGACTTCTGCGGCACAAGCTACCGCTTCACCCCGCAGGAGCTTGCCGCGCTAAAAGACGAAGCCACCTAAGATGCCCGATGGCATAGCAGGCAACACCCCCAAGGTGCCTCTGAATACGGCGGTAAAGCCAAGCGCACCCCCCAAGGCTCCCCTGAAAGGGGAGCTGGCAGCGGCAACGCCGCTGACTGAGGGGTTTCTCTTGGGACGTGCGGACTTCCAGAAAACCCCTCCACCGCTTCGCGGTCCCCCTCCCCTTTCAGGGGAGGC
>CAVIIB010000064.1:0-10959 GCA_963642815.1 Oscillospiraceae bacterium | reverse complement strand
GCAGAGGCAAAGCCCCGCGAGCAGCGCAAACGACCAGCGCCGCCGCAGCGTGGCGTGCTCTAAGCGCGTATAGAGCCATGCGGCCAGCATACCCGCCGCGTACACGTCCAGCAGCAGCGGAAGCTGGTTCACCAAGAAATTCAAGTCCCCACCACGCACGGTCAAGACGCGGCAGAAAAGCGCCGCGACGGTCATGCCGCCGCAGACGAGCGCCGGACGCTTGGCATAGAGACGACCAAGCAGCGGAAAGAGCAGATAAAACTGCACCTCCACCGCGAGCGTCCACAGCACACCGGGGATCTGGGCGTTGTATAGTGTCGCACGGAATAGGTTGTGGGTGAAGGTGAGGTGGGTAAGCAAATCGCGCAGCGCGTCCCGTGTGTCCGCATAGTGTCCGCCGGGTACTGCCCATGCGAAAAAGACGAGCAGCACGGCGAACAGATAGCTCGGCAGTATGCGCACGGCGCGGCGCTTATAAAAGGCGGCGGTCTCCGGCCTTGTGCCGCGCCCCTGTCCGTACCGCGCCCACGGCAGCGCCAGCAGAAAGCCCGACAGCACGAGCAGCATATCCACCAGCATATAGCCGTTGCGTATCATCCGCTGCATATCAATGTGTCGCCCAAGGAGGTCAAAGCTCGGATCGAGCCAGCTTAGCTGCCAGAAATGATACCAGCCGATAAGCCCGATACAGAGCACCCGCAGCAGGTCGGCGGCGGGGAGATAGCCCTCCCGTCTCATGCTTGGGGCTTTACGGCGACGCAGCGGCATATTTTCACGCCCTGCGCATAGAATTTCTCCTCATAATTTGTCATGATACCGACAGGACCGTTCGCGTGGAGGTCGGAGCATACCTCGCGCAGCAGGAAGCCCTCGGCCTCCAGCTGGTCGAGCGACCAGTCGAAAAGCGGGGCTTGGTCGGTCTTGAATTCGATACGTCCACCGGGCTTTAGCAGCTCGCGGTAGATGGGCAAAAACTGCGGCGAGGTAAGGCGGTGCTTGGCCTCTCGCGCACGAGGCCACGGGTCGGGGAAGTTGATGTAGATGACATCGAGCTCCTCCGGCGCAAAAATATCGCGCAGCCCCTGCGCGTCCATGTCCAGAAAGCGGACATTAGCTATATTCTCGGCCATGACGCGCTCCATCGCCATGACCATGGCGTTCTGGTCCTTCTCCACGGCGATATAAAGAGCGTTCGGCGCGGACTTGGCGGTCTCGGCGGTGAAGCGTCCCTTGCCGCAGCCGATCTCCGCCCGCAGCTCATCGTGACCGGGGTACGCCGCGAGCCAGCGTCCCTTTAATTCCTGCGGCTCGGTCTGCGCCACGGGCGCACATTTTTCCAAGCGCGGTATCAGATTTTTCTTTCGTCTCATTCTCATCTTGCGTCACTTCCTCCGGCTATATTAGCAAATCTGCCCGAAAACTGCAAGAAGCGCTTTACGCGGGTGGTATAATGGGGGCGCGGGAAGTTAAACAAGTGTTTTGAAGCAGTTCACATTTGCGTTACAAATGACGGCTATAATACCCGCAGCAAGCAAGAAGGAGGCGTTAGGATTGATCGAGGTCAGTCATCTGACAAAGCGCTACGGCGACCACTGCGCCGTGGACGATCTGAGCTTCACGGTGGAGGACGGTCTGGTTTACGGCTTCCTTGGCCCCAACGGGGCGGGCAAATCCACGACCATGAACATCATCACCGGCTGCCTCGCCGCAACGGAGGGGCGCGTGACCGTGGACGGTCACGACATCTTTGACGAGCCCATCGCCGCAAAGCGCTGTATCGGCTATTTGCCGGAGCAGCCGCCGGTCTACCCGGACATGACACCGGCGGAGTACCTTGCGTTTGTCGCGGAGGCCAAGGGCGTGAGCCGTGCGGAGCGGGCGGCGCAGATAGACAAGGCGGTGGCAGTCACCGGCATTTCTGACGTGCGCGACCGCCTTATACGCAATTTATCCAAGGGCTATCGCCAGCGCGTCGGCATTGCACAGGCGCTGCTGGGCGACGCGAAGCTCATCATACTGGACGAGCCGACGGTGGGACTTGACCCGCTGCAAATCATTGAAATACGCGACCTCATACGCTCGCTGGGGCGCAA
Organism: Oscillospiraceae bacterium; assembly: GCA_963642815.1. Taxonomy (GTDB): domain Bacteria; phylum Bacillota; class Clostridia; order Oscillospirales; family Oscillospiraceae; genus CAJOIG01. The sequence continues at coordinate 8,866 of CAVIIB010000064.1, read as the reverse complement.
GCATACCGTCATCCTGTCGAGCCACATCCTCTCGGAGGTACAGGCGGTGTGCGACCGCATTCTCATCATCAACAAGGGCAAGCTTATTGCCTGCGACACCCCGGAGAATCTGGAGGGGCGCTTTGCCGGCGGTGTGAGCTATGCGCTGACGGTCAAGGCCGAGGGCGAGGTCGTAATGCAGGCGCTGGCGGCGACCGAGGGCGTGACCCGCGTGACGCTGGACGGCGAGGCGGACGGACGCTGTGAGCTCACCGTGGAGGCCGACCCCGCCGCGACGGATATGGACGAGCGGCTGTCCCTCGCGCTGTCCGGCGCTCGTATGCCCGTGCTGCGTATGGAGCGGTGCGAGGCGAGCTTGGAGGATGTGTTCATCCGCCTGACGGCGGATGAGGCGGCGGACGAGGAAAAGGCGGAGACGGAGCAGGGAGGTGAGGAAGCATGAGAGCCATTTATAAGCGCGAGCTGGATTCCCAGTTCAACGGGCTTACGGGCTATGTATACGGCGCGTTCGTGCTGCTGGTCAGCGGGCTGTTCGTCACGCTCATCACCCTACAGGGCGAGCCGCGCTTTGAGGCGATATTCTACTATATGCGCCTTTATTTTGTACCCATCATCTCCATCCCAATCCTCACCATGCGGAGCATTGCGGAGGAGCGCCACCAGAGGACGGATCAGCTTCTCTACTCGCTCCCGCTCAGCATGACGCGGATCGTGCTCGGCAAGTATCTCGCGGTGCTGACCGTTGCGCTGGTCCCCATGCTGCTGCTGGCGGTCTATCCGCCGCTGCTTCAAAATCTGGCGACGGCCGGGACATTGCCGTATAAGGCGGCCTACGGCGCGTTGGTGCTGTATTTCCTCATGTGCGCGGCGTTTGCGGCTGTGTGCCTGTTCCTGTCCTCGCTGACGGAGCACGTTGCCCTCGCCGCCGGTATGAGCGTGGGCGTGGGCGTTCTTTTGTATCTCATGCAGTTTTTGCAGAGCTACGCCTCCACCACGGCGACGGCCTCTCTCATCGTGCTGGCAGTGCTGGCGCTGCTTCTCTCGCTCATCCTCTGGCGCATGACGCGCAACACGAGCTTCTCGGCGCTGGTGCTGGTCATATTGGCGGCGGCGCTGCTGCTTGCCTATATCCTGTCACGGGACAGCTTCACGGGACTTTGCGGCAGCATATTGGGCGCCTTGAGCCTGTTCGGGCGCTTTGACGACATCGCCAGCGGCATATTCAGCCTCAAGGCAGTCGTGTATTATCTCACCGTCATCGGACTGTTCCTGTTTCTGACGGTGCAGAGCATGGAGAAAAGGAGGTGGAGCTGATGAAGAACGAGGAAAAATCCCTGCTTGCCAAGCTGAAGGATTCCTATAAGACCCGACGCTGGCGCGTCGGCAGCTACAGTGTGGCGGCGGTCGTGATCGTGGCGGCTATTGCCGTGGCGATAAACCTGATCATCGGGGCGCTGCCCAGCTCATCGACCGAGCTTGACATGACGCCGCAGCAGCTCTACACGCTCTCCGGCGAGAGTGAGCAGGCGCTCGCGGCACTCGACAGTGACGTGGATATATACTGGATCGTCCAGAGCGGCGGCGAGGACACGACGCTGGAGGAGCTGCTTGGGCGCTATGCGGAGTATTCCCATGTTTCCGTCACGCGGGTCGACCCCGTGAAGTACCCCAACTTCCTCTCGGCCTATACGGACGAGTCCGCGACGAATAACTCCCTTGTCGTCGTCTGCGGCGAGCGCAGTATGTATATCCCATACACGGACATCTGGACCTACTCCGACTATGAGGAATACGCCTATTACTACTACAACTATATGCAGGACTACCGCGACACCTTTGCCGGCGAGCAAAAGCTCACGAGCGCCATCGGCTATGTCACGAGCGAGGAATCGCCCGTGCTCTATATGCTGAGCGGTCACGGCGAAACGACCCTGTCCGACGCGGTGCAGTCGGCCATCGCCCTGCAAAATGTGCAGGTGGAGGAGCTAAGCCTGCTCACGGTCGAGGCCGTGCCGGAGGACTGCGACATCCTCTGTATCAACGGTCCTGTGAGCGACCTCTCCACCGAGGAGGCGGCGATGCTACGCGACTATATGGATAAGGGCGGGCGGCTGCTCATCTCGACCGCCTACACGCAGGCGGACATGACGAATTTTGATGCGCTGCTGGCCGATTGGGGCTTGAGCGTCCAGTATGGCTATGTGCTGGAGGATGATTCAAGCTACCACTTCCACGGCTATATTGACCTGCTTCTGCCGACCCTGCAAAGCCACAGCATAACAAGCCCGCTGTCCGAGGCCGGATACAGCGTCCTCTTCCCGGATTCACAGGCGCTCACCATGGGCGAGACGGCGGAGAATATCACCGTGTCCTCGCTGCTGAAAAGCTCGTCTGCGTCCTATCTGAAGACGGATGTCGCGGGCAGCGCCGACCTTGAAAAGACGGACGACGACCCCGAGGGTCCCTTTGTGCTGGCGGCGGCTGCCGTCAATTCGACCACCGGCGGTCAGCTCGTCGTGTTCGGCTCGACCACCTTCATGGAGCGCGACTTCTCGGATATGGTCTCCGGCGCGAATCTGGATATGTACCTGAACGCGGTGGACTGGCTCTGTGAAAAGACGGATTCCATCTCCATCCACGCGAAGCTCGTCTTCACCGACTATTTGACGTACAGTGACAGCGCGGCGGGTGCGGCAAAGCTCGTGCTGCTGGTGCTCGTGCCGCTGGTGTTTGTCGCGGTGGGCGCTGTGACCTATATACGAAGGAGGCGGCGCTGATGAAGCGGGGAACACGCTTATTGCTGCTGCTGGCGGTACTGGCCGTCGCGGTGGGCGCGTATTTCGCCGTGGGCGCGGCGGTCAAAAACGGCGAGGAAAAGCAGGCGGAGGAGGCGGCGCAGACCAATGAGGAGACGCTGGCCGCCGGAGCCTATGACGACATTGACGCGATGGAGTGGACGTATGGAGGTGTGAGCGTGTCGCTTGCCCGCGGTGAGGACGGGACGTGGTACTGCCCGGACGAGCCGGATTGTCCCATCGACCAGTCCAAGGTCGTCATCATGCAATCGGCGGCAAGTGCCGTGGCTGCCGAGCTCTATGTCGAGGATGCGGAGACGCTCTCCGACTACGGACTGGACGAGCCGCAGCTTGCGCTTACCGTCCACGCCGGGGACAGCGAGCGCAGCTACGCCGTCGGCGATTATAGCGAGCTTGCCGGTCGCTACTATATGACGGTGGACGGCGGCTCGGACGTGTATTTGGAGGACGGCGAGCTGACGGGGAGCTTCTGGTATGACCTTGAAAACCTTGTCCAGTTTGAGTCAACACCGACGGACGTTGCCCAGCTTACGTCGCTGACGGTGGAGACGGACGTGCAGAGCTACACGCTCGAATATGTGGACGAGCCGCTGACGGTCAGCTACACGGACAGCTTCCACTGGTTTGCCGTGGCGGACGGCGCGTATACCGCGCTCGACACGGACGAGACCGAGGCGCTTTGCAACAAGGCGGCGCAGATCAGCTTCACGGCCTGTGAGACATGGGACGCGGACGCGGCGGCGCTTGCCGAATACGGCCTCGACGAGCCGCAGGGCAGCGTGACGCTGACCTATGAGACGAGCGACGGCGGGAGCGGGAGCTTCGCGCTCGAATTCGGCGACTATGCGGACGGCGGCGAGATATACGTCCGGCTGGTCGGGTCGTCCATGGTCTACCGCGCTGACGGCGGCGTGTTCGACGCGCTCATGTACGCGAGCGTGAGCGCCCTTGCGCCGGAGAATTTCCTGTCGCTCGACGGTGCGGAGATAAAGACGCTCACCCTGACGGCGGATGGTTTGAGCCACGCGGTAGATACGGAGCTTGACGATGTGCAGGCGTTCCTGTCGGACTTCTCCGCGCTGTACGCGACGGGAACGCCGGAAAACGAGGGACGCGGCGAGGCGTTCTTGACCGTGGAGATCGCCTTTGAGGGCGGCGAGACGCTGACAGCGGCGTTTTACAGCTACGACTCAACAAGCTGCCTCTGCGACGCGAACGGCAGCCTCCGCCTCGTCTCCCGCACCGGCGCAGAAGCACTGGCCGAAAGCGCCACCGCACTGCTGCAAGCGAGATAAGCACACAAACCAAACACAGCCGCTGGCTTCACATGAGGCCAGCGGCTGTTTCCATCCAACCCCCAGCCTCCCGTGAAAGGGGAGACCGAGATTACCACCAATCCCCAGCCTCCCCTGAAAGGGGAAGACCGCGTTTACCACAAATCCCCTGCCTCCCCTGAAAGGGGAGGGGGACCGCGAAGCGGTGGAGGGGTTTTCTGGAAGCTCGCAAAGACTACAAGAGAAAAACCCCTCAGTCAGCGGCTACGCCGCTGCCAGCTCCCCTTTCAGGGGAGCCTTAGAGCAACCACAAATCCCCAGCCTCCCCTGAAAGGGAGCACTGCGACGGTTTCCAATCTCTGCCTCCCCTGAAAGGGAGCGCTGCGATAACTTCCAATCCCTGCCTCCCCTGATAGGGGAACGCCGCGATTTCCACAAATCCCCTGCCTCCCCTGAAAGGGGAGGGGGACCGCGAAGCGGTGGAGGGGTTAAGCAAGTCTGCAAAGACTACGAGAGCAACCCCTCAGTCAGCGGCTACGCCGCTGCCAGCTCCCCTTTCAGGGGCGCCTTGGGCGGGCGCTGACCCGAGGTGCGGATCGCTGTTTATTTCTCGATCTCCTCCAAGCGCTGGCGGGCTTCGGCGAGGGTGAGGGCGGGAGCGCCGGAGAGGCGGGCAGTTTCGGCGGCCTCCAGCCTTGCGCGGAGGCGAATGGCCTCCTCGCGGCGCTCAAACGCCTCAATGCTCATAACGACAAGATCACCCTCGCCGTTTTTGGTGATATAGACCGGCTCAGCCTCGCGGTGAGCAAGCTCGGAGATTTTACCGTAGTCATTCCGAAGCGCGGTCGAGGATTTGATGATCATAGCAAAACACCACCCTTAATAATTCTACCATAATTATATCAGAATTATTCGCATTCTGCAAGATGAATAATCATCCACAGCAACCACATAACCATCCACGGCATACACGCGAAAACGCATAAATATCCAACACCCATTTAGCCAAAAACTATCGAAAATGTGCGGGGGGGGGTAGAATCTTGGTGAAAATGACGGGGCGTTGTAGCCGGATTGTAACCGTCCTTGTTTGAATTGTAACCGCCTTTTGTGATACACTGCGTGTATATAATACATATAAATATGTATGGCTGCTATAAGCTCGCGAAATGGAGGCAAAAAACCCATGAAAACAACGCTTGGAAAGAGAATTTGGAGCGCGATTTTGGCGCTGGTGATGGTCGCGTCCCTGCTGTCCGTGCCGGTCATGGCGGAGGGGACGGAGGACAACACCGACGGCATCATCGAAAGCAACGTCGTGGACGTGAGCGCCGAGGGCGGAGACGACCTAGGGGGGGGTGGAAGCTACCCCGACCGAAGCGCCCACGCCGGAGGAAGAGCCCACGCCGGAGGCGACGGAAGCGCCCGCTGAGGAAAGCGGGAGCACGGACGGCGCGGCGGCTGCTGCGTCCGTGAGCTTGACGCTGCGCCTCCCCGATGGTCTCTCTGCCGACGGCATGGACGTGGTGACGCGGACGGTCAACGCGGACGGCGCGATCGACCCCATTGTTATCTCCTCCGAGGACGAGGGCGCATTCAGCGCCGCGCTTGCGGAGGCAATCAATAAAAATTCATCCATTTCCGAAAACAGCCTGCATATAACATACAACGAAAACGACGATACCCTGACCCTTTCCGGCACTCCCACGGCGAGTGTCGAGCTCGATATGGAAGAAATCCTCATCGCCGCAATGGACGACATGGGCGGCTATGCGACGGAGCTTACCGAGATCCCCTCTACGATTTCAGGGAATCTGGAAATTAAAGCTGAAGCAGAAATGGTCATATTGGTCGAGACTACCATCACCGGCAACGTCACCATCTCCGGCGGCGGTACGATCAAGCGCGGCAGCAAAGAAGGCTATATCGTCGTTTCCGCTGACGCGACCCTGACGCTGGACGGCGTGACGATAGACGGCGATGGCACTACTGAGAGTAACAAAAGCACACACCCGATGATCGAGGTCGAAAGCGGCGGCAATCTGATCATCGAAGGCAACACCATCATCCAGAACTGCTATAACAGTAGCAGCGACGGCGGCGCGATCTGCAACAGCGGCACTGTAAAGCTCGAAAGCGGCAGCATACGCAACAACTATGCTCATAACAGTGGCGGCGCGACCTACAACGAGAGCGGCACACTGACGATCGAGGGCGGCAGCATAACCGGCAACGAATGCAACAGCGGCGGCGGCGGCGGTGTGTTTAACAACGGCGGTATGTTCACCATGACCGACGGCACGATCAGCGGCAATACCGCCAAGGGCGACGGCGGCGGCGTGTACAACTTCGGCACGTTCACGATGACCGGCGGCACGATCAGCGGCAACAGTGCTGTAGACGGCGGTGGCGTGTATAACAACAGCAAAAGCAGCTTCAACATGACCGGCGGCACGATCAGCGATAACACGGCTGCCACCGAAGGCGAAGAAATCCTTATCACGCTTCTTGGAGTCTATATCGGCGGTGGCGGCGGCGTGAATAACGCCCTCGGCGGCACGTTCACCATGGACGGCGGCACGATCACCGGCAACAACGCGACCGTTGCCGACAGTGCAAATGCTGGAGTAATAACCGCCGTCGGCGGTGTCCTCAACCTCGGCATATCCGGCATATCCGGCGGATTCAATGTCTCCGGCAATGTGAACATCAGCGGCAACGTCACGGGCGGAACAAAGGGCGAGGACGGCAAGTACACCGGCGGCACGAACAGCAACGTTTACGTTGCTGGCGGTGAAGCAAACAACGTTAAATACAATTTCCCTGTCACGGTCACTGGCGCTCTGGACAGCACCGCAGCGATCTGCATCACCGGCACGGCGGGTCAGACCGTTGTCACCTTCGCGGACGACATGAACGCTTCCGCCGACGGCTTCACCTCCGACACGGGACTGTCCTTCGAGGTGGACACCGACAACAACAGCTTGAAGCTCGCGGAACAGACGTATGCGCCGGAGACCTACTGCGTCTGCGGCGATAAGACCTGCGAAAAAGCAGAATCAGAAACGGATGGACACAAGAAAGTCACATGGCAGCCGTGGACGGAGGAAGATGATCTCCCCAAGACGGGTTGCTACTACCTGACCAGCAATGTTACATCCTCCAAATCATGGGAGGTCAGCGGCAACATCGTTCTCTGCCTGAACGGATACAGCATCAGCTGCAGCACCACTGCAGACGTGATTCATGTCAAGAGCAACGGCAACCTCACCATCACTGATTGCACCACCGACAGCACAAAGGTTGGCAAAATCACCCACAGCAGCGGAACAGGCAACGGTATCGACAACGAGGGTACGCTCACCCTCTGGAACGGCAGCATTACAGGGAATAATGCCACAGGCAGCGGCGGCGGTGTGAACAACAGCGGCACGTTCAATATGACCGGCGGCTCGATCACCGGCAACACCTCCGCCAACAACGGCGGTGGCGTGTACAACAGCGGCATATTTACCATGTCCGGCACGGCGGAGATCAAGGACAACAAGGTGACGAGTACGCAAGGCAATGGCGGCGGCGTGTACAACGCCAGCGGCGGCAAATTTGAAATGACGGGCAACGCGATCATCAGCGGGAACGAGATTGACGGTGCGTATAACGCTGGAAGCTGCGGCGGCGGCGTTTATAACGACTGCGGCAGCAGTGGCAAATTTGAAATGTCCGGCAGTGCCTCCATCACCGGCAACAGTGCCATGCAGGGCGGCGGCGTGTACGTCAAAAGCGGCACGTTCACCATGTCCGGCGGCAGCATAACGCAGAACAAGACTGTTAAATATGGCAGCAGCACCAGCTACGGCGGCGGTGTGCTTATCGGAAATAGCGGCACGTTCAATATGACCGGCGGAAGCATAACAGAAAACACGACCGCCGGAAGCTCCGGCGGCGGCGTGTACAACTTCGGCAAGGTCAATATGTCCGGCAGCCCTGTCATCAGCGGCAACGTCAAGGGTGGTACGATTACGGACGGTGAGCTTTCCGGCGGCACGGCCAATAACCTTTATCTGAACGGCGACTTGTACGATGTGACCAAGCGATACATCAACGTCACGGGCAGCATGACAAGCGGCGCGGAGGTCTACATCACCGGCACGGAGGGTCAGACGGTCGTCACCTTCGCGGACGGCGTGACTCCCGCCACCACCGGCTTCTACTGCGACACCGATGGCTATGGGCTTGTGGTGGACGGCAGCAACCTCAAAATCGCAAGGGTGCATCAGCACAAGGTTTGCTGCGACAGCGAGTGCAGTGAACACGGTAACAAGACATGGCAGGCATGGGACGGCAAGGCTGAAATCACCTACGACAGCGCCAATACCGCCTATGTCTACCTGACCGGCGCGGTGACGCTGAACACCACCCTCACGGTCGCGGACGGCAACACCCTCTACCTCTGCCTCAATGGTCAAACCCTCACCGGCAAGGATGGCGCGGATGTTATCAAGGTCGCGAGCGGTGGCAACCTCGTCATCACCGATTGCCAGACCAGTGTGGGCAGTATCACCCATGCCACCGGCGCAACAGGTCGCGGTATCGAGAACAAAGGCACACTGACGCTTTGGAACGGCTCTATTGCGGGTAACACCACTAACAGCGACGGCGGCGGCGTGAAGAACAACCAAGGCTGCACATTTACCATGTATGGCGGCAGCATTACCAATAACGAAGCCGGCGGCTATAGCTGCGGCGGCGGCGTGTACAACCGAGGCACGTTCAATG
>CAVIIB010000063.1:0-10990 GCA_963642815.1 Oscillospiraceae bacterium | reverse complement strand
ACGGCGACCTGACCTCCAAGCAGGCCGGCTCCATCGGCGGCCAGATGGTCAAGAAGATGATCGAGTCCTACGAAAACGGCATGAAGTAATAGGGGGCGACCCCGCGGCGCGGCTTTGGCCGCGCCGTTTTTGCGTGGCGGAGATTGCGGGAACGCGGGCTTCAACCCTATAAACGACAGATGAGCTGCGAGTGTGCAGCTCATCTGTTTATATATACAGTCGTCTTCCTTAATTTTTGCCTCGCAAATGCTCGATCAGGGCATGGACGATCTGAACATCATCGTCATCCAGTCCCGCCACGCTGATGGAGGCGGAGGAATCCACGCCCAAAAGGTAGTCCGTCGAGATACCGAAAATACCGGCAAGCTCCACGATGTATTGCGTAGAGGGAACGGAAATTCCCATTTCCCATGCGTTGACGCTGGAGCGAGTGATCCCCAGCTGCTTGGAAAGCTCGGTTTGCGTAAGCCCCCGTTGCTCCCTCAACGATTTTATTCTGTCCGCCACCATGCTATCACCCTCCCTATAGCATGGTAAAGAAAACAAAAGGATATTACATTATCATAGAGATACTTGCAATTGACAAAACGCAGAGAATGCTGTAATATGTTGGACAAGGATACAAAATTGCTGTGATGCTTTGCGAAAAACAGGTAGTACGGCGATATATGCAATGGAGTGAAAAAAGACCTTGGGTAAGTTTGCAGTCGGATTGATGTCCGCGAGGTGATTTTGGGGAAAGCTATGGCGTTTTGCATTAACTGCGGGCTGGAATTGATGGATGACTTCGAGTATTGCCCGCAATGTGGAATAAAAATAGAGTTGCTTGAAAACAAGGATGAAACGCAACAGCAGTATGACGAGCAGCCGTCTGCGGACGAGCAGCCATTTGCTGAAGCGCAGCCGTTTGCTGAAGCGCAGCCGTTTGCTGAAGCGCAGCCGTTTGCTGAAGCGCAGCTATTTGTTGAAGCGCAGCCGTTTGTCGAAACGCAGACACCGATTGACGACTCTACGGGGAAGATAAAGGTTTGCCGAGTGTGCGGGACCCAAACATCCGTATATGCATTTTGCTGTCCAACCTGTGGGAGGACGTTCTCCCACAGGGGCAAGGATTTTGAATTCGAGTTTGTGGGTGTAAATGCGGATATGCAAACGGGGGTCTGGCTTAATAAATGGACATCCCTGCTCTTGTGCTTATTCTTCGGATGGTGTGGAGTTCATCGGTTTTATGAGGGAAAGGTAATTACCGGTCTGCTTTACCTGTTCACGTTTGGTTTGTATGGTCTTGGCTGGCTTGTCGATATAATCATAATCGCCGGAAAGCCAAATCCATATCGTATAAAATAATATAGCAAGAGGAAGATGTGTATGGCTTATTGCAGAGCCTGTGGAATCCAACTGGTGAGCGGTGCTAAGTTCTGTCAAAAATGTGGTTGTCCTACGAGAGACGAAACGACCAAAAAAGATCGGACAGAACAGAAGCCGACGGAAAAGATAGTGGAAAAAATACATAAATGTCCGCACTGCGGGGAAACCATCGACTCGTTTGTTTCCATATGTCCTACCTGTGGCCATGAGCTTAAAAATGGGCGCGTAAGCGCTGCCTTGCAGGACTTTGTAAATAGGGTCAATGATTGCGAGAACGATATTTCCAATAGTCCACAAGCCGGGAAAAGCGGGTGGTCATCTTGGGGTATGAAAGGCCGCTTTTGGTGGGTTATACTGAATATCGTTTTCACGGGTATTCCGTTGGCAATCTACATAGCCATTCCGCTTCTCACTGTGAAGTCAACACCTAGGCTCACTAGGGAGGAACGACGACTGGCTGCGGTGATAGAAAATTTCGCTTTCCCCAATGACCGTGAATCTATTCTTAGTGCCTTGCTATTTGCAAAAGACAAGATTGATTTTATATCAAAGGAATCAATCAATTCTAAGAGTGCATATTGGATTCGTCTTTGGAGTGCCAAGGCGGAGCAGCTCAAACAAAAGGCGGATATATTATTTCCCGATGACGCCATTGTCATGGATAGCCTTACCGAGATAGCGGCGGACGAAGCCAGTGTGAATAAAACGCTAAAAACCAAAGCAATAGTTGGCTTAATTATTTTTGTTTTTGCGCTTGCCGCGTTTTTTGTGCGCAATTATCTAGTCTGGTTAGAATTTTAAACCTACAGGCGACGACCATTGGAATCGAGATAATTATTGGAAAGAATTACGAGGTAGGAATATGGGATTGTTTAATCGAAATAATCGTCGTGGCGGTCTCATGGATGAGATTCGCTGTGATGAGCCGTCGTATCTGATTTGGAAATGGCATCCCTCCGGGGTTCAAGTCGGTAAGGGGAACAGGGAAAATGCTATCCGCTGGGGCTCATCCTTGCGTGTGAAAGATGGGGAAGTGGCTGTGTTTGTCTACCCGCAGAGAGATGGTACGGCACAGGATTTTATTGAAGGACCATTTGATCAGATTATCGAAACGGATAACCTGCCCATTCTCGCGAGTATTGTCGGTCTGGCCTATGAGGGCGGTACTCCGTTTCAGGCCGAGGTTTATTTCATCAACCTTGCACGAATCATTCAGGTAAAGTTTGGTGTTCCGTTTTTTGATGTGTATGACCCCAGATTTGCAGATTTTGGCGTCCCCACTGCCATCCGGGGTACGGTCAGCTTCAGCATTGGCGACTACAGGGAATTTATCAAGCTGCACCGTCTTAATCACTTCAGCCTTGAAGATTTTCAGACACAGATTCGTGATGCAGTTTGCCGCTATGTGAAAGACTGTGTTGCCAACGCACCGGCAACGCATAATATTCCGGTAATTCAGCTCGAAAGCAAAATCGCCCAAATCAATGACACGGTCGAATATGATCTCGGTGAGCGATTAAAGGAAGATTTTGGCGTGGTGGTTTCGGGGCTCGACATTGCTGCCATCGAGATTGATAAGACGAGTGCCGGATACCGTCAACTTATGACGGTCACTAAGGACGTTACAACGACAAAGATTCAAGCGGAGACCACGGACTATGTTGAGAGGCTTCGCATCCAGCGTGAGGAAGGACAGTATGCGCAGCACAAGGCAACACAGACGGCGAACATTGGCGCGTTCCAAATCGAGAAGCAAGCGGAGGTTGGTGTTGCAGGTGCGTCTGCGCTTGGGCAGATGGGGGCGAATGGAACCGGCGATGTAAATTTGGGCAACGGTGGCGGCTTTAATATGGCGGCCATGATGGCGGGAATGGCCGTCGGTGGTGCGGTAGGACGAAACATTGCCGGGACAATGGATACTGTGATGAGCGGCAGTGGTTGTTCTGCGCAGCCCGCAATGCCGATACCGTCGATTCCAACGGCGACATATCATGTTGCTATCAATGGACAGGCGACGGGACCGTTTGATATGGCTACGTTGAAGCAGATGGCTGTCACAGGGCAGCTTACCTCCGATATGTTGGTGTGGAAATCAGGTATGCCCCAATGGGAAAGGGCTGAAACAATTTCTGAACTGGCAAACCTGTTTACAAGCACCATGCCACCCATTCCGACGCAAGGGTAGGAAACAAGGAGGCACTTTCTCCTCCCGCTTGCACTTTGGAGCGGAATCGTGTAAACTGGGATTATACGAGGAGGGGAGTGCTATGGCATCTAAGGTCTATTGGTCGGATATGCGCACGCCGGAGGGCGGGCCGTCCATGCTGCGCAAGCTGGGGCGGCTGCTCAAGGGCTCGGATTTTGACGCGCTCGCGCTGCGCGGGAAATATGTCGCCATCAAAATGCACTTTGGCGAGCCGGGGAATCTCGCGTTCCTGCGGCCAAACTGGGCGCGTTGCGTGGCGGAGGCCGTGAGGGAGAAGGGCGGCAAGCCGTTCCTCACCGACTGCAACACGCTTTATCCCGGACGGCGCAAGGACGCGCTGGAGCACCTTGAATCGGCGCAGGAGAACGGCTTCTCGCCGCTCAGCACCGGCTGCCAGATCCTCATCGCGGACGGCTTGCGCGGCACGGAGGAGGTGCTCGTCCCGGTCGTGGGCGGCGAGCTTGTCCATGAGGCCAAGATCGGCGCGGCCATCATGGAGGCGGATGTGTTCATCAGCCTTTCACACTTCAAGGGACATGAGTCGACCGGCTTCGGCGGGGCGCTCAAAAACATCGGCATGGGCTGCGGAAGCCGCGCCGGTAAGATGGAGCAGCACGCCGACGGCAAGCCGGAGGTAACGGAAAAGGCGTGTATCGGCTGCCGCCGCTGCGCCAAAAGCTGCGCACAGGGCGCGATCAGCTATCCACGCGGCAAGGCCGTCATCGACCACGAACAATGCGTGGGCTGTGGGCGCTGTATCGGCGCTTGTCCCATGGACGCCATCCACGCCGGTGCCAGCTCCTCCAACGAGCGGCTTTGCCGCAAGATGGCGGAATATGCCAAGGCGGTGTGCGACGGGCGACCCTGCTACCATATCGCCATCGTGACGGATGTGTCGCCGGTGTGCGACTGCTACGGCTCGAACGATCTGCCCATCGTCCCGAACATCGGTATGTTTGTCTCCGCCGACCCCGTGGCGCTCGACCAAGCCTGCGCCGACGCGGTGAACGCCGCGCCCGTCATTCCCGGAAGCTGTATCGCGGAGCAGCCCCACGGCGACCATTTCCACGCCGCGAATCCCGACACCGACTGGCGAGTGGCGCTGGAGCACGCCGAAAAGCTCGGCCTCGGCACGCGGGAATATGAGCTGATTAAGCTATAAAAAACGGACGGCTCAAAGCCGTCCGATGGGTTTGCTATTGACTTGCGCCGTGTGGCGGTGTTATAATGAAACCACAAGGAGCGAGACCTTGCGGTCAGCTCGTGTAAGTTATTGGTTTAGGCAAAGCCTAAGGCCGTCACTTGGCAGAGTGGCGGCCTTGCTTTTTAATCCTAACGGTTATTACGAAATCTCGAATATGTACCGTTATCGTTATCGGCATACGCTCACCCCCTTTCGGGTGGTGTAGCTGACCGCCTCGCCCCTTGCTTAGTGTGAGGATAGCATAATTATCCTGCTTGTGTCAAGTGCTTGCCCTGTTAGCTCCGCGTTCCCCTCTTTTTGCTCGCGGCGGTGTAGCTGCGGAGGCGGGTTAGGTCGGGGTTGACGGCGGCGCGGCAGCGGGTGGCGACGGCAGCGGCGGCGGTGGCGAGCCGCGCCGAGCGCTCCAAATCCAGTCCCCGTGCGAGCGAAACGGCGAGCGCGGCGGTCATGGCATCGCCCGCGCCGGTGGAGGACACGACAGCCCCGGTGACGGCGGAGGGCAGGCGCACCATATCATCCGCGTCGGCGAGCAGCATACCCTCCGCGCCCAGCGTCACACAGACGCGCTGCACACCCTTTTTCAAAAGCACCGTCGCGCAGCGCTCCGCTCCGGCATAGCCCGTGAGCCGCTCGGCTTCGAGCAGATTGGCCTTGAGTGTGTGGATACGCGGCAGCAGCGCCTCAAGCCGCATACACTTCGCCGCCGAGACGCAGTCCGCCACAAGCGGCGTATCGCCCAGCTCCTCCGCGAGCCGCCGCAGCGCGTCGGCCTGTAGGTTGCACTCCGCCACGACGACCTTGGCCTCCGCCAGACGGCGGGCGGCGTCCTTGACGAAAAAGACATCCATCCGGCGGCTAAGCTGCATATCGTTGACGGCGGCGGTCATGTTTCCGTCCGCGTCGAGTATGCAGAGATAGCTGCAGTTCGCCGCCGTTTCCCAGCGGCAGCTCTCGATATCCACGCCGCAGGCGGTGGCGTCCGCCCGTATGAGCAACGCATAGCCATCCGCGCCGAGGACGGAGACAAAGCCCGTCTCCGCACCGAGCAGCGCGGCGTTCCGCGCAATGTTCCAGCCCACGCCGCCCGTGGCATAGCTCACCTCACCGGGCAGCGAATCGCCGGAGGTAAAGGGCACGTTGGCCGCACCCGTGATGTCGATATTCAATGCGCCGATAACGGCGACTTCCCATTTCTCGTTCTTCATGCTATTATTCTAATATCATTTTCGACAACTTGCAAGGAGATTTGACCCATGAGTGTACAACAGGTAAGGGACTATCTGACCCCGTTCGGGATGGCCGAGCGGGTGCTTGAATTTGACGTGTCGAGCGCCACGGTGGAGCTTGCGGCACAGGCGCTCGGCTGTGAGCCGGGGCGCATTGCAAAGACCATGAGCTTCCGCATTGGTGAGCGCGTGGCGCTCATCGTGGCCGCCGGGGACGAGCGCGTCGATAACCACAAATTCAAGGAGCGCTTCCACACCAAGGCCAAAATGCTTGCCCGCGACGAGGTGGGGACACTGACCGGCAACGAGGCCGGGGGCGTGTGTCCCTTTGCCGTGCCGGCGGAGGTGGACATCTATCTTGATGTGTCGCTGCACCGCTTCGACCCGGTATATCCCGCCGCGGGCAGCGCGAACTCCGCCGTGCGCCTCTCGCCGGAGGAGCTGGCGGCGGTATGCCCCGGCGCGGAGTGGGTCGATGTGTGCCGTCTGCCGGAGGCGACGGCGGACGCATAATTTCCCCTTATGGGGGCATGATAAGCCCAAGACCAAGGAAGGAAGGGCTTTGTATGGTCATAGACACGATCGCGCTGGTGCTGGTCATCATCGGCGGACTGAACTGGGGCAGCATTGGCCTGTTCCGCTTCGACCTCGTTGCGTGGGCGTTCGGCGGGCAGGACGCAACGGTGTCGCGTGTGGTATACACGCTCGTCGGGCTGGCGGCGCTCTGGTGCATAAGCCTCCTGTTCCGCGAGCGGGACGAGGCCGACGAAAGCGTCTAGCTGCCACGCCGCCGTCGGGCGGCGTTTACATAGGCATAAGCCCTTGCGCCGGAGGGCAAACACGGCTATAATGGAACGGCTATGAACAAAGACACGACAACACGGGCCACACTGCTGACCCTCTTTGCCTATTTTCTCTGGGGCTTTTCCTTTTTATTCTCGCGGCTCGGTATGGATGAGGCGCGTCCCTTTGTGCTGATCGCGCACCGCTTCACACTGGCGCTCGTTGCTATGGGGCTTATGATGGCAGCGGGACGGCAGAGCCTACACCTACGCGGCAAGCGTGTCCGGCGGCTGCTCCTGATGGGGCTTTGCGAGCCGGGGATATACTTCGCGTTCGAGGCGTATGGCATTCTTTATACCACCACGGCTTTTTCCGGCGTTATGCTCGCCACCGTGCCCATCATCTCACTGTTCGGCTCGGCGCTGCTCCTGCATGAGCGTATCACATCCGCCCAGTTTATCTGGTCTCTCGTATCGGTCGGCGGCGTGGTTGTCTACACGCTGCACGGAGGGAGCGAGGGGAGTATCTCGCTGCTCGGTGTGCTCTGCCTGCTCGTGGCCGTTTTGAGCACCGTGGGCTTCACGCTGCTGTCACGCTCGCTCGCGGAGGAATTTACGCCCTTTGAGCGCACCTTCATCAGCACGGCGGAGGGCGCGGTCATATACTGGCCGCTCGCCATGCTCCAATGCAGGGACGACCTCACCGCGCTCATCGCGCCGCTCGCCTCGGGGCGCTATTGCCTGTCTGTCGCGTTTCTCGGTATCGCCAATAGCATTGTGTGCTATGGTCTCCTCAACTATGCGCTCGGCAGAATGCCGGTCAGCCGTGTGGCCATCGGGACGAATCTTGTGACCGTCGTCTCGATATTTGCCGGTGTCGTGTTCCTGCACGAGCCGTTTTCATGGATGAGCCTTCTATGCAGCCTCGTCATCCTGCTTGGTATCTATGGCGTGGAGCGAGCGCCTGCGCCGCCGGATAAGCCGGCAAGACATGATAAATAACGCGCCGTGTGCGCCAAATGAAAGGATTTTTATGGAACAATTCAAGGGAAGCCGGGGCTATGTCGCCTCGGAGGAGCTTATGAGCAGCGTCAACATTGCCATGGCGCTGGAAAAGCCGCTGCTTGTCAAGGGCGAACCGGGCACGGGCAAGACCATGCTGGCGGAGGCCGTGGCCGAGAGCCTCGGCATGGAGCTCATTATATGGAGTATCAAGTCCACCACTAAGGCGCAGGACGGTCTCTATGTCTATGACACGGTGCAGCGCCTTTACGACAGCCAGTTCGGCGCGGACGTGTCCGACATCGGCAAGTACATCAAGCTCGGCAAGCTGGGCGAGGCATTCCAGTCCGAAAAGCCCTGCGTCCTGCTCATCGACGAGATAGATAAGGCCGACATCGAGTTCCCGAACGACCTGCTCTGGGAGCTTGACAAGATGGAATTCTATATTCCGGAGACGAAGCGCACCGTCAAGGCCGTGCGCCGTCCGCTCGTCATCATCACCTCCAACGCGGAGAAGGAGCTGCCGGACGCATTCCTGCGCCGCTGCATTTTCCACTACATCCGCTTTCCGGAGCGGGACATGATGGAGCGCATCGTGCGTGTCCATTTTGACGAGCTTGACCAAAAGCTGCTCAACCACGCGCTGGAGGCATTTTACGCCGTCCGCGCCCTGCGCTCCATCCAGAAAAAGCCCTCCACCTCGGAGCTTATCGACTGGATACAGGCGCTGCAAATCGGCGGCATCGCGCCGGAGCAGATCGAGAAGACCATGCCCTTTGCCGGAGTGCTTTTGAAGAAAAACGAGGATCTCGACACGCTGGAAAAGGGCGAGCGCACGAGCGGCAAGCGCTGGTGAGCGTATGTTCACCGATTTCTTCTACCTGCTCCGCGCCAACGGCTTGAAGGTCAGCCTCAAGGAATGGGAGACGCTGCTGCACGGGCTGGAGCTTGACCTCCACCACAGCTCGCTGACCGGCTTCTATACCCTCGCTCGCGCCGTCTTGGTTCATACGGAGGCCGATTTTGACCGCTTTGACCAGTGCTTTCTCGAATATTTCAAGGGCGTGAAGCACTATGAAAAGCTGCCGGACGAGCTTGAAAAATGGCTGTCCACACCCATCACGCCCCGCGACTTCGACCCGGAGGCGCTTGGGCGGACGGGGCTTGACATCGAGACGATACGCCGTATGCTGGAGCAGCGCCTGCGCGAGCAGCATGAGCGTCACGACGGCGGCAGCCACTGGGTCGGCACGGGCGGTACCTCGCCCTTCGGAAACAGCGGACAATACCCCGGCGGCATTCGCGTCGGTGGCGAGGGGCGCAACCGCAGTGCGCTTCAGGTCGCCGGTGAGCGCCATTTCCGCGACTTCCGCGATGACGAGGTGCTGCAAACGCGCCAGTTCCAGCTTGCGTTCCGCCGCCTCCGCCAGTTCTCCTGCTTGGAGGACGGACCTAAGGACGAGCTTCAGCTTGACGACACCATACGCGAGACGGGCAACAACGCGGGGCGGCTGCGCCTTGTATTCGACCGCCCGCGCCGCAACTCCGTAAAGCTCCTGCTTCTCTTTGATTCCGGCGGGAGTATGTGGCCGTTTAGCCAGCTTTGCGCCGCCCTGTTCCAAGCCGTGAGCCACGAATCCAAGTTCAAGGATCTGCGCATTTACTACTTCCACAACTGCTTCTATGACTACCTCTACACCACCCCCGCCTGTCACCCCAGCGCGAGTGTGGAGACGGAGTGGGTGCTCTCGAACCTCGCCTCCGGCTATAAGGTCATCGTCGTGGGCGACGCCTCCATGGCTCCCTACGAGCTGCTAAGCCCCGGCGGCTGCTCCGACTATTACACCTATAACAAAGAGCCGGGGATTGACTGGATCGAGCGCTTCCTCAACCGCTATGAGCGCATGATATGGCTGAACCCGTTGAGCCCGCGAAGCTGGGACTTCGGCTACGGGAGCGAGACGGTAAAAATCATCAAATCCCGCGTCCCCATGTACCAGCTCACAGTTCGCGGTCTCCAAGACGGTCTCCAAGAGCTTATCCGCGCCCGATAAAACACGCTCCACGCAACAAACCGCCCGCAGCAATTGCTGCGGGCGGGGTGCTTTGTGGGGTCTTTACACGGAGGCCTTGGCCTCTTTTTGCGCCTTGAACTGCTCGATCATCATGGGGACGACCTTAAAGAGGTCGCCGACGATGCCGTAGTCCGCAATCTCGAAGATGGGCGCAGCCTCGTTCTTATTCACGGCGATAATGCACTCGGAATCCTGCATTCCGGCCTTATGCTGGATAGCGCCGGAGATACCGAGGGCGATATAGATCTTGGGGTGGACGGTCTTGCCGGTCTGCCCGACCTGATGGTCGGCGGAGAGCCAGCCGGAGTCGATGGTGGCACGGCTTCCGCCAAGCACACCGCCAAGCACGTCGGCAAGCTGCTGACCAAGCTCGATACCCTTTTCCACGTCCTTGCCGATACCGCGTCCGACGGAGACGACCACGTCCGCGCCGAGCAGATCGACAAGCTCCTTCGCCGCCTTGACGACCTCAAGCACCTCGGTTTGGAGGTCGGCGTCCGAAAGCTCATAGGCAGGGTGCTCGATGACGAGCTTTGCAGCCTTGTCCGCGTCGTAGGGGCGGCGCTTCATAACGCCGGGGCGCACCGTCGCCATGGCGGGACGGAAGCGCGGGCAGACGATGGAGGCCATGAGGTGGCCGCCGAATGCCGGACGGGTCATCTTCAGGTCGCGAGCCAAGTCGTGGTCGTTGTTCTGGATCTTGCCGTCCTGGATGGACATGACCTTGATGGAGTTGAGCTTTTCGATCTTATCCTCCGCGAGCGTGGACGCGCCGCGCAGGAAGTCCTTATAGATACCCATATCCACGTCAAGGTGGGTGCAGTCGGCACAGAGGCCGGTGTGCAGACGGGCGGCGCAGCGCGGCGCGAGGTCGCGGCCAATGTTCGTCGCGCCGAAGAGCAGCACCTCCGGCTTATAGGCGCGGACGGTGTCGCAGATGATTTTGGTGTAGGCGTCGGTGGTGTAGTCCTTGAGGCGCTTGTCGTTGATGACATAGACCTTATCCGCACCGTAGCCGCCGAGCTCGCGGGCGATGTTGTCCACGTTGTCGCCGAGCAGAATGCCGCAAAGCTCCGTGCCCAGCTCGTCCGCCAGACGGCGACCCTCGCTGATAAGCTCCAAATCGG
>CAVIIB010000062.1:0-11127 GCA_963642815.1 Oscillospiraceae bacterium | reverse complement strand
CTTGGTTAATATGAGGTCTACTTTTTTCTGTTGCACTTGTTATTGTAATCTGCCATGCCGTCAAAAAAGGGACTGTCTCACAAGAGACAGCCCGGGAACGGAAAAATAACGGCAGCCGACTCTTGAGAAAGAGTCGGCTGTCGGCGTATAATTTGGATATGAAACAAAACTATATGCAGATAGATTATACCGCATATGAGACGGGATAGCAACTAAAACTGCCGATGGAGACGGAAATTTTTATAGCAAAGGATTCGCCGGTACGGCTACTGAACGCGGTCGTTGAAAGGATGGATATAAGAAATATCACGCGTTCCTACTCCCGAATGGGGAGAAACGAGTACCCGCCGAGGATCCTTCTCAAGATACTGCTGTACGCATATGTGCGGCATATCTACAGCTCCCGGGAGATCGAACGAGCCTGCCGTGAGAACATTCATTTCATGTATCTGCTGGAGGCGTATCCGCCGCCGGATCACAATACCATATGCCGGTTTCAGTCAAAGCATCTGGCAGGGAACGAGAAAGAACTGCTGGAGCAAATGACAGCGCTTCTGGTGGAATGGGGCTTTGTGAGTCTGGAATCGGTGTTCATAGACGGAACAAAGATCGAGGCGAACGCAAATCGGTACAGCTTCGTATGGAAGAAAAGTACGGAGAAGTCCAGAACGAAGCTCCTGGCGAAGATCGCCCGCGAGCTTCCGGCAGTTGTAGCGCTCTCCGGTGTAAAATGGCGTATCCCTGAGGAAGTGGAGATACGGCACCTCAAGAAGCTGCGGAAGAAGCTGTATGAGAAGCGCGAGCGTGAGAACATCGTCTTTGTCACCGGCAAAAGCCATCACAAGACCGGTCTGCAAAAAACGGTGGAGACAGTGGATGAGTGGCTGTCCAAGCTGAAACGGTACACAAGGGATCTGCATATCTGCGGAGAACGGAACAGCTATTGCAAGACAGACCACGACGCGACGTTCATGCACATGAAGGAGGATCATATGCGGAACAGACAGTTGAAGCCGGGGTATAACGTGAATGTGGCGGCCTCGGAGGAATTCATCATAGGGAACTACATCAGTGCGGATCGTAATGATGTGCATACGCTCATACCATTCATGAAAAATCTCCGACGCTATAAGATACGGAATGTTGTGGCAGACGCAGGGTATGAGACAACGCCATTTAGACCCTCAATCGAATCGAGCTGACCACTTTGGTCTCGCCCTTGCGGTTTCATAATACACCTTTAAGGGGGTGAAGTCAATAGCGAAAACAAGCAACGAGGGCAGATGGAGCGCCGTTCGCCATGGCCGGATGAACATTTGTCTGAAATATAAACCGTATTAGATAGGGCTGTCTCAAAAGGCTTTGAGGTCAGCCCTGTTTTTTTGCCTCTCACAGCTGGTGCTCCACGACCCAACAAACCATATCCTCAAATTTCAACTTCCCGGCCGCTACGCCGAGCACCATATCTGACAGCTCCTTCTGCGTATATGCAAGCTCAATTCCGTTTAACGATAAAAACAGAAGCAGCGCGTGTGCGCCGATACGCTTGTTGCCGTCTACGAATGCATGGTTACAGATCAGTCCGTAGCCGAGCCGCGCAGCCTTTTGTTGTAGGGAGGGAAAGACATCCATTTCCCCAAAGCCCTGAAACGGAGCATTTAGCGCTGCGTCCAGCAGACCACTATCGCGCAGTCCGTCCGGGCCGCCCGTCTCACGGATCAGCTCGCGGTGAAGCATGAGCAACTGCTCCCGCGACAGCCTTTTCACTTGGCAAGCTCCTCATAGGCTTGCCGATTCCTTGCGATCAGTCGCTTGGATATAGCCATGACATCTTCATCAGAGGCAAGCTGCTCCTTTTCGGCCTGTCCGAACTCGATGATAAGGTAACGCGGAACATTGTTCTTTAGAATCACGGCAGAGCCGTTTTCATCGACAAGCCGTGCCACTCTTGAAAAATTCTGATTCGCCTCCGTGATAGAGACGAGCGTGTTTGTGTTGATATTCAATGATAACACCTCCACCCATAGTATACACATATACTAGGTGAAATTCAACCTATTTATACACAAGCCGCCGCAATTCCTTAAAATCACGGCGGCTTGTCTATTATTCCGCTGCCCAAGCGCGGCTGCGGTCTACGGCGCGGTGCCAGCCGGAGAGAAGCGTCTCGACCTGCTCCTGCGGCATGGAGGGAGAGAAAACGCGGTCGGTGCTTCGGAGCGTCTGCACATCCGAAAGCGCCGTCCATACACCGGCGGACAAGCCCGCCAGAAACGCCGCGCCCAGCGCGGTCGTCTCCACGGAGCGCGGGCGGTCGATGGGACGACGGAGGATGTCGGACTGGAACTGCATGAGAAAATCGCTCACGCTCGCGCCGCCGTCCACACGGAGGCAGTCAAGCCGCTGGCCGGAATCGCCCTCCATCGCGTCAAGCAGATCCTTGACCTGATAGGCGATACCCTCCAGCACGGCGCGGGCAATGTGGGCGCGTCCCGTTCCCCGCGTCAGTCCCACGAGCGTCCCGCGGGCATAGGCGTCCCACCACGGCGCACCCAGCCCCGTGAACGCGGAGACGAGGTACACCCCGCCGGTGTCACTCACCTGCTCGGCGAGCACGTCACACTCGTGCGAGGTGGAGATAAGCCCCAGCTCATCGCGCAGCCATTGGATGGACGAGCCGGCATTGAACACGCTGCCCTCCAGCGTATACCAGCGGCGCTCGCCCAGCGTCCATGCGCAGTGCGTCACAAGCCCGTTGCGGCTGCGCGGACTTTCCGCGCCGACGTTCATCAGCGTGAAGCAGCCCGTGCCATAGGTGTTCTTCGCCTGTCCCGGCTCGATACAGCCCTGTCCGAGAAGGGCGGCCTGCTGGTCGCCCGCCGCGCCGCATACCGGCACACCCGCCAGCAGCTCCAAGCCCGGAAGCTCCGACCTCACACGCCCATACAGCTCGGAATTGGACACGATACGGGGCAGCATTTGCATGGGTATACCAAGCGCATGGCAGAGGCGCTCGTCCCAGCACTGGCGGTCGATGTCGAATATCATCGTGCTGGACGCATTGGACACGTCCGAGACGTGCTCTCCGGTCAGGTTCCATATGAGCCAGCTCTCCACCGTGCCGAACAGCAGCTCGCCGCGCTCGGCACGTTGCCGCGCACCGGCTACGCTGTCGAGTATCCATTTTATCTTCGTGCCGGAGAAATAGGGGTCGAGCAGCAGCCCCGTCCGCTCGCGGACATATTCGTCCAGCCCGTCGTGCCGCAGCGTCTCGCATATATCCGCCGTGCGGCGGCACTGCCAGACGATGGCGTTATACACGGGACGACCATCCCGCCTGTCCCACACGACGGTTGTTTCGCGCTGGTTCGTGATACCGATACCGGCGATGTCCGTCGGGGAAAGACCGCTTTTCTCAAACGCCTCGCCCATCGCGTGGAGCTGCGTGTGCAGTATCTCCATCGGGTCATGCTCCACCCATCCCGGCTTGGGATATATCTGCTCAAAGGGGTACTGCGCCAGCGACACGATAGCGCCGCTGCGGTCAAAAACGATTGCCCGTGAGCTTGTCGTACCCTGATCGAGCGCCATAACATAACCGTTCATCCGTCATCCTCCCTATTTGACTTGCAGAGCTAAATGCGATAAAATCTTTATAAGGAAATCATATCACAAACAGGAGGTCATTGCCACCATGAATCTGTCCGTGACGAAAAATGAGTTTTTCTTTCCCTCCACGAACGGGACGAACAAGATCCACGCCATCGAATGGCTGCCGGAGGATGGCGAGATACGCGCCGTGCTTCAGATCGCCCACGGCGTGGCGGAGTATGTCGACCGCTATGACGGCTTCGCCCGCTTCCTGACGCAGCATGGCATTGCCGTGGTCGGCAACGACCATCTTGGTCACGGAAAGAGCGTCGCGGACGACTCCGAGCTTGGCTGGTTTGGGGACGAGGGCGGCTGGATGACCGTGGTGGATGACATCAAGCGCTTGCGCGATCTCACCGGCGAGAAGTACCCCGGCAAGCCGTATTTTCTCCTTGGTCACAGCATGGGCAGCTTTCTGACCCGCAGCTTCATCATCCGCTACCCCGACGCGCTGGACGGCGTTATCCTCTCCGGCACGGGACAGCAGAGCGCCGCCGCCTGCTTCGCCGGGTCGCTGCTCGCAAGCCGTGAGATACGCCGCAACGGTAGTAAATACCGCAGCGAAACGCTCCAAAAGCTGGCCTTCGGCAGCTATCTCAAAAAAATCGAAAACCCCAGCGGCCCCAACGACTGGCTGAGCCGCGACGCGGAGCTTATAAGGCGTTACAGCGAGGACGCGCTTTGTGGCTATACCGTGAGCGCCGCGCTCATGCGGGACATGATGTTCGGACTTGACTTCATCCGCAAGCCAGCAAATCTCGCCAAGATGAAAAAGACCATGCCCGTCCTCTTTTTCAGCGGCACGGATGATCCCGTCGGCGGCTGGTCAAAGGGTGTGCGCCGCGTCGTCGCGAGCTTCATCCGCGCCGGTATGAAAGACGTGACCCTCCGCCTCTATGACGGTGGTCGCCACGAAATGCTCAACGAGACGAACAAGCAGGAGGTCTATGACGACGTTCTCGCGTGGCTCGATGAGAAAATAAAATAAAGAACGCTCCGGCAGCCGTCAGGTTGCCGGAGCGTTTTTTGTCTTATACGCGCTTATCTTATGCCTTGCGAACGGAGTCGATGTATTTTGTGAGGTCGAGCATCTTGTTGGAGTAGCCCCACTCGTTATCGTACCACGCAACGAGCTTGACAAAGTTGTCGTTGAGGGCGATACCGGCCTTGGCATCGAAGATGGAGGTATGCGGGTCGGTGCGGAAGTCCTGCGAGACGACCTCCTCATCGCAGTAGAGCATAATGCCCTCCAGCGGTCCCTCCGCCGCCGCCTTGATGACGGCGCAGATCTCGTCATAGCTTGCGCCCTTCTCCAAGCGGCAGGTCAGGTCGACCACGGACACATCGCCCGCCGGGATACGCATGGCCATGCCGGTGAGCTTTCCCTTGAGCTCCGGGATGACCTTGCCGACGGCCTTGGCCGCGCCGGTGGAGGTCGGGATGATGTTGTCGAAGCAGCTACGCGCAAGCCGCCAGTTTTTCTTGTTGAAGTTGTCCACGATGTTCTGGCTGGCAGTCGCGGCGTGGATGGTCGTCATAAGCCCCTCGACAATGCCAAAATTGTCGTTGATGACCTTGGCCAGCGGCGCGAGGCAGTTGGTGGTGCAGGAGGCATTCGACACGACCTTGAGGTCGGGGGTGTATTTCTCGTTGTTGACACCCATGACGAACATCGGCGTATCGTCCTTGGACGGGCCGGAGAGGACGACGACCTTTGCACCCGCGTCCAGATGATCCTGAACGGATTCGGTCGTCAGGAATTTGCCGGTGCATTCGAGGACATATTCCACGCCAAGCTCGCCCCACGGGAGCTGGCGGGGATCGCGGGAGTTCAGAAGACGGACGCGCTTTCCGTCGATGATGAGAGCGCCGTCCTCCGCGGCGACCGTTCCGGGATAGCGACCATGCACGGTGTCATACTTAAACGAGTGGGCAAGCTGCTCCGCCGTCTTGTCCGGCGCATTGATGGCAACAATATCCACATCCTTGCGCAGACAGGCGGCGCGGAACGCGAGACGTCCGATACGACCGAAGCCGTTAATGCCGATTTTGACCATAATGTTCTCCCTCCGTTGAACATGATTTTGTGCATAATATCGTTTTTTATTATAACACATCCGAAAAAATAATCCAGCCCTTTCCTTTGAAAAAATCCTATGGTATAATAGCTTAATATTTTGTGTGAGGAGCGCGAAACGGCGACATGAAACGATTGATCGGCGCGTGGCTTACCCTTGTCATGCTGCTTGCCCTAAACGGCTGTCAGAGCAACAAGGCAGCGGAGGCGACTGTGGAGACTACCCCGGTCGCAAGCGTGAAAACGGCAACGGCGGAGGGCGTAGAGATGGACTACATTGTATTTGGCAGCGGCGAAAAGAGCTTTATCATCCTGCCCGGTCTCGCCATCCACAGCGTTATGGGCTCGGCGGATGCCATTGCAGCGGCCTATGCCGACTTTAGCGACGACTACACGGTCTATGTCTTTGACCGTGCCAAGGATCTGCGCGAGGGCTACGGCATACGCGACATGGCGGCGGACACGGCGACCATCATGCGCTCGCTCGGCATTGAGAGCGCCGATGTGTTTGGCGCGTCGCAGGGCGGCATGATTGCGCAGTATCTCGCCATCGACCACCCTGAGCTTGTCCATAAGCTCATCCTCGGCTCGACCCTGTCCAAGCCGAACGAGGTTTGTCGGCAGAACCTTGCCACATGGGTGGCGCTCGCCGAGGCCAAGGATGAGCGGGCACTGCTGGAGAGCTTTGTCGATACCGTCTATTCCGAGACGACGCTAGAGGCTTACCGCGAGACGATGATTTCCGCCAATCTGGGTATCAGCGACGAGGAGTACGAGCGCTTTTTGCTGATGGCGGCCTCCTGCGAGGATTTTGACTGCTATGACGAGCTTTCCGCCATAGCGTGTCCCGTGCTGGTCATCGGCTCGGAGGGCGACCGCGTGGTAACGCCGGAGGCCTCGCGTCAGATCGCTGAGGCGCTCGGCTGTGAGCTTTATATGTACGACGCGAGCTACGGTCACGGCGTATACGACGAAGCGCCGGACTATAAGCAGCGCTGCCTTGACTTTTTGGAGGACTGACCATGCCGAAAAAAACTGCCCGGACAACGCGAAAGAGCCGCAGCAAAAGCCTGACCCTCCAGCAGCATTCCTTTGCCGACGACGGCTGGGCGCTCTGGCTCGACGGCGACGACACCAGCACCCTCTACCTCAACGACTGGCTTAACCCGCATGGGCATAGCTATGTGGACGTCGCCATCCATAGCCGTGGCATTAAGGATACACGCTCGCTGAATCTCTATATCCCCTTTTCTGTCGCGCCGGAGGAGCTTGTGGACATATCCCCGCTCCTGCGGGATGAGAAGGTTCTCTACGCCACCTTCAACGCTGCCTGTATCATCGACTATCGGAAAAACGAATGTACCTCCGAGCTTGCCTACCGTGGCAAGACCGTTGACCTCGTACATATTGCCGAGCTGGGCTATACGCTCGCGCCGCTATCGGAGGGGACGCTGCTCACCGTGGACATGGAGCGGCTGCGCCAATTCCTCGCCAACGACGAGGCGTACTTCATCCTCCGCCTCCCGCATAAGTCGCTTGACCGCATTTTTGTGCCGGAAACGGATATGCGCGGTCTTTTCAAGCGCCTGCGCGACCGCCTCACGAGCCCGGTCGTTGCCGAGAAATACGGCTACTCCGTCCGTGTCAATGAGGCGCGGCTGCTCCCGCCGGAGATCGGGCGCAAGGGCGCGTTCCACCGCCAAAAGCTCAAGCGTACCGCCATCTCCCTCTCCATCAGCGAGGACTACGACGTGAACGACCGCAGCTGCTACCGCATACGGCGGCTCGAAGCGCCGCTGTACCGCGATTATGTGCCGGAGGGCTTTTCCTGCGACAACGTGATAACCTACCAGTGGGATCAAACGCGGGAGACCAATCTGCTCGGACGCTTCAACTTCTACTTCTCCATAGCGCGTAATTCCATGAGCCACACGAGCCTCATCTTCTATCTCCTTGTGGTGGTCTTTCTCGGTAGCTGTGGCAATGCGCTGTGGGAGCTCATCAAGCTCATCTTCGGCATCTGAACGGCGCTATCTTAATCCACCGGCCTTGCCGGTATTCATGGAGTACACAGAATGGAATTGGTAAGTCAAGCGGTCGCATTTGCCGTACAAATGCACGATGGTATGCGGCGCAAGGCCTCAGACCTCCCCTACATTCTCCACCCGATGGAGGCCGCCGTTATCGTCGCCTCCCTCAGCTCGAAGCCGGAGGTCATCGCCGCCGCCGTGCTGCATGACGTGGTGGAGGACACTCCTGCCACCCTTGCGGAGCTGGAGGAGCGCTTCGGCGCTCGTGTCGCGGCGCTCGTCGGTGCGGAGACGGAGGACAAGCGCATAGGCACACCCCCGGCGCAAAGCTGGCGCATACGCAAGGAGGAATCCATCGACTTCCTGCGCCGCACAACGGACATCGACGCCAAGATCGTCTATCTGGGTGACAAGCTCGCCAATATGCGTGCCATCTACACCCAATGGCAGCGTGAGGGCGACGCTATGTTTCGGATATTCAACCAGACCGACCCCGCCCAGCAGGGCTGGTACTACCGCACCATCGCGGACAACCTCCGCGAGCTGGAAACGACCCCCGCATGGCGGGAATACAACAAGCTGATACAAATCGTATTTGAGAAGGGAGAAGACATCTGACCATGAAATTCCACATCAATCAGGACATCCTCTACATCGACCTTGAGGGTCGCGTGGACGCGGGCAACGCCGCCGAGGTAGAGGAGCAGCTTCAAGCCATCCGCCGCGAGAATCCGGGGCTGCCCACCGTCATTGACGCGGAAAATCTCGCCTATATCTCCAGCGCCGGTCTGCGCGTGCTGCTGCGTCTGCGCAAGGAGGATGCCGAGCTTGCCGTCATCAACGTCTCGCCGGAGGTCTATGAGATACTGGACATGACCGGCTTCACCGAAATGCTGACGGTGAAAAAGGCATACCGCCGCCTGTCCGTGAACGGCTGCGAGATGATCGGCAAGGGCGCAAACGGCGCGGTCTACCGCTATGACGAGGAGACCATCATCAAGGTCTACTTCAACCCCGACGCGCTCCCGGAGATCCAGCGCGAGCGCGAGCTGGCGCGTAAGGCGCTGGTGCTCGGTATCAACACGGCCATCCCCTATGACGTCGTGCGCGTCGGCGAGAGCTACGGCACGGTCATGGAGCTGCTTGCGGCGACCTCCCTCTCCAAGCTGATGAAGAAAGACCCGGCGCATTTGGAGCTTCCGCTCAAATACTATGTCGATATGCTGAAGCAGATCCACGCCACCGAGGTGAAGCCCGGTGATATGCCCGACATGAAGCAGGTCGCGCTCGACTGGGCGGCCTTTGACCGCGAGCATCTGCCGGAGGCGCTGGGCGACAAGCTCTATAAGCTGGTCGAGGCCGTCCCCGAACGGCACACCATGCTCCACGGCGACTACCACACCAACAACATCATGGTGCGCGACGGTGAGGCGCTGCTCATCGACATGGACACGCTCTGCATGGGACACCCCATCTTTGAGCTTGGCTCTATGTTCAACGCCTTTGTCGGCTTCTCGGAGCTTGACCATTCCGTGACGATGGGCTTCCTCGGCATTCCGCACGAGCTCGCCGGTGAGTTCTGGCGCAGGGCGCTTGCCCTCTACCTCGACACGGAGGACAAGGCGCGGCTTGACGAGGTGGAGAACAAGGCGAAGCTCGTCGGCTATATGCGTCTGCTCCGACGCACCATCCGCCGCAGCGAGTCCAACCGCGACCAGCTCATCGCCTTCTATAAATCCCAGCTCGAAGCCCTCATCCCCACCATCGACGAGCTTACGTTCTGACGGTGCCATATTGGAAATACACACACACGGCAAGCCCTTTTGCGGGGCTTGCCGTTTTGCATACAAAAAAATTCGGGGAAATCCAAGAAAATCCTTGACAGTATATATATATATAATTGGAAGTACAAAATATGTGCAAAAACACAACAACAAACACTTTTGCCATAAGAGGGAGGACATTTTATGACGCAGGAAAAGAAAAATAGCACGGCCTTGATCGCGGGAATCCTATTCGCCGTTTGGGCGGTACTGTACACAGTGCTGTACGCTTTCCAAGGCACTTTTGATGGCTCTAGAATCCTGTACCTTGTCGGTCTCGCGGCTGTTAGCTTTTCACTGATCACAAAAAGACGAGACCTTGTCCTCTGTGTGGGCTTTGCCGTTCTCACCATTGTTGAACTGATTTGGTTAATAAACGACCTCAAGTATAATGGGTCGCTTGACAGCATTGGTGATTTGCTTTGCTCTCTTGGATATATTGCCGCTGCACTGATTTGCTTTGCCGAGCTTACAAATTTTATGCCGAAGCTAAAAGGACTTGGCAAGAAAATTTGGTTTGTTCCTGCGATACTATTTGGGGTTGGGCTTTTAACATATCTATTCTCATTCTATAATGAATTCTATTATGGATTATATCACATCTTTTTGAGGTATGGATTTCCGTTGTTTGCGGGATATGTTATTTCCGCCGTGGGAATGCTGCTCGCCATGATGTGGGTGGTTTACCCGGATGGGCTGCCTAAAAAAGCGAGACCGGCGGCGCAGTATGGAGCGAGTGCGGACGGTGTCGCGGATGAGATGTATTGCGGCATGGCAAAGCACGTTCTGCTGCTTTTGTTCACCTTTGGCATTTGGCATTTGATCTGGATATACCGCGTCACCGGCTACACGAATTGCGTCCGGGACGAGGAGGAGCGGAATCCGACGACTAAGCTCCTGCTTTGTATGTTCGTGCCGTTTTACTACATCTACTGGACGTACAAAACGGCGCAGCGTATCGAAAAAATGGCGGCGGCAAAGGGTCTGCCGTCCGACCTGTCCACCCTGTGCTTGATTCTGGCGATTTTCGTTCCCACCATCCCGCCGATCTTAATGCAGGATAAGCTCAACGGCATTGCCATGCCGGTGGGCAGCGGCACGACGCAGCAGCCCCAGCAGCCGGTCTATGCCGCCGCCCAACAGCCGCAGACCTCGCCCAACATCGCGGAGGAGCTTAAATCCTATAAGGAGCTTCTGGATATGGGCGTTCTCACGCAGGAGGAATTTGACGCGAAGAAAAAGCAGCTCCTTGAGCTGTAAGCCCTACATAACCTTCTCCGAATTTGCAGAGGCTAAAGCCGCCCCCAAAAGGCTGGCTACGACAAGCTCCCAAGGCTCCCCTGAAAGGGGAGCTGGCAGCGGCGTAAGCCGCTGACTGAGGGGTTACTCTTGGAGCTTGTGCGGACTTGATTAACCCCTCCACCGCTTGCGCGGTCCCCGACAGGTTATGATTTGAAGTGCAACACTCTCGAAAAAGAGAGACAATACGCAGGAACTCGTGTAAAATGTGGTTACCATACAACATCGACACGGAGGTGAGCGTATT
>CAVIIB010000061.1:0-11200 GCA_963642815.1 Oscillospiraceae bacterium | reverse complement strand
CAGAAAACCCCTCCACCGCTTGCGCGGTCCCCCTCCCCTTTCAGGGGAGGCTGGAGATTGGTGGAAACTTGCGGCGTTCCCCTCTTAGGGGAGGCTGGGGATTTATAGTTATCGCGGTGTCCCCTTTCAAGGGAGGCTGGGGCAAAAACAAAGCTCTTGCGCAATATTATAATTGTATTGAAAAAGGCGGAAGACTGTGATATATTATAATAGTATTTATATGTTTAGTATTTACTTAAATAGAAAGAGGGGACGGACTTGAATTCCCTTACCGACGTTTGGGCAAGCGTTCTTGACAAGCTCTCCGGCGAGCTTACGCCGACGGCACTCAATACATGGTTTTCCGATTGCACCCCTGTGGAGCTTGACGAAAAGCGGCTTGTGCTGCAAACGACCTCCGACTTCAAGCGCAACATCATTGCCCAGCGCTTCGGCGACACCATCCGCGGTGTGATGAGTGAGCTTTTCTGCTGCGACTTTGAGCTTCTGGTGCTGGTGGGCGACGAGGTAAAGGAATATGCAAGCCAGTCCGAGCCGGACGACCTGCCGGAGGCCTCGGCCTATACCTTTGACCGCTTCATCGTCGGACAGTCGAACAAATTTGCCCACGCGGCGGCCATGGGCGTGGCAGAAAATCCCGGAAAGGCGTATAACCCGCTCTTTATCTACGGCAATTCCGGCCTCGGCAAGACCCATTTGCTGCTCGCCATCGCCAAGTACATCCGCGAACACCACCCCGACGCAAAGATCGGCTATGTCAAGGGCGACGACTTCACCAACCAGATGGTCGCCTCCCTGCGCGAGGGTACACAGCCCGAATTCCGCAAGAAATACCGCAATGTTGACCTCTTTCTCGTGGATGACATCCAGTTCATCGCCGGTAAGCTCGGCGTACAGGAGGAATTTTTCCACACCTTCAACAACATCTACGAGGCCGGACACCAAATCGTCATCACCTCTGACCGTCCGCCGCTCGACATGGTGAAGCTTGAGGACCGGCTTCGCACCCGCTTTGAGGGCGGTCTCATGGCGGACATCGGAAAGCCCGATTTCGAGCTTCGCATGGCCATCGTCCGCGACAAGGGGCAGGGCTTGGGACTTGCGCTGTCCGACGACGTGGTGGAGTTCATCGCGGAGAGCATCACGGAGAATATTCGCCAGCTTGAGGGCGTGGTCAACCGTCTCACCGCCTACCGCGACATCATGGACGACTCCATCACCGTCACAAGCGTCAAACGCGCCATCAAGGACGTGATCCGCGTGGGCGTGTATGTTCCCACCCCGGACGTCATCATCACCGAAACGGCTCGCTATACCGGCCTCACGCCGGAGGATATACGCGGCCAGCGTCGGAGCAAGAACACCGCCATGGCGCGGCAGGTCGCCATGTACCTCATCCGGCGGCTCACCAACCTCTCGCTCGTGGACATCGGCGAGGAATTTGACCACCGCAACCACTCCACCGTCCTCTCCTCCATCCGCAAGGTCGAGGATCTGCTCAAGACCGACAAGGAGACCGCCGCCACCGTCCGCGACATCACCTCCAACATCAACGCGAGAAGCTAGAGCAATAAGCACCCTCCCCTAAAAGGGAACGCCGCGATTACCACCACTCCCCAGCCTCCCCTGAAAGGGGGTCGCCGCAAGCTTCCACCAATCCCCTGCCTCCCCTGAAAGGGGAGGGGGACCGCGAAGCGGTGGAGGGGTTCATTGGAAGTCTACAATATCCGCAGGAGAAAACCCCTCAGTCTCGGCTACGCCGAGCCAGCTCCCCTTTCAGGGGAGCCATGATGCTCCTGCTCCAGTGCATTCCTACTATATCTCTTTTTTCTTTCCACAATCTTCTCCACATTGTTCTCTTTTCCCCTGTGGGCGGCGGTGGAGAGAAAAAACGCCGTTTTGGGCTGTGGAAAAGCCTCTCTTTTCTCCACATTCTTTTCAACATCGCTTTTCCTTGTGTTTCAAGGCTTTTTTAGCGTTTTCAACAGAAATTTTTTCTACTACTAACGCTACTAAAAATATATATTCTTTCTCTCTTGCTAGGAGGGCATGAGTTATGAAATTTTCTTGTGAGAAATACCTGCTGCTGGCCGCTGTGAATACGGCGGGACGCTGCGCCGCCGCGAAAAGCCCCATCCCCGCGCTGGAGGGCTTGCTCATCGAGGCGGGCGCGGACGTGAAAATCACCGGCTACGACCTCAAAAAGGGCATCTACACCCACTTCCCCGCCGATGTGAGCGAGCCGGGTGCTATCGTGCTGGGCGCGAAGATCTTTTCCGAGATCGTCCGCAGCCTGCCGGACGGCATTGTCACCGTGAGCTGCACCGACAGCCTTGCCGTCACGATTCGCTGTGAGGCCTCCGTTTTCAACATCATGGGCTCGGACGCGGAGGAATACCCCGAGCTGCCGACCGTGGACACCGAAAAAACCATAGGTCTGCCGCAATCCATTCTCGGTCAGATGATACGCCAGACCATCTTTGCCGTCAGCGACAACGAGAGCCGCCCGGTCTACACCGGCGAGCTTTTCAACATCGAGAGCGACGCACTCACGCTTGTGGCCGTGGACGGCTACCGCCTCGCGCTGCGGCGAGAGAGCGTGGACGGCGCTTCCATGGCGGGCGAGAGCTTTATCGTGCCGGGTACGGCGCTCAGCGACCTTGAAAAGCTCTGTGCCGACACGGAGGACAAGGTGGAGATCACTGTCGGGTTAAAGCACATCTCCTTCACCGTCGGCGACACCGTGCTTGTCACACGCCGCTTGGAGGGCGAATTTCTCAACTATAAAAAGAGCATTCCGCAGGATTTCAACATCCGCGTGAACATCCAGCGCGGCGACCTGCTCCGCGTCGTGAGCCGCGTCTCCCTCATCATCGAGGAGAAAATCAAAAACCCGCTGCGCCTCACCTTTAACGACGGTGAGCTTTCCCTCACCTGCGCGACCGGCGTCGGCAAGGCGGACGACCGCTGCCCCATTGACGGCGACGGCAAGGGCTTGGAGATCGGCTTCAATAACCGCTATCTCCTCGACGCGCTCAAGGCGGCGCCGGCGGACGAGCTTACGCTCTGCCTCAACACGGATTCCTCCCCCTGCGTCATCGTCGCGGCGGACGGGACGGAGAGCTTCTCCTACATGATCCTGCCCGTGCGTCTGAAGGCGGGTACATGAAGGTAGACAGGCTATCCCTCTCCGGCTTTCGCAACTACGACGAGGAGCTTGTCGAATTTGCACCGGGTATCAACGTCGTCGCCGGTGCGAATGCACAGGGGAAAACAAATCTGCTGGAGGCCGTATGGCTGCTGACGGGAGCGCACAGCTTCCGCACCCGCTTTGACCGTGAGCTTATCGGCTTTGACTGCGCATGGGCGCGAATATTGGCCGATGTGGACAGTCAGGGACGGGAGCAGACGATACAGCTTCTTCTCCGCCGAGGCCAGACGCGGCAGGTGAGCGTCAACGCCGTGAGGCGGCGCTCGGCAGAGCTTGCGGGCGTGATGACGGCGGTGCTGTTCTCGCCGGATGACCTCTACCTCATCAAAGAGGGCGCACAGGCGCGGCGGCGGCTCATGGACAGCGCGATTGCCCAGCTTCGTCCGGGCTATGCGGCGATCTTATCCGACTTTAACAAGCTCTATGAAAACAAAACGCGCATACTGCGCGACTGGCGAGAAAAGCCCAGCTTATTATCCACGCTGGATGAGTTTTCGGACGCTCTTGCCCGCTGCTCGGCGCGGCTTATCCGCTACCGTTCCAGCTTTGTCCAGCGGCTGGGTGAGGCCGCCTCACCCATACACCGCGAGTTTTCGGGCGGCGGCGAGACGCTGACGCTGCGCTATAGGACCGTGAGCACCGTCACCGACCCGACGGCGAGCGCCGAGGACATCTACTACCAGATCTGCGCCCATCAGGAGGCACACCGTCAGGCGGAGCTTGACGCGGGACTGTGCCTCACCGGAGCGCACAAGGACGACATGGAGATCGACATCAATGGCCGCCCAGCGCGGTCATTTGCCTCGCAAGGACAGACGCGCACCGCCGCCCTCTCGCTCAAGCTGGGCGAGCGGGAGATGTTTCTGGCGGAGACGGGCGAATATCCCGTGCTGCTGCTCGACGACGTGTTATCGGAGCTCGACGAGCGGCGGCAGAGCTTTGTGCTCAACCGCATCGGCGGCGGCCAGACGCTCATCTCCTGCTGTGAGGATGACACCATCACCCGCCGGACGGGTGGCCGCGTTCTGAGCGTACAGGGCGGACGGGTACGGGAGGCACGATGAGGACAGGATGAGAAACTGGATATACCTTGGCGGCGAGGCCGCCATTGAAAAGCGGGACGTGGTGGCGATATTCGACCTCGACAACACGAGCTGGTCTATCGACACGCGGCGCTTTCTGAATATAGCCGAAAAGCGAAAACAAATCATCAACGCGGCGGAGGATCTGCCGAAGGCGTTCGCCGTATGCGCGGACGGCACGGTCATCCTTGCGCAGCCGAATTCAGCGATATTGGCAAAACGATGGGAGAACGAGCAATGAGTGAAATAAACGAGAAGGTAACACAGGAATACGACGCATCAAAAATACAGGTTTTGGAGGGGCTAGAGGCCGTCCGCATGAGGCCGGGTATGTACATCGGCTCGACCTCGGCCTCCGGCCTACACCACCTTGTCTATGAGATCGTGGACAACGCCATCGACGAGGCGCTTGCGGGCTACTGCGACCATATCCGCGTGACCATCGAAAAGGGCGACATCATCCGCGTCGAGGACAACGGACGCGGTATTCCCGTGGACATACAGGAGCAGACGGGCAAGCCCGCCTTGGAGGTCGTCTACACCGTTCTGCACGCCGGCGGTAAGTTCGGCGGCGGCGGCTATAAGGTCTCCGGCGGTCTGCACGGCGTCGGCGCCTCCGTCGTCAACGCGCTGTCGGACTGGCTGGAGGTCGATGTGCATAAAAACGGCAACATCTACCACATGGCCTTTTCCCGTGGCGAAAAGACGGCGGACATGACCATCACCGGCCACACCGACCATACCGGCACGGTCGTCCGCTTCCACCCCGACCCCGAAATGTTCGAGGAGACGGTCTATGACTATGAGACGCTGCACCGCCGTATGCGGGAGCAGGCGTTCCTCAACGCGGGGCTGCGTATCTCGACCGAGGATCTGCGCGGCGAGGAGCCGGTGCTGGACGAGATGTACTACGAGGGCGGCATACGCGAGTTCGTGAGCTTCATCAACAACGGCAAGACCCCCGTCCATCCCGATGTCATCTACATGAGCGGCGACCGCACGGACGCGACGGCGGAGATCGCGCTCCAATATAACGACAGCTACAGCGAGATCATGGTCTCGTTTGCCAACAACATCCACACGCCGGAGGGCGGTATGCACGAGACGGGCTTCAAGAGCGCCCTGACCCGCGCCCTCAACGCCTACGGTCACGAGAAGAAAATACTGAAGGACGACGACAACCTCTCCGGCGACGACTGCCGCGAGGGTCTGACCGCCATCATCAGCGTGAAGCTCGAAAACCCCCAGTTTGAGGGACAGACCAAGGCCAAGCTCGGCAACTCCGAAATGCGGACGCTGGTCGATTCCGTGGTGAGCGCCGGCTTGGAGCAGTTTTTGGAGGAAAATCCCTCCGTCGGCAAGGCGATACTCGAAAAGGCCATGACCGCCTCCCGTGCGAGAGAGGCTGCCCGCCGCGCAAGAGAATCCGTCCGCCGCAAGACCGGGCTTGAATCCGGCCAGATGCCCGACAAGCTGCAGGACTGCAACGAGCGCGACCCCTCGCTCTGCGAGCTTTACATCGTCGAGGGCGATTCCGCTGCGGGCTCCGCCATCCAAGGACGAGACTCCCGTTTTCAGGCCATTCTCGCCATGTGGGGCAAAATGCTCAACGTCGAAAAGGCGCGAGCCGACAAGATATACGGCAACGACAAGCTCTATCCCATGATACTGGCGCTCGGCGCGGGTATCGGCGAGGAATTCAACATCGACAAGCTCCGCTACCATAAAATCATCATCATGGCGGATGCCGACGTGGACGGCAGCCATATCCGCACCCTGCTCCTCACCTTCTTCTTCCGCTATATGCGCCCGCTCATCGAGCATGGCTACGTCTACTCCGCCGTGCCGCCGCTCTACAAGCTCACACGCGGCAAGACGACCCGCGTCGCCTATTCCGATGCCGAGCGTGACCGCATTTCCGGCGAAATGCGCAGCGACAACGCCAACGCGAAGGTCGATATCGCCCGCTTCAAGGGCTTGGGTGAAATGGATCCCCACGAGCTTTGGGAGACGACCATGGACCCCGAAAAGCGGACGCTCCGCCGTATCACGCTGGACGATGCCGTGGCGGCGGATAAGGTCTTCACCGTGCTCATGGGTGAGGAGGTCGAGCCCCGCCGTGAGTGGATCGAGACGAATGCACGCTATGTCGTGAACCTCGATATTTAAGAAAGGAGATGATCGAATATGGGACACAACCGTGACTATAAGCCGGAGGACATCGCCTTCCCCAACCAGATCATCACCGAATCCGAGCTGGTTGGCGAGATGCAGAGCAGCTACATCGACTACGCCATGTCCGTTATCGTCGGTCGTGCGTTGCCCGATGTGCGCGACGGTCTCAAGCCCGTACACCGGCGCATACTCTACGCCATGTATGAGGACAATCTGACCCATGACAAGCCCTTCCGCAAGTGCGCCACCGCCGTCGGCGACGTGCTTGGACGCTACCATCCCCATGGCGACGCCTCCGTGTATGACGCGCTCGTGCGTCTCGCGCAGGGCTTCTCCATGCGCTACCCCCTCATCGAGGGACACGGCAACTTCGGCTCTGTGGACGGCGACCCCCCTGCCGCCTACCGTTACACCGAGGCGCGTATGGCGCGTATGTCCGACGAAATGCTCCGCGACATCGACAAGGAGACGGTGGATTTTCTCCCCAACTTCGACGAGACGCGCAAGGAGCCGCAGGTGCTTCCAAGCCGCTTCCCGAACCTGCTTGTCAACGGCTCGTCCGGCATCGCCGTCGGCATGGCGACGAATATCCCGCCGCATAACCTCACGGAGGTCATCAATGCCGCCGTCTGTGTGCTTGAAAACCCGAACGCGACGCTCGAGGACCTCATGCAGCATATCCAAGGTCCCGACTTCCCGACCCACGGCGTTATCCTTGGTCGCGCCGGTATCCGGCAGGCCTACGCCACGGGACGTGGGCGTATCACCGTCCGCGCCCGCACCGAGATTGAGGACTTTGGGCGTGACCGCCAGCGTATCATCATCACCGAGCTTCCCTATCAGGTCAACAAGCGCCAGCTTGTCAAGACCATCGCCGAGCAGGTCAAGGACAAGCGCTTGGAGGACATCTCCGACCTGCGCGATGAATCCGACCGCAACGGTATGCGCGTCGTCATCGAGCTCAAAAAGGACGCGAACGCGCAGGTCATTCTGAACAAGCTCTATATGCAGACCCAAATGCAGACCACCTTCGCCATCAATATGCTGGCGCTGGTGCAGCGGCAGAGCCAGCCGAAGATACTCTCGCTGCGGCACATACTGGACGAATATCTCAGCTTCCAAGAGGAGGTCGTCACCCGGCGGACGGCGTATGATCTGAAAAAAGCCAAGGAACGCGCCCATCTCTTGGAGGGCTTGCTCATCGCGCAGGACAACATCGACGAGGTCATCCGCATCATCCGTTCGAGCTATGACAACGCGAGGGAAAACCTCATGCAGCGCTTCGGTCTCGACGAGGTACAGGCGCAGGCCATCTGCGATATGCGCCTTATCGCGCTGCAGGGCTTGAACCGCGAGAAGCTGCAAAACGAGTATGACGAGCTTGAAAAGAAGATCGAATACTATGAGGGGCTGCTCGCCGACCCGGAGAAGATCAAGGCCGTGCTGCGTGACGAGCTTATTGCGCTGCGTGACCGCTACGGCGACGAGCGCAAGACCGAGATACAGGACGTGGAGGACGAGATCGACATCGAGGACCTCATCCCGGAGGAGACCTGTGTCTATACGCTCACGCACAACGGCTATATCAAGCGCCTTCCGGCCAGCGAATACCGCGCCCAGAATCGCGGCGGACGCGGCGTAAAGGCCATGACGACCCGCGAGGAGGACTTTGTGGAAACGGTGTTCACCGCATCGAGCCACGATTTTGTCCTGTTCTTCACCTCGGCGGGGCGCGTCTACCGCCGCAAGGGCTACCGCATTCCCGTCGCCGGGAAGAACGCCCGCGGCACGAATATCGTCAATATTCTCCCCATCGAGCCGGGTGAGAGGGTGCAGGCCATGCTCCATGTCCAGAGCTTGGAGGGCGAGGAATACCTCATGTTCGTGACACGGCGCGGCACGGTCAAGCGCATGGCGATCAGCGAGCTGAAAAACGTCAAGAACATCGGCATTCGTGCGCTGGTGCTGGAGGAGGGTGACGAGCTGGAGGCCGTCATGCTCACGGACGGCAGCGCCAAAATACTCATTGCGACGCATGACGGCGCGGCGATATGCTTCGACGAGGGCGACGTTCGCCCAATGGGTCGTGCGGCCATGGGTGTGCGCGGTATTCACCTGCGTGAGGGCGACCGCGTGATCGGCGCGGCAGCCGCCGGTGAGGGCGGCATGGTGCTGTCCGTGACCGAGAACGGCTATGGCAAGCGCACCCCTGTCGAGGAATACTTCCGTGGCGGCGAGGCGCAGAAGCGCGGCGGCTACGGCATGAAGAACTATCAGGTCACGGAAAAGACCGGTCCTGTCGCCGCCATGAAGATCGTGGACGGCACGGAGGATATTCTCATGGTGTCGGACGACGATGTGATCATCCGCACCGATGTCGGCTCGGTGAGCGTCTACGGACGCTCGACGCAGGGTGTGCGGCTCATGCGCCTCAACGACGGCGCACGGCTCGTCTCCATCGCCACGACGGAGAAGGAGACCGAGGACGAGACGGCGGACGAGACCGAGGCATGAAGTCCGTAACGATATACACCGACGGCGCGTGCTCCGGCAATCCCGGTCCCGGCGGCTGGGGCGCTATCCTGCGCTATGGCGCGGTGGAAAAGGAGCTCTCCGGCGGCGAGCGCATGACGACAAACAACCGCATGGAGCTTACCGCCGCCATCCGCGCTCTTGAAGCGCTCCGTGAAAGCTGCACCGTGGCGCTCTACACGGACAGCCAGTACCTCGAAAAAGCTATCAATGAGGGCTGGCTCGCCGGATGGAAGCGCAGGGGATGGCAGAAAAAGGGCGGGCTGAAAAACGCGGAGCTGTGGCAGGAGCTTGACGCGCAGCTCCAGCGTCACCAAGTCACCCTCCACTGGGTCAAGGGTCACGCCGATAACCCCTACAACAACCGCTGCGACGCCCTAGCCGTCGCCGAGCGCGATAAATTCGCGAGAATGGAACTATAACCACCGGCGGGCATTTTGTATGTCCGCCGAATTTTTATGCAAAAAGGGCTTGCCGAGGAGCAACAAACCTGTTATAATAATTACAATTTTGTAACCATTGGGAGATGAGCGCATGAAAAAGCTGCTTTGCCTGCTGCTATGCCTGACGCTGGCGCTGGGGCTTGCCCCGCTGACGCTGGCGGCGGAGCAGGAGGGCGTGGCCGCCGCCGGAGCGTATACGCCGGAGGGCGGTGAGACGGGGCTGTCGCTGGACGGCGCTGCCGAGGCGGTGAGCCTTAAAGACCTTAGTGCCTATACCCATAACAGCGCCTATTCGTCCAAGACTGTCCTCAAGGGCGTGGATGTTTCGGTGTATCAGGGTGACATCGACTGGGGCGCGGCGCGTGGCGACGGCGTGGATTTTGCCATCGTCCGTGCCGGTGGGCGCTTTGTCAGCAGCGGAAACCTCTATGAGGACACCAATCTGACGAAGAACCTGCAGGGTGCGATCGGACAGGGCATTGCAACGGGCGCGTATTTCTTCTCGCAGGCCACCACGGAGGACGAGGCACGAGAGGAGGCAGCCGAGGCGCTGCGCCTGCTGGGCGATTATGCCAAGCTCCTGAAGCTCCCCATCTACATCGACATGGAGTTTTTCACATCGAGTGAGGGGAAGAATTGCGGCCGACTCTATGACGCACAGCTTTCGGCGGCGGAGCATACCAAGATCGCGCTGGCGTTTTGCCGTGCCATCGAGGCGGCGGGCTGTAAGGCCGGTGTCTATGTCGGGCTTTGCACCTTCCCCATCAACGCGGCTGACATCACGGCGGCGGGCTATGAGGTCTGGCACGCACAGTGGTATACCCAGACGACCGTCTCCCCCGTCTATACGGTCTGGCAGTTCAGTGCCCTCGGCAGCGTGGCGGGCATACGCGGCAGCGTTGACCTCAACTTCCGCTATGTTGACGCGGAGGAGGAAAAGATAAGCTTCTCGGACGTGTCGGAGAGCGCGTGGTATCATGACAGCGTGGAATATGTGGTCGGACGCGGTCTCTTTCTCGGTGTGGGAAACGGGAAATTTTCCCCCAACGCCTTCATGAACCGAGAGATGTTCGTGACGGTGCTCTACCGTCTGGCCGGAGAGCCGGAGGTGACGGGCGAGAGCGCGTTCAGCGACGTGACGAGCACGTCAAGCTGGTATTATAACGCCGTGCTCTGGGGTGCGCAGACGGGCATTGTCACCGGCCTTGGCGACGGGCTTTTTGGCGTTGGA
Source organism: Oscillospiraceae bacterium (assembly GCA_963642815.1). GTDB lineage: Bacteria > Bacillota > Clostridia > Oscillospirales > Oscillospiraceae > CAJOIG01. Next base: position 526 of record CAVIIB010000061.1, on the reverse strand, counting down.
CGCGCCCTGTCCCGGCAGGAGATGGTGACGCTGCTTGCCCGCTATGCAAAGACCGTCAGACTGACGCTGGAAACGGACGCGAGCCTTGACGGCTTCCCCGATGGCGCAACGACCGCGAGCTGGGCGGAGGAGGCCATGCGCTGGGCAACCGGCAACGGCATCATCTCCGGCATAGCGGACAAGAGCGGCACGACCCTGTCCCCGACCGGCACCTCGACCCGCGCCCAAGTCGCCGCCGTCATCGAGCGCTTCGCGGGGCTTCTGGACGAGGAATAAGGCATACAATTAAAATAGAGCGTTCCGTGAAGCAATTGCCGCGGAGCGCTCTGTTTATTATAAGACTAAAAACGAAGCACTGGCGCGGTAGCGCCGCGATTACCACTAATCCTCAACCTCCCCTGAAAGGGAGCGCTGCAAGCCACCACCAACCCTGCCTCCCCTGAAAGGGAGGGCTGCGACAACTTCCTATCTCTGCCTCCCCTGAAAGGGGAGGGGGACCGCGCAAGCGGTGGAGGGGTTAACCAAG
>CAVIIB010000060.1:9884-11317 GCA_963642815.1 Oscillospiraceae bacterium | reverse complement strand
AGTATATCCAGCGCGAGCTGAACGATTTTGCCGAAAAAACGCCGCGCTTTGTCTACCTGTTCCGCCGTCTGCGGACGACTGTCCGCGCCGTGTGCGCGGATATGTGGGAGGAGCTGTCTCACAGCGATTTTGCGCCGCTGGAAATGGAGCTTGACCTCACGGCGGAGAATGTGCTCGCGCCGGAGGCGGACGAGAACGGCGTGCGCTTTTCCGGGCGCGTTGACCGGGTGGACGGCTGGCTGCATGACGGCGTTTTGTATCTGCGTGTGACCGACTACAAGACCGGCTTGCGGAAATTCTCGCTGTCCGACCTGTGCCGGGGAATGGATATGCAAATGCTGCTGTATCTGTTCACGCTCACACGCCGCGCCAAGGAGCATTTCGGCGCGAGGGAGCTGCGCCCCGCCGGGGTTCTCTATGTCCCTGCGCGGACGGTTCAGGTCACGGCGGACAGCGAGCCGGACGACGAGACGCTTGAAGCGCTGAAAAAGGACGGGGTGCGCCGGAGCGGGCTTATTTTGGACGAGCCGGAGGTCATCGAGGCGATGGAGCCGGGAGCGACCAAGCGCTTTCTGCCCGTCAAGCTCTCCAAGGGCGGCGCTGTGACCGGCGACGCGCTGGCGAGTGCCGAGCGCTTTGGGGCGTTGGAGCGTTATATCGACAAAACGCTTGCCCAGCTTGCCGAGGCGCTTCGCGCCGGGAGCGTGGAGGCCGACCCGTGGTTCAAAAATGCGCGGGACAACGCCTGTGCCCTCTGCGACTACGCCGACGCTTGCCTGTTTGACGCGCAGACCGACCCGATGCGCCCCGTGACGGCGCTGAAAACCTCTGAAGCATGGGAGAAGATAGAAAATGGCGGGATTTAAGCTGACAGACGCACAGGCCGAGGCCGTCTATGTACGCGACTGCCCCGTGCTGGTATCGGCGGCAGCCGGAAGCGGCAAGACCCGCGTCCTCACGGAGCGCCTGCTGGCACGGGTGCAGGAGGGCGAGGACATTGACCGCTTCCTCGTCATCACGTTTACACGCGCCGCGGCGGCGGAGCTGCGTGGTCGCATTTTGGAGGAGCTTGACCGCCGCATGGCGGAGAATCCGAACGACGCGCACCTGCGGCGGCAGACGGCGCTGCTCTACCGCGCCCAGATCGGGACGATCGACTCGTTTTGTGTGTCGCTGCTGCGCGAGCACGCGAGCGCCCTTGCACTCAGCCCCGGCTTCACCATGCTGGAGGCACAGCGCGGCGAGACCATGCGGGCGCGGGCGCTGGAGGAGGTGCTGGACGAGGCGTATGCGCATATCGCGGAGGATGAGCCGCTGCGCATACTTGTCGACACGCTGGGTGCGGGACGCGACGACCAGAAGCTCGCGTCGCTTATTCTCTCGCTGCACACGCAAATGCAAAGCCGCGCTTTCCCGAAGCTATGGGCAGAGGA
>CAVIIB010000060.1:0-9874 GCA_963642815.1 Oscillospiraceae bacterium | reverse complement strand
CTGCAAGCACTGGAAGCCCCGGCGGAGGACGCGGGGCAGACCCCATGGGGGCGCTGGCTGCTGAACGACGCGGCGGACGAGGCGCGGTGGCAGGCGGCGGAGCTTGAGCGGGCGCTGGGGCTTATGCAGGGCGACGCCGCCATGGAAAAGGCCTACGGCGGCGCGTATGCCGAGGCCGCGCTGCTTTTCCGCGATTTGGAGCGCCTTTGCCGTGCGGGGACGTGGGATCGCGCCGTCGGGCACGTCCGGCAGGGCTGGACGCTGCGGCTTGGGGCGCTGCGCGGCTATGAGGACGAGGACAAAAAAGCCCGCGTCAAGGCGGCGTGGGACGACGGCAAGGCCGCGTGGGGGCGGCTTTCGGGAACACTGACCGGGCGGAGTGACACGCTGCTGCGTGAGCTGCGCGATTCCGCCGTTCCGCTGCGGCGGCTCATGGAGCTTGTCATGGAGACGGATAAAAGCTTCACCGCCCGCAAGCGACGCGCCGAGGTCTGCGACTTTGCCGACGCGGAGCATCTGTGCATCCAGCTTCTGGCGCAGCCGGACGGAACGCCCACGCCGCTGGCGGAGCAGATCTCCGAGCGCTTCCGTGAGGTCATGGTGGACGAGTATCAGGACGTGAACGCCGTGCAGGAGCTTATCTTCCACTGCCTCTCCGGGCATGGTGAGCGCCTGTTCGTCGTCGGGGACGTGAAGCAGTCCATCTATCGCTTCCGGCTGGCAGACCCCGGCATTTTTCAGCGGAAATACGAGAAATACGCCGCCGACCCCCATGCGCGGCGTGTGCTGCTGCGCGAGAACTTCCGTTCAAGCCGTCAGGTGCTTGACGCGACCAACGCCGTGTTCGGCGCGATCATGTCGCCGGCGCTCGGCGAGCTTGAATATAACGACGAGGCGCGGCTCATCTGCGGGCTGGGCGACGCGGCGGACGGCGAAAAGCCGGAGCTTTGCGTGGTCGACTATGACGGCGGCGAGGAGCTGCCCTCCAAGACGGAGGCCGAGGCTCGCTATGTCGCGGCGCGTATACGCGAGATGGTGCAGTCCCGCGAGACGATTCTGGACGGCGGCGAGCGCCGTCCCGTGGGCTACGGTGACATTGCCGTGCTGCTTCGCGCACCGGGCAGCGCGGGCGCGATATACCGGCGGGCGCTGACCGAGGCCGGTGTGCCTGTCAATGCGCGGCAGGGCGGCGACTTCTTTGCCCAGAGCGAGATACGCTTTGCCGTCTCCATGCTGGCGGTGCTCGACAACCCGCGTCAGGACGTGCCGCTGATCGCGGCGCTGCGCGGCGCACCCTTCGGCTTCACGCCGGATGAGCTTGCCGCCATCCGTGCCGCCGCCAAGGGCGACTTCTGGACGGCGCTGTGCGCCCGTGCGGAGGAGGACGGGCGCTGCGCCCGCTTCACGGCGCTGGTGCAGGAGCTGCGCGAGCGCTCGCGAGAGCTTGCCACGGACGCGCTGCTGCGCCTTCTGTACGAGCGCACGGGGCTTATGGACGTGTGCTGTGCCATGCCGGACGGTCAGCGTCACGTCGCCAACCTCATGGCGCTGTATGAATACGCCCGCCGCTTCGAGACCGACGGCTATCGCGGGCTTTTCCGCTTCGTCGGCTGGCTGCGCGGACTGTCCGAGCACGGAGAGGAGCCTCCGGCGGCCAGCGTCCCGGAGGCGGTGCAGATCATGTCCATCCACGGCTCCAAGGGGCTTGAATTTCCCGTCGTCTTTCTCGCCGACAACAGCCGCCACTGGAATCGCGGCGTGTCGGAGGGTGTCATGTGCCACGAGGAGCTTGGTCTCGGTATGCGCCTTTTCGACGCCAAGCGCGGTGTGAGCTGGCCGAGCCTCAGTCTCCGTGCCATCGCCGCACGGCGGCGGCGTGAGGAGCTGAGCGAGCAAATGCGTGTGCTCTACGTCGCCATGACCCGCGCCCGTGAGCGGCTTATTATGAGCTGCGCCGTCAAGAACGCCGCCGAAAAGCTCCCCGCGCTGACGGCGCGGACGGGACCGCTTGACCCGCGTCTGCTGGCGACTGCGCCGGATACGGCGACGTGGCTGCTGCGGGCGGTCGGTGTGGACGGCGGTGAGCATATCGCGCTGCACATCGTACCCATACCAACCCAGAACGAGGCGGAGGCTAAGCCCGTGCGCCCAAGTGTGGAGGTTGACCCCGCCCTTGTGGCGCGGCTGGAGGCGAACGCCGCGTGGCGTTATCCCTATGCCTCGGCGGTGACGCTGCCCTCCAAGCTCACGGCGACAGAGGCGCGGCGCTTGGAGGCGGACGACATGGAGGCGCAGAGCCTTGCGCCCAAGCGGCGCGGCTTCCGCCGCCCGGACTTCGGACGGGATGAGCGCCCCATGAGCGGCACGGAGCGCGGTATCGCCGCGCACCTCGTCATGCAGCACATCGACCTTGCGCAGACCGAGAGCCGCGCCCAGATCGAGGCGGAGCTCGGGCGCCTCCGCTTCGGCGGCTTCCTCACGGAGCGGCAGGCCAAGGCCGTTGACCCGGAGGATATTCTCGCGTTCTTCCGCTCGGAGCTGGGCGAGCGGGTCAAGCACGCCGAGCGCCGCTGGCGCGAGTTCCGCTTCTCGCTTCTCTGCCCCGCGCCAACATGGTTTCCCGACGCGCCCGACGATGAGCAGATATTGCTTCAGGGCGTTATCGACCTCTGTATCGAGGAGGACGGTGCGCTCACCGTCATCGACTTCAAGACGGACGCGAGCGTCGAGCCGGAGCTATACACCGGTCAGCTTCGCGCCTACGCCCTCGCCATGCAGCGTATCACCGGCAAGCCCGTCCGCGCCGCCGAGCTCTGGTATCTCCGCCGCCGCGAGCGCCGCGGCTGTGGGGTGTGAAGGAAATGGAGCTTGCCTAGAACAGCTCCACCCGACCAAGCAGCAGATCTATCAGATTGCAATGGAAAATGCCGTTGTCATCATAGAAATTATGGGGAATATCCATGCGCACAACGATTTTTTTGAAGAAGTCCTTTGTCAGTATCAGCGACGCAAGCTCGGAGGATTCTTTTTTATCAGTGTCCATCTGGAAAGCGGACTGGATATAGAATTTTTTGTCTGCGCCATTCACGACGAAATCAATTTCCTTTTGCACATTCGCACCGCCGCTGCGGTCGGTCACAACGCCAACATCAACGGAATAGCCTCTGCGCAGAAGCTCATTATAAATGATGTTCTCCATAATATGACCGGGATCATACTGACGATAGTTCAAACGGGCATTACGCAGACCGACATCTGTGTAGTAGTATTTGTTCGGATATTTGAAATAGGTCTTTCCCTTTACATCATAGCGCCTTGCCATCGAAACGAGAAATGAATCGATGATATACTGCACATAGTTTGAAACCAGCGTGGAGTTGATCCGCTCGCTTTTCATGCTGCTTAGCGCATTGGCAATGTTCGTGGGGTTGGTAAGTGAGCTGATTTGTGAGGCGAGGAAATCCAGAATGTCATTCAGAACATCCTCACGCTCGACGCCGTTGCGCTCGACGATGTCCTTGACATATAGCTCGCGGTAGAGAGAGGAAAGGTAATCCTTTTTGTCCTTCTCGTCGGTGAGTGCCAGCAGTCGCGGCATACCGCCGTAAAGCATATAGCTATCCAGCGCCTTTCGCTCGTCACCGCCCACATGAGAATAGAACTCCTCAAAGGACAGCGGGAATACATGGATTTGTGTGGCACGACCACGAAACTCGGTGGCAATGTCCTTTGACAAGCCCTTGGAGTTGCTGCCGGTCACATAGACATCCAAATTCCTGTATGCCTTGAGCTCGTTCAGCATATCATAGACGGAAACTGCAATGCCGCCGTTTTCCTTGTCGACGACCTTGGTGGTAAGCTGAACCTCATCAATGAAAAGATAGAAGCGCTCATTCTTCCGCTCGGAAACAAGGGCTTCGACGTATTCGCAAAGCGTGATAGGGTTTCGGAATTTATAGTACCGCCTTTGGTCCAGCTCGATTTTTACGATGTGATCCTCCTGAACCCCTTGCGAGAGAAGGTGTTCATAGAAGATGTCAAACAGCAACACCGACTTCCCGCAGCGACGGATGCCGGTGATCACCTTGACCTCGCCGTTCCACATATGATGGATCATTCGTTTCAAGTAATAATCTCGTCGAATCATTATAGCCACCTCGTACTTGCGACGCTTGCGTCGTAACTTTCATGTGTAGTATACCGCAAACTCTCTAAAATATCAATAGTGCCGTGTGTTTTGCAATAAACTTACGACGTAAACGTCGTAAGTGCGAGGTGTGATGGGGAAATACGGGCGCTGCGGTGGTTTGACATTCCACAGCGGCTACGGTACAATGCGCTCACAAGGCTAAGGAGGTGGCGTTATGCGATTTTGGAAGATGAACGGAGCGGGCAATGATTTTATCGTGGTGGACGACCGGCAGGAGCTCGTCCCCGACGGGGACTGGCCGGCGCTTGTCCGCACGGTGTGCGAGCGGCATATGTCCGTGGGCGCGGACGGCTTTATGGTGGTGAAAAGGCCCGACTGCGGCGGCGACTACAAAATGCTGTTTTTCAACTCCGACGGCTCTATGGGCGAGATGTGCGGCAACGGCGCACGCTGCATTTGCCGCTTCGGCTATGAAAACGGTCTCGCCGGTGAGGTGCAGCGGGTGGAGACCACCGCCGGACTTGTCACGGGCTGGCGCGTGGACAAGCGGCTGTACCGTATTCGGCTCAACGACCCCTGCCATATGCGGCTGGACGGCAAGGCGGAGCTGGACGGCGAGAGCTACGACTGCGCCTATGTGGAGCTGGGAAGCCCCGGCATACCCCACGCCGCCGTGCCCATAGCGGGGCTGCGGGACTACGACACGCAGGCGCTGTTCCAACTCGGACGCAAGCTGCGGTACTACAAGGACTTCCCCAAGGGCGCGAACGTGAATTTCTATGAGCTTATCGGCAAGGATCATATATACGAGCGCACCTACGAGCGCGGCGTGGAGGATTTCACCTACGCCTGCGGCACGGGTACCGGCTCCGTGGTGACGGTGCTGACGCTGCTGGGAAAGGTCTCCGGGCGGAATGTTCGGGTGGATATGCGGGGCGGGACGCTCTTTGTCGATGTGGAGCGCGACGCGGCGGGTCAAATTACTGACCTCTACCTCACCGGTCCTACCAACATCGTCTGCAAGGGCGAGCTTACCGACGAGGAAGCGCCCTGCAAGCTGTGATCCGACAATCGAAATACTGACCCCTCGGAGGCCCATTCCGGCTTCCGAGGGATTTTTTGCCCAAGCCCCCTTTTTTGCGCCCCATGCGCCGAATAGATAGACAGGCGGGCAGAAAGTCCCCCAAAAATCAATGTCAGGAGGATACGACCATGACAAAGCTCAAATCAATAATGACAGGCACACTCGCGTTTCTGATGGTGGGGAGCGGCCTTTTGTCCTCGGCCTTCGCCAGCAGCGGCGAGCCCTTTTCCAGCGGCGAGCCGTCGGCCATGACCAGCGGCGAGATGAGCGCTTCGGCCAGTGCCGAGCCGTCCGGCGAATGGGGCGCGGAGACGCTCGCTTCCACGGATATTGCGACGCTCGGCGAGCTTGTTTTCGACGTGGCCGGTGTCAGCGGGAGCGCTGCGGAGGATGCTGCCTCACTGCTGGAAAACGCGGACACTGCCGCGCTTGCCAGTGAGCTTCGCGCACTGCTGGATATTACGCAGACGATGACGGACGAGGCGCTGCGCTCGCAGATCATTACCCTCGCCACGGCCTACGGCTATTCCTTTACGGACGCGGAGCTGGACGCGATCATTTCCGCCATCCGTGCCTTTGAGCAGATGAGTGTGGACGAGCTTCAGGCGAAGCTGGAGCAGCTGCGCGGCGGTGTGCTGGCCGTCGATGAGATACGCGAGAGCGTCAGCGCCTTGGGTGACCGTGTGCAGGAGTTTATCCAGAAGCTCATGGCGCTGCTGGAGCGCATTTTTGCCGGAGAGGGCAAAAGCGCCCTCGCGTCCTAACGCGGACAATATTACAGACAGGAGGTGATGCCCGTGGGTACGGTACAGAGCTGCTTTCAGCGGGTGGAGAAGAAATACCTGCTGCGCTACGGACAGTACGAGACGCTGCGGCGCGGCATGGAGGCTTATGTCAAGCCGGACGAGCATCCATGCTATCAGATAGGCAATATTTATTATGACACGGACGACTACCGGCTGGTGCGTGCCTCGCTCGAAAAGCCGGTTTTCAAGGAGAAGCTGCGCGTTCGGAGCTACGGCATACCGACGAGCCGTGACAGGGTGTTTGCGGAGCTTAAGCGCAAGTATGACGGTGTTGTCTACAAGCGGCGCATTACCCTTGCCGCCGATATGGCGGCACAGCGCCTGCGGGCGGGTGTGTTCCACCCCGACGACCAGATAGGGCGGGAGATCGACTGGTTTCTGCGCTGCTACCGTCCAAGACCGATGGTTTTTATCGGCTATGACCGCGAGGCCTTTGCGGGCGCTGACGACCCGGCGCTGCGCGTCACCTTTGACACGGCGCTGCGTGGCCGCAGCTACGATGTCGACCTCCGTGCGGGCGACTACGGCACGCTGATACTGCCGGAGGATATGGTGCTGATGGAGCTTAAAATACCCGGCGGCGCACCGCTGTGGCTGGCGCGGCTTTTGAGCGAGAACGGGATATGCGCAAGCTCCTTTTCCAAGTATGGGGCGTATTACAAGCAGCGAATCGGCGCGTCGCCGTTTTGCGGCGTCTATCGACAGGGGGTGAAATGCTATGCTTGATCCGATTCTCGACGGCGCGGAGCTTACGCTGGCGGCCTTTTTGATATGCACCGCCGCCTCCCTCGTGCTGGGTGTGCTCATCGCGCTTTTATGCGGCTACCGCAGCAAGCCGAGCCAGAGCTTTGTGCTCTCGCTGGCCATGCTGCCCGCCGTGGTGCAGCTCATCATCATGCTGGTGAACGGCAACATCGGCACGGGCGTGGCGGTGGCCGGCGCGTTCGGTCTCGTCCGCTTCCGCTCCGCCTCCGGCTCGGCGCGGGACATCAGCCTCATCTTCCTCGCGATGGCCATCGGTCTTGCCACCGGCATGGGCTATGTGCTGCTCGCGGCGCTGTTCTTCATCGTTATGGCGCTGTTTCTCCTGCTGCTGCAACGGCTGCGCTTCGGCGCGGGCAAGGAGGCGCTGCGCGAGCTTAGAATCACGATCGGCGAGAGCCTCGACTATGACGGACTGTTCGACGACATTTTTGCCGCGTACACGACCTCCGCGGAGCTTGACCGCGTGAAGACGACCAACATGGGGACGATGTATGAGCTGAGCTACCAGATCGTGCTCAAGGACGAGCACAGCACCAAGGCGCTCATAGACGCGCTGCGCTGCCGCAACGGGAATCTGAACATCGTGTGCGGCAAGCCCGTGACCCGTGAGGCGCTTTGAAAAAATTCTTCGCGACCCCCAAAAATGCAAGCATTGGGCGCGAATCTATATACAGACCGCCAAGGCGGGAGGAGCTTGACAAAGCATATCTCCAATCCCAAGCCTCCCCTAAAGGGGACGCACAGCGAGCGCCTCCAATCCCAAGCCTCCCCTGAAAGGGGAGGTGGCGCGAAGCGCCGGAGGGGTTGTCTGGCAGAGGGCTGATAACCCCTCAGTCTCGGCTACGCCGAGCCAGCTCCCCTTTCAGGGGAGCCAAGGGATGGCGAAGCGAATGCTTATGACAAGCTCACGCCAAGGCGGTCGGAGACGACGACAATACAACACAGAAAGGTGGTAAATAGGATGAAAAGACGAATTTCCAGAGTGATCACGGCGGCGGGGCTTTGCCTCTCGCTGCTGGCGGGTGTGGCCTTTGCCGCGACAGGGACAGAGCCGGAGCTCACGGATGGCCGCATGGTCATCAGCGAGGCGGGCGAGTACACGCTGACCGGCGATATGCGCGGCACGGTGTATGTTGACCCCGGCGAGGGCGATGTAACGCTTCGGCTCGACGATGTGACCATCGACGGCGACGACGCGGCGGGTATCGTTGCGGTAAGCGGCGACAGCCTGCACATCGAGCTGGTCGAGGGCAGCGAGAACTACGTTTCCGGCGGCGACGGCACTTATAAGGCCGCCGTATACAGCGAGGTCGACACAGACGTTTCCGGCGGCGGAATGCTACGGGTGACGAGCGAGACGAACGGCGGCCTCCGCGCCAAGAACGCGGGCTTTGAGATCGAGAACGGCGAGCTTCAGGTCGTTGCCGCGACCAACGGCTTTGACGCGAAAAGCGTCATCTGCAGCGGCGGCGCGGTCTATGTCTCGGCGGGCGAGAGCGCCCTTGCGAGCGGGACGGAGCTTGTGATGAACGGCGGCGCGTTCTATGACGATTGGACGCCCACGACAGCACAGAGCGTTGCGGTAAGCGCGGCGGCGCAGAGCGGCAGCTATACCACCGCCGCGTCCGGCGAGCAGCCGAGCGGGGAAGCTCCCGCCGCGCCGTCGGGTGAGATGAACGGGAACGCGAGCGGCGAAATGCCCGCCATGCCCGGTGCGTCCGGCGAAATGGGCAATATGCCCGGCGCGAGCGGCGAGATGAACAACACGACCATCGAGTCCGCAGACGAGCCGAGCGAGGTCGTGGAGGGCACGACCTATAACAGCGCCATGGATCTGGAGGCGGACTATGACAACGCCACCACCTACACGCTCACCGACGAGGACGGCGATGTCAAGATCACCGAGTCCGGCACTTATATCGTGACCGGCTCCTCCTCGAACGGCAGCATTACGGTCAAGAAGGGTACGACCGGCGTTGTCCTCATTCTTGAAGACCTTGATTTGACCAGCACATCGAGCGCTACGCTCTCCATCAACAAGCAGGCCGAGGTACAGGTCATCATCTCCGGCACGGTCACGCTGACCGATGCGGAAAACCCGGAGGACGAGTACTCCGAGGACGCGGAGGTGGCGGACGCCTATGACGGCGCGGCCATCAAGGTCAAGGCGGAATCCGTCGTGTTCATTACCGGCGACGGCGAGCTTATCATCAATGGCGAGGCGAAGAACGGTATCAAGGGCGGCGACGATTCCAGCATTATCATCGGCGGCGACGTGGAGGTTGACATCACGGCGGCCAACGACGGGATCAACTCCAACTATGACGTGACGATCCTGAGCGGCGACATCACCATCGACGCGGGGGATGACGGCATCCATGCCGACCACATCCTCACCATCGGCGACGCGGAGACCGGCGAGGGACCTGACCTCACCATCACGGACAGCACCGAGGGCATAGAGGCGACGGTCATCAACGTCTACGGCGGCAACATCGATGTGACCTCCTCCGACGACGCGATCAACGCGGCGAACGGCGACGGGCTTTACGAGGGCGAGCTTGCTTATAGCTACAACCAGATGGGCGGCAGCGTGACCGTCAAGAGCAACGGCGACGGTATCGACTCGAACGGGAACGTGAACCTCATCGGCGGCAGCGCGAGCATCCAGAGCGCGTCGAACGGCGGCGAGGCGGGCATTGACTACGACGGCGAGCTTTACCTCTCCGAGGATTTTGAGCTGGGTAACCAGAGCGGCGTGTCCGGCCCCGAAATGATGATGGGCGGTATGCCCGGTGCATCCGGCGAGATGGGCGGCAACATGAACGGCAATATGCCCCGCCGATAAACAGAAAAATTTCACGGGGGTGTCTCACAGGTGACAGCCCGGAAACGGCAAAATAACGGCAGCCGGCTCTTGAGAAAGAGTCGGCTGTCAGCGTGTAAGGACTAACTATAACAAGGCGGCTGCCGGATGGCAGCCGCCTTGGGGTTTAGCGGGTATAGTTCTTTTTCCTCGCAACCACCGTCGTGCCGACAACGGCGCAGCCTCCGAGCAGCGCCACGGCG
>CAVIIB010000059.1:0-11602 GCA_963642815.1 Oscillospiraceae bacterium | reverse complement strand
GATCTACCATCAACAGGTGAAGCTTCTCTTCGTCGTTTTCCTTATGAACGGCACTAATCAGCATACCGCAGGATTCGATGCCCATCATCGGACGGGGAGGAAGATTCGTGATGGCGATGCAGGTCTTGCCGACCAGCTCTTCCGGCTCGTAATAAGCATGAATTCCGCTTAAAATCGTACGATTTTCGCCTGTTCCGTCGTCCAGAGTGAACTTTAAGAGCTTTTTGGACTTCGGCACAGCCTCGCAGGCAAGCACCTTTACGGCTCTGAAATCGCTCTTTGAGAAGGTATCAAAATCAACGAAATCGGAGAAGAGCGGCTCGATTTGCACATTTGAAAAATCAATCGGCTCGTCTACAATATTGATATCCACCTTGGTTTCGGCACTGCCGATGACGCCTTCCTTGGCAGCCTCTTCGGGCTTCTTCACCTTCTTTTCGGAGTCAAGGGGTTTCATTGTCGGGAACAGGATAACGTCGCGGATGGAGTCGACACCGGCGAGGAGCATGACGCTGCGGTCGATGCCGATACCCATGCCGCCGGTAGGAGGCATACCGTATTCAAGCGCCTCGCAGAAGTCAACGTCCATGTCGGTCGCCTCGTCGTTGCCGGCGGCCTTCATCTCGGCCTGCCGCTCAAAGCGCAGACGCTGGTCAAGCGGGTCGTTCAGCTCGGAGAAGGCGTTCGAGAACTCGCAGCCGTCGATGAAAAGCTCAAAGCGCTCCGTGAGGCGCGGGTCAGCCGGACTGCGCTTCGCGAGCGGCGACACCTCGACCGGGTGGAGCATGACAAAGGTGGGCTGGATCACGCTGTCCTCGACCTTCTGGTCGTAGCACTCATACAGCGCCTGTCCCCATGTCTGGTCAACGCCGTCCATATCCACACCGGCGGCCTTGGCCGCCTGCACCGCCCATGCGTCGTCGGGATTCGCCATGAAGTCAATGCCGAGGTGCTCCTTGACAAGCTCCGCCATGCTCTTGCGGGCAAAGGGCGGCGTGAGGTCGATGGTCTTGCCGTGCCATTCGAGCTGATAGCTGCCGCAAAGCTCGATGGCCGCCGTGGAGAGAATCTCCTCCATGATGTCCATCATCACGTTATAGTCGGCGTAGCTCTCGTACAGCTCGACGGTCGTGAACTCCGGGTTATGCTTGGTGTCCATGCCCTCGTTGCGGAAAATGCGTCCGATCTCATAGACGCGCTCCATCCCGCCGACGATGAGGCGCTTTAGGTTCAGCTCCGTGGCGATACGGAGGTACATATCGATGTCGAGCGTGTTATGGTGCGTGATGAACGGGCGGGCGTTCGCGCCGCCGAGGATGGTGCCGAGCACCGGGGTCTCCACCTCATAGTAGCCGCGCTCGTCAAGGACGCGGCGGACGATGCGGATGAATTTCGTCCGCATTTCAAACACGCGGCGGCTGTCCTCGTTCATGATGAGGTCAACATAGCGGCGGCGGTAGCGCTGCTCCATATCGGTCATGCCGTGGAATTTTTCGGGCAGCGGACGCAGCGACTTCGACAGCAGCCGGATCTCCTTCACATGGACGCTGACGGTCTCCGTCCGCGTCTTGAAGACAAAGCCGGTCGCGCCGATGATGTCGCCGACATCCCATGTCTTGACCTCGGCAAGCATATCGCCCAGATCGTCCACGGAAACATAAAGCTGGATACGACCACGGTCGTCCTGTATGTCAAGGAAGCCGGCCTTGCCGTGTACGCGCTTCGCCATGATACGTCCGGCCACGGACACATCCTGTCCGGCCAGCGCGTCATAGTCCGCCGTCACCTCGGCGGAGTAGTGGCTGCGCACAAAGCGGGTTATATGGTAGGGGTCATGCCCCTCATCCTGAAGCCGGAACAGCTTCTCGCGCCGCACGCGCATCTCGTCGGACAGTCCGACGGGCTCGTTGCGGTAGCCCTCAGGGTAGTTGCTCATTGTTTGTCTATCCTCCGTATGGGTCAGTAGTTGACCGCGATGATTTTGAATTGAAGCTCACCCGCCGGAGCCTCGACCGTGACGGTCTGGCCGATACGGTGGCCGATGAGACCGCGTCCGAAGGGCGAATCCTCCGAAATGCGACGCGCTTGGGGGTTGGCCTCCTGACTGCCGACGATTTGGTATTCCTCCTCCTCGTCGAGCTCGATATCCAGCACACGGACACGGCTGCCGATACCGACGACGCCCTTTTTGCCCTCCACCGGCTCAACGATCTCGGCGTTGGCCAGCAGGTTTTTATACTCCGCGATTTTGGAGTAGAGCTTCCCCTGCTCCTCCTTCGCCTCGTCATATTCACTGTTCTCGGACAGGTCGCCATAGCTGCGGGCTTCCTTGATCATCTCCGAGACTTCCTTTTCGCGAACGGTCTGCATATAATCGAGCTCTCTCGTCAGCTCGTCATAGCGCTCGCGGCTCATTTTGAATTTGGTTTCGCTGGCCATAGCTATACCTCCGAAGATTATTGTGGGTACATTTTATACAATTATCATAGTTGTTTATTATATAAAAAGTATACGCCCTCTGTCAAGTGCGAAGCGCGGCAATTGCGGCTTGCAGCTGCGGGTCGTCTGCGGTGTCGAGCTGTCCCGCCGCGAGGAGCGTTCGCTGCTCATCGTCCAGCGTCTCGGTCACGTCCGGCGTGATACCGCCGGTCTCGGAGAGGTCAACACGCTGCGGCGTGAGGTAGACATAGCTCGACAGGTGGATGGCGCTGCCGTCGGATAGAGAAAAGGTGAGCTGGCTGCGTCCCTTGCCCGTGGTGGCCTCACCGACAATGGTAGCACGGTCATATTCCTGCAAGGCGGCGGCAAAAAACTCGGCGGCGGAATAGGCTTCGGCGTTCACAAGCACCGCCAGCGGGATGTCCACATAGTCACTGTCCGAGCGCTTCACGCTCTCGTGACCGCTCTTGTCCGTCTGGATGAAGATGTCGCCCTCCGGCAACAGGTAGTCAAGCAAGCTGCAAAGCTCCGTCACGCGCCCGCCGGGGTCGTTCCGCACGTCAAATACAATGCCCGCCACACCCTGCTCCATGAGCGTATCCACGGCGGCGATGGCGGAGTCGGCCATACCCGCCTCAAAATTCGTGATACGGATGACGCCGTAGCCGTCCTCCGTTTTTTCCCACGAGACGGGGTCGGTCTGTATCGTCTCGCAGGAGACGGCAAGCTCGCGCAGTGTGCCGTCCGGCGACAGCAGTGTGAGCGTCACCTCGCCGCCATACGCGGCCTCGATGGCCTCCCGCAGCGCCTCCGTCGTCCCGCCGGTCACATCCACGCCGTCGCAGGCGGTGATGATCTCGCCGATCTGCACACCGGCAAGCGCCGCAGGCCCGTTTGCCGTGAGCGAGCGCACCTCAAAGCCGCCGCTCTCCGCGTCCTTGACGACGGTGACACCAATGCCCTGATAGCGGTTGTTGCTGTAGTCGAGGTAGTCCTCGTATTGCTCGGCGGTCATGTAATAGCTCCAGCGGTCGAGCGTCCCGATGGTCGCCGCCAGCGCCGTGTCGGTAAACTCTGACGGCTCGATCTCGCCAACGTAGCGCTGCTGGACAAGGCGCAGCGCCGCCGCATACTTCGCGACGCTCGGAAGCGCCGAAAAGCCGCCGCAGCTCCACACGAGCAACCCCATGCAGAAAAGCAGTCCCGCCGCAAAGGATACCACGACGACAGACAAGGTTTTCAGGTTCAGCTTTTTCAATGGGATTCTCCTTATATGGACAACCGGGCGGCCAAAAAAGCCGCCCGGAGTTGGTTTGTTCTTCTTTGTCAGCTCCCGTAGGTGTAGTCAAAGCTCATGGGGTCGAGCGCGTTGCCGCTGGAGTCGTAGATACGGAAGTCGATGTGCGCACCGGTCGAGGTTCCCGTGGAGCCGACCGCGCCGACACTCTCGCCCTGCGAAACGGTCTGTCCCTCGGTGACATAGTTCTCCGCCAAGTGGGAGTATTGGACGGTGTAGCCGTTGTCAAGCGCCACGACGACATAGTTGCCGAAGCCGGTGGTATCGTTGCCGGTCTTGACGACCGTGCCGTTACCGGCTGCCCACACGTCCGAGCCGTAGATACCGCTGCCGGAGATGTCGATGCCCTTGTGGTTGGTGCTGCCGATCCCTCCGGGCGATTCACGGTTGCCGAAGTAGGAGGTTATCATGT
Organism: Oscillospiraceae bacterium; assembly: GCA_963642815.1. GTDB lineage: Bacteria > Bacillota > Clostridia > Oscillospirales > Oscillospiraceae > CAJOIG01. The sequence goes on along the minus strand of CAVIIB010000059.1, from coordinate 7,454 downwards.
TGCTCCACGACGGCCACAGCAGCGTCGTCCCGTCGCTGGAGAAGTTGGCGCTGTTGCCACGGGCGGCCTCCACCGCAGCGGAAACCTGCTGGGCGGAGATGACGGAGGCGTAATACTCACTCAGCTTCTGCGCAATTTGGGCGGAGAGCTCATCCTCTATCTCGGTCTGCGCCGCAAGCAGCTCCTGATAGCCGTCAATATCGCTTTCCAGCGCCGCAATCATGTCACAGGCGGCTTGGGTGTCGGCCTCCAGCTGCGCCTTCTTCTCCTCGTATTCCGAACGCTTCTGCTCGTTGAGGGCGTACATCTCCTCGGCCTCGGCCTCCAGCTCCTCGACGGTCCGGCGAGACTCGATGTAGGAGTTGAAAAGCTCCTCGTCATATTGGGTGATCTCGCTCACGAGGTCAATACGGGTAAGCAGATCGGAAAAGCTCGTCGCCTCAAACAGGACTTGGATATAGCTGAGGTCAGTCTCCTCCTCCATGGCGCGGAGGCGACCAAGCCATGCCTCCTCCTGCTCCGACTCACGCCGACGGGCGGCCTCAAGGTCGGACTGGCGATTCGTGAGGTAGTTGTCAATGATGTCGATCTGCTCGGCAATCACGTCAAGCTCCTGCTGGGTCAAGGCGTTCTTCTTGTCGAGCGTCGCCTTCTTCTCCAACACGGACTGGCGCTGGTAGTCAAGGCTGTCGATTTGGGTCTCCAGCTCGCTTATCTTCTGCTGGATCTCTCCCATCTGGCTGTTGAGGCTGTTAAGATCCCCTGTCACACTCGCCTGCGCGGGCACAGAGCCAAGCGCGGCAAAGCCGACCGAAAAGGTCAGCGCCATGACAAGGCACATAGACAAAATGGATAGGGTCTTCTTCAATGTGATACTCCTTTGGTCGTCCCGTGTGCGCCACAGCGCCGCCACGGATAGGGTTATAATACCAAATGTTTTCTAGCACTCGGCATATTCCAACGCATAGTATTATACGCTCAATTGTTCCGGAATTCATGACGCAATCATTACAAACCGTTACAACTTGTAACAGAGCGCTGCGTCCATTCGACACAAAGAAACACCGAGCGACAAAAGCCGCTCGGTGTGGGTCATGTGAAATATCAGCTGCCGTAGATGTAGTTGAACGCGAGGGGGTTGACGTAGGTGCCTCCGGCGAGCACACCGAAATGGAGGTGCGGGCCGGTGGAGTTGCCGGTCGAGCCGACATAGCCGAGCACCTGTCCCTGCGAGACGGTCTGACCGGCGGAGACGGCGATGCTGGACATATGCGCGTAAAGCGTGGAATAGCCGTTGGAGTGGGAGACGATGACGCAGTTGCCATAGCCGCCGTTCCAGCTCGCGAGCGTCACGGTACCGGACGCCGCCGCCCAGATGGACGTGCCGTAGGAAGCGCCGATGTCGATGCCCTTGTGGTTGGTGCTGCCAATGCCTCCGGGCGATTCACGGTTGCCGAAGTAGGAGGTCAGCGTGGTGGTATAGGACGGCCAGAGGAAGGTCGTTCCGTCACCGCTGAAGTTGGCGTTTGCGCCGCCGGCCGCCGCAGCAGCAGCCGCAGCCGCCGCATCCTCCTTAGCCTTGGCCTCCGTATACTCGGCCTGCTTCTCCGAAATGAGGGCGGCGAGCTCCGCGTCGGCCTCCTCCTGCGCCTGCCGCAGGAGATTATAGCCCTCGACGCTCGATTCAAGCTCCGCGATCAGCTCATTGGCAGCGGCAATATCCGCCTCCAGCTGCACACGGCGCTGCTCCAGCCCGGCCTTGTTTTCCTCGTTTATGCGGGACATTTCCTCGGCCTCGGCCTCCAGCTCCTCGACGGTCTGACGCGCCTCTATGTAGGAGTTGAAAAGCTGCTCGTCATACTCCGTAATCTCGCTCACCGCGTCAATGCGCGTCAGCAGATCGGAAAAGCTCGTCGCGTCAAAAAGCACCTGAACATAGCTGAGGTCGGAGTTTTCCTCCATGGCGCGGAGACGACCAAGCCATGCCTCCTCCTGCTCCGCCTCGCGCTCGCGGGCGGCCTCAAGGTCAGCCAGACGGTTGGCCATATAGTTGTCGATGATCTCGATCTGCTCGCTGATAACGTCCAGCTCCTGCTGGGCCAGCGCGTTCTTCTGGTCGAGTATCGCCTTCTTCTCCATCGTCTGCTCCATCTGGTCGCCCAGCGCGGAAAGCTGCGCGTCGATGGATTCTATCTTATCCTCAATGTCGCTGCGCTCCGCCGTCAGCGAGTTGATCTCCGCCTTGATGTCGCTCGACGAGGCGGCATAGGACGGCACGATGACCATCACGGAGATGGAGAGCACGAACAGCACACAGAGCAGTATGCAAACAACGGTGATGAATGTCTTTCTGGCTTTCAAGGGATTCCTCCTTTGCGGGAAACGGGTCCGAAGGTCAGACCTTCAGATAGTTGCGGATGGCGATGGCGCTGCCGAACACGCCGACAACGAAGCCCACGCCTGCGAATATGGCCAGCAGCAAAAAGCGGACGCTGGCAAAGGGTATCACGGACACAAGATTGCCCACGATTCCGGTCATGACGCGGTTTGTCACCACGTCGTATATGCCCCACTCGATGAGATAGGCGAGAAGTCCGCCAAACAGACCGAGAACGAGACCCTCCACAATAAAGGGGAAGCGGATGAACGAGTCCGACGCGCCGACCATCTTCATGATGGCAATTTCCTCGCGGCGGCTGTAGGTGGCGAGCTTGACGGTGTTCGCCATGATGAAGATGGACACGACCGCCAGAATGACGATGATGATCATGGATACCGCCGAGATGACGTTGCGCACGGTGATGAAGCCCTGCACGACCGTCAGCTCCGCATTGACCTTGGCAATGCCGGTAATGCCGTAGAGCGCCTGCTGGGTCTGCTGGGTCAGGGAGATGTCCTCCAGATAGATGACATAGCGGTCACGGAACACGGAGGCGTCCACGTTGGAAAACATACTGTCGTCGTCATACTTGGAGGCAAACTGGCTCATGGCCTCCTCACGGGTGACGAATTGGCAGGAGGCCACGTTCGGCAGCGTCGCGATTTGAAGCTCCAGCGCCCGCGCCTCGTCCTCGGTGTAGGTGTCCTCCACATAGGCGACGATCTCATTGTTGGCTTCGAGCTTGGAGATCATGGCGGAGAGGTTCACGGAGATGAGCGAAAACGAGCCCATGATGACAAGGCAGGCCACGATGATGGTGACGGTGGCGAAGCTCATAAAGCCGTGCGTGAAAATGCTCTTAAAGCCCTCGTTTATCAGATAGCCCAGTTTAGTCGATTTCATAGCTGTAATACCCATCCATTCCGTCGGAGATGACACGTCCGTTTTCGATGGCCACGACGCGCTTGGAGAAAGAGTTGACAAGCTCCTTTTCGTGCGTCACGACAAGCACGGTCGTCCCCATCTCGTTGATCTTGTCCATCAGCAGCATAAGCTCCAGCGAGCGTGCCGGGTCAAGGTTGCCGGTCGGCTCGTCCGCGATGAGCAGCTTCGGCGCGTTCACGATGGCTCGCGCCACGGCCACACGCTGCTGCTCGCCGCCGGATATTTCGCGGGGATAGCGATTCTCGCGCCCCGTAAGCCCGACGAGATCCAGCACATAAGGCACACGCTTGCGGATGTCGCGGGTCGATGCGCCGACGACGTGCATGGCAAAGGCGACGTTTTCAAAGATGGTCTTATCGTCGATCAGGCGGAAATCCTGAAAGATAACGCCGATGGTGCGCCGCATGGCGGGCAGCTTGCGACGCGGTGTGTGCCGCAGGTCGAAGCCGTTCACGTTGAGCTTGCCGCCGCAGGCCTGCACCTCGCCGGTGATGAGCTTGATGATGGAGGTCTTTCCAGAGCCGGACGGTCCGACCAAGAACACGAACTCCCCATCGTCGATGGTAAAGGACATATCGCGCACGGCCTTGGATTCGCCGCCGGGATAGATCATGGATACGTTTTCAAATTTGACCATGGATTCACTTCCTTGTGCTTCTCCCACTCTGGGTGTCGAGATATTTTTTGACCATCAGCGCGACCTTGAACACGATGGCGTGGTCGAACTCGCGCAGATCAAGCCCCGTGAGCTTTTTGATCTTTTCCAGCCGGTATACCAGCGTGTTGCGGTGGACAAAGAGCTTGCGGCTCGTCTCGGAGACGTTGAGGTTGTTTTCAAAGAACTTGTTGATGGTGTAAAGCGTCTCCTGATCCAGCGCCTCGATGGGGTTCTTCTTGAAAACCTCGGAGAGGAACATCTCGCACAGCGTCGTGGGAAGCTGGTAGATGATGCGGCCAATGCCAAGGTTGCCATAGCTGATGGCGCTCTTTTCGGTGTCGAAGACCTTGCCGACCTCGATGGCCGTCTGCGCCTCCTTATAGCGGTCGGCGAGCTCCCGCAGGTGCATGACCGGCGAGCCGACACCGATGGTGGTGTGGATGTCAAGCTCGTTCAGCAGCCCCTCGTGGATATTGACCGCGATGGGCTCAAGATCCTCGAGCTCAAAGGCGACCGGCAGCTCCTTGATGAACACCGTGTCCGCCTCCGACGTGGAGAGCAGAAAGTCCTTGTCCGGCACGGCGTATTTGCTTCGGATGTATTCAAGCACCGAGGCATCGGCGCTGGCCGTCTGGCGGATGATGAACACGGCGCGGGGCGCTTCGGCATTGAAGCGAAGCTCCTTGGCGCGGACGTACACATCGCCGGGAAGGATGTTGTCGGAGATGATGTTCTTGACAAAGGTGGTCGTGTCGTGCTTGTCGTCATAGCTGGCCTTCGCGCCGCTCAGCGCAACGGAGGCGACGACCGCAAGCGAGTCGCCCATCTCGTCCGCCCCATCGACAAACACGCAGTATTCGCCGCGCTGTCCGCCCTCGCCGATACAACGGCAGCTTTTGCCGTCGGCGTGGAAGACCGCGTCCCAAGGCTCCGGCTCCTCCGTGTGGATGCCCTCCAGCCTCGCGCCCATCAGGGACAGGTCGGAGGATGCCACAACATTCCCCTGCTCGTCCACAACGCCAATACACCGTTTTGTCGCGTCTTTCATCTGCAAAATAACGCTCTGGAAGATACGGCTTGACATATCTCTTTCCCCTCCAACATAATTCGTGTCAGAAAACTTTCTCTATATTAGTACATTTGTTGTCATTTTTCAATAGTTTTTTGCAATAAAATTGTTAATAATTTTAACTCTTGTTATTTCCGCTCGATATTTTGCACAAAAAGAGGCTCTGTCCTTTGACAGAGCCTACATATTGTGGTTACGTCAACCAAGCGCGGACAGCGCCTCCTGCGGGGTCATTTGCCGCCACTCGCCCTCCGCCAGCGCCTCGTCCAGCACAAGCGAGCCGATGGCGAGCCGCCGCAGCGCCAGCACCCTCCGTCCGCGCACGGCGAACAGGTTCTTCACCTCATGGAACTTGCCCTCCGTCACCGTCACCACGGCGCGGCAGGGGTTGGAGGCATCCGGCTCCAGCAGCGCAGGGCGGTAGCACGTCCCGTCCGCCAGCGTCGTCCCGGCGGCCATGGCCGCCACGTCGTCCTCCGTCACAGGCGCGTCCAGCAGCGCCTCATAGCGCTTGGGTGTCTCGCTGCGCGGTGCGGTGACGCGGTGGGCATAGCGCCCGTCGTCGGTCAGGATGAGCAGCCCCGTCACATCCGCGTCGAGCCGTCCGACGGGAAAGAGACCGCGTGTACGAAGCTCCCTCGGCAGCAGCCGCGTGACGGCGGGGTATTTCTCGTCCTCCGTCGCGCAGATATATCCGGCGGGCTTATTCATTATATAATACACAAATTCCGCCGTCTCCACCGGCTGACCGTCGGCCAGTACGCGGCACTCGCGGGAGAACTTCGTCTCCGGCCTTGTGACGACAGCGCCATCCACCGTGACGCGACCGGCGGCAACGGCGGCACGCGCCTCGCTCCGCGTATAGCGCCCGGAGCCGGCGAGCAGCTTGTCGAGCCGTTCCTGCGGCATATTTCCGCCTCCCCTCGGCATAAGTATCGGACATGAGAGCTTTATGGTATAGCAAAACGGTACGCCGGATATTGCTGGCAGCGGCGGCACTGGCGCTTGCGCTGCTGCTGGTCGCCGTCCTCGGTCACACGCGAGGTAGCGGCGACACGCTCACGAGCCGTCAAGATCGCCTCGACTATCTCCTCGCCCTCGGCTGGCAGGTCGATGCCGACAGTGAGCAGCGGCAGGAGATACTGCTTCCCCGCGAATTTGACGCGGTGCTGCAAGACTACAACGCGCTGCAAAAGCAGCAGGGCTTTGATCTTGAGCGCTATGCGGGGCAGAGCGCCACGCTGTACAGCTACCGTGTCACGAGCTGGCCGGACAAGGAAGCCACGGTCATTGCCGAGCTTTACTGCCACAAGGGTCTTGTGATCGCCGGGGATGTCCACTCCACGGCGCTCGACGGCTTCATGCTGGGGCTGAAATGAGGAAAACCCCGCCGACAAACGCCGGCGGGATTTGAAAAACAAAGCTGGTTAATTAGCCCTCGACCTCGATGACAACGCCGGAGCCGACGGTACGGCCACCCTCGCGGATAGCGAAGCGAAGGCCCTTCTCGATGGCGATCGGGGTGATGAGCTCGACCTTCATGTCGACGTTATCGCCGGGCATACACATCTCGACACCGTCGGGCAGCGTGATGACGCCGGTCACGTCGGTGGTACGGAAGTAGAACTGGGGGCGATAGTTGTTGAAGAACGGCGTGTGACGGCCACCCTCGTCCTTGCTCAGAACGTAGACCTGACCGACGAACTTCGTCAGAGGCTTGATGGACTTGGGAGCGGCGAGAACCTGACCACGGACGACGGATTTCTTGTCGATACCACGGAGCAGGCAGCCGACGTTGTCGCCGGCCTCGGCGAACTCAAGGGTCTTGTGGAACATCTCAGTGCCGGTGACGACGGTCTCCTGCGTGTCGTGGATGCCGACGATCTCAACCTTGTCGCCGATCTTGACAACGCCACGCTCCACACGGCCGGTGACGACGGTGCCACGGCCAGAGATGGTGAACACGTCCTCGATGGGCATAAGGAAGGGCAGGTCAGCCGCACGCTCAGGGGTCTTGATCCAAGTGTCAACAGCGTCCATGAGCTCCCAGATGCACTTGTACTCAGGCGCGTTGGGGTCGGTGGAGTCGGACACGAGGGCGTTCAGAGCAGAGCCCTTGATGATGGGGGTCTCGTCGCCGGGGAAGTCGTACTTGTCGAGCAGCTCACGAACCTCCATCTCGACGAGCTCAAGCAGCTCAGGATCGTCGACCTGGTCGCACTTGTTCAGGAACACGACGATATAGGGGACGTTGACCTGACGGGCGAGCAGCAGGTGCTCACGAGTCTGCGCCATGGGGCCGTCGGAGGCGGCGATGACGAGGATACCGCCGTCCATCTGCGCAGCGCCGGTGATCATGTTCTTGATATAGTCGGCGTGGCCCGGGCAGTCGACGTGGGCAT
>CAVIIB010000058.1:0-12163 GCA_963642815.1 Oscillospiraceae bacterium | reverse complement strand
GTTTGCATGGGCTGACCCCGTGAGCACCTGTATGTTCTCCAACAGCGTGCTGCTCGGCTGGCTGCTGCGCGGCGGCGTGGCCAACGGGCTCAAGGATGCCCGCCCGATGGACAATGTGCAGTATTCCCTCGACCTGCCCATGGAGGAAACCTTTGCCATCGCCAACTTCACCCCCTACTCCATCGACCACATGACGGCCTTTCCCGCCGCGTTCCAGCATTTCTTCAAGGGCGCGTTCGTCGAGGATCTGACCCCGGCACAGCGCCGCGAGTGGAAACGCGCCTATCATTATATGGTCAAGAAGCTCACATGGCGCAACGGGGGTCGTCAGCTCCTGTTCAAGAGCCCGGACAACACCTGCCGCATACGCGAGCTTTTGGATATGTACCCGAACGCCCGCTTCGTGACCATCCACCGCGACCCCTATACCACCATCCAGAGCACCATCCATATGTTCACGGTACAGATGAAGCTGCTGCGGCTGACCCCGCTACCAAGGCTCGACGACTTTGACGACGAGATGGAGGACATCATCATCGGCGTGTTTGAGCGTATGTACCGTGAGCTTTTCGCCATGGAGGACAGCTTCCGCCCCGGACGCTTTGTGAACGTGGCGTATGAGGACTTCGTGCAAGCGCCGGAGGACGGGCTGCGTCAGATATACGAGGCGCTGGAGCTTGACGGCTTTGACGAGGCGCTCCCGCGCTTCCGCGCTTTTATCGACAGCCAGAAGAACTACCGCAAAAACAGCTATGACTTCTCGCCCCGTCTGCGCGGGAAGATAAACGAGCGGCTCGGCTTTTACTTCGAGCGCTACGGCTACGAACAAATCACGGAGGCGACCGTCTGATGGATCATCTCGACCGACTGGAATCAAAAAGCGTACATATTCTGCGCGAGGCGTATGCCGCCTTTGCCGACCTCTGTATGCTGTGGAGCATCGGGAAGGACTCAACCGTGCTGCTCTGGCTGGCACGTAAGGCGTTCTACGGTCACGTCCCGTTCCCGCTCGTGCATATCGACACCCATCATAAAATTCCGGAGATGATCGAATACCGTGACCGTCTTGCGATGGAGATGGGGCTTTACATGATATACGGCGAGAACCGCGAGGCGCTGGACGCAAAGCAGACCTTCCCGGACGGAGCTGTCGGGCGCGTCGAGTGCTGCCGCCGTCTCAAGACCGAGGCGCTCACCCACACGCTGGACGGCACATGGCCGCGCTACCGCCTCAATTTGCAGACCGGGCAATATGAGCTTGACACGAACACCGCCGCCTATACCGGCGTGATCGTCGGCGCTCGCGCCGACGAGGAGGGCAGCCGCTCCAAGGAGCGCTATTTCTCCCCTCGTGACAAGCGCAACGACTGGGACTTGGACGACCAGCCGCCCGAATTCTGGAACCAGTTCAAGACCGATTTCGCACCCGGCACCCATGTCCGCATACACCCGCTGCTCGACTGGACGGAGCTGAACGTCTGGGAGTACATCGAGCGCGAGCATATCCCCACCGTGAGCCTCTACTACGACCAAGGCGACGGGACGCGCTACCGCTCGCTCGGCTGTGCGCCGTGTACGGGTCCTATCCACTCGACCTCCAAAAATCCGCATGACATCATCGAGGAGCTTCGCGCAGGGCAACTTGCCAACATTGCCGAGCGCTCCGGGCGGGCGCAGGATGCCGAGGACGGCGGCGGGCTTGAAACACTGAGAAGGAACGGGTATATGTGATGGATAAGGAGTTGCTCAACATCGTAACGGTCGGTCATGTCGACCACGGAAAATCCACCGTCATCGGACGTATGCTCGCGGACGCTGGCGCGTTGCCGCAGGGCAAGCTGGAAGCCATACGCGAGAATTGCCGCCGCAATGCCAAGCCCTTTGAATACGCCTTCCTGCTCGACGCGCTCAAAAACGAACAGGCGCAGGGCATTACCATCGACACGGCGCGTTGCTTCTTCAAGACCGAGCGCCGCGACTACATCATCATCGACGCACCCGGCCACATCGAATTCCTGGAAAACATGGTCACGGGCGCTTCCCGTGCGGAGGCCGCCCTCATGGTGATCGACGCGGCGCGGGGCGTGGAGGAAAACACCCGCCGCCACGGCTATTTCCTCTCCATGCTCGGCATACGGCAGGTGGCCGTCCTCGTCAACAAGATGGATCTGGTCGGCTATGACCGCGCCGTATTTGAATCCATACGCGAGGAATTTCTCGCCTTTCTCCAAAAAATCGGGATCACCCCGGCGGCATTTATACCCGTCAGCGGCATGGCCGGTGACAACATCGTCACGCCCTCATCCAATATGCCGTGGTATGACGGTGTGACCATGCTTGCCCAGATGGACGCTTTCGAGCCACTGCCCGCGCCGGAGGCACAGAGCTTCCGTATGCCGGTGCAGGGCGTTTACAAATTCACCGCCGACCGTGACGAGCGGCGTATTGTCGCCGGTACGGTCGAGGCCGGGCGTATCCGCGCCGGGGATGAGATCGTCTTCTATCCCTCCGGCAAGCGCACCTCCGTCAAATCCTTGGAGGAATTCAACGCGCCGACCCCGGATTCCTTTGGTCCCGGCAAGGCCGCCGGCTTCACCATGACGGAGGAGATATTCGTCCGCCGTGGCGAGCTTGCCTGCCGCCGCGGCGAAACACCGCCCTGCGTGGGCGTGCGGCTGCAGGCCAACGTATTCTGGCTGGGGCGTGAGAGCTTCGCGCCGTCACGCGGCTACCACTTCAAATGCGGCACGGCGCACGTTCCCATGCGCTTGGAAAAAATAACGCGCATTGTGAACGCGGCGAGCCTTGACTGCGGCGAGCGCGACGAGTGCCGCAAAAATGAGGTCTGCGAGTGTGTGCTGCGCCTCGACGCGCCCGTGGCCTTTGACCTCGCCGGGTCTATCGACGCGACGAGCCGCTTCGTCATTGTGGACGGCTATGAGATCGCGGGCGGCGGTATCATCACGGCGGCACTGTCCGACGAGGAATACGACGGGCGCAATATCCGCTGGTCGGCGGACGCCTTGAGCGCAAGCGAGCGTCAGCGTCTGCTTGGTCGCAAGGGGCTTGTCGTCTGGATGACGGGGCTTTCCGGCTCCGGCAAGACCACCATCGCGCAGGAGGCGGAGCGTCGTCTCGCCGCGCAGCATATCCCTGCCTATATTCTGGACGGCGACCGTCTGCGGCGCGGTCTGAACGCCGACCTCGGCTTCACGGACGACGACCGCCGCGAGAATATGCGCCGCGTGGCGCAGGTCGCCAATCTCATGCGCGACGCGGGCGTTGTCGTCATCACCACGCTCATCTCGCCCTTTGCCGCCTCCCGCGCCGCTGCGCGGGAGATCTGCGGCGAGGACTTCATCGAGGTCTATGTCAAGGCCGATGTCGAGGCCTGTGCCGGACGCGACCCCAAGGGGCTTTACGAAAAGGCCAAGGCGGGGCAAATTCCCCACTTCACCGGCATAGCCTCTCCCTATGAACCGCCGGAGGCGGCGGAGCTTGTGCTCGACACCGAGCGGCTGGACGAGGAAGCCTGCGTCAACGCGCTGCTGGAATATCTACACAGTCGTATGGAGGATAAGGAGCTATGACGATCGGCGGACTTTCCATCACCATGTTTTTGATCTATGTGCTCATCGGCTTTCTCGCCCAATGCATTGACGGAACGCTCGGCATGGCCTACGGTGTCTCCTGCCGCACCTTTCTGAAAAGCGTCGGCGGGCTACCCTCCGCGATGGCCAGCGCCGTCGTCCACTGTGCCGAGATGTTCACCACCCTCGTCTCCGGCATCAGCCACCTCAAGCTCAAAAACGTCATGCACGATATGCTCTGGCGGCTCATCATCCCCGGTGTCGTGGGCGGTGCGCTGGGCGCGTGGTTTCTGTCCGACATCGGCGACTGGCTGGAGCCGTTCATCGACGTCTACCTCATCATCATGGGCGCGATCATCTTCGCCAAGCTCTTCCGCCGCGAGGCGAAAAAGCCCTGTCACCTCGGCTGGAAGATATGGCCACTCGGCTTTGTCGGCGGCTTCCTCGATGCGACGGGCGGCGGCGGCTGGGGACCCGTCGTGACCTCGACGCTGCTCGCGAGCGATCAGGATGTCAAAAAATCCATCGGCACGGTGAACACGGCGGAGTTTCTCGTCACCGTCGCGGAGACGACCACCTTCGTCGTCCTCATGGACGATATGCACAGCTTCTGGCCGGTCATCCTCGCCGTCGCCCTCGGCGGCATGGTCGCCGCGCCCTTTGCCGCATGGCTCTGCCGCAAGCTGCCCACAAAGCCCCTCCTCGGCTTCGTCGGCATCCTCATCATGGCACTGAACATCTACAACCTCATCGACTGGCTTTTCCTATAAACAAAGCGCCCGCTGAAGCTCATCAGCGGGCGCAGATTATTATCATTCGTTTTTGTCGCCTTGTCCAAATACAAGCGCAGTTATTTGTTCTTTGCTCCAATTATCGCTGGGATAAAGATTGATGTCATTTTTGTGCTTCCGGCAGATGCGGAACGGCTCATCGTCCGTGTTATCGTATATGTGACATATATCACATATCGCCAGATATTCCGGGACATTTGCCAGCGCACGGTGGTATCGCTTTACCACCAGCTCCGCAGGAACGTCATGCAAGCCTGTAGCAACTCTCGCTATGACGCGAGCCACATTCAAGGCCGGGTCGTTCGTAAGAATGAAGTAGCCGCGAATAAAATACCCACGCCTCTTTGCCTCTTTGAGAAATCTGATCTTATGAGGCGAGGAAAGCACTGTTTCAAAGGTAAAATCAGCTCTCGCTGCGAGATGTTCCGCTCGCAGCTCATCCGCGATTTTCGCGGCTTCCTCAACCGTGATTCCCCGTTCCCTCTGAATATCGTCGGCATTGATGTATACGCCTTTGATCCATTCGGGACCGGTTATCGTCGATTTTCCCGATCCGTTCGGCCCTGCAAAGACAACGACTTCCGGGCGTTTTGTGGCGTCAGACATATTGAATGCGCCCGTCCGGATATTCGAGGTAGGGTTTCTTCTTTTCCTTGTCGTATCGGGCGATGGGATGACCTGCGGCGCGGTTTTCCTCAATGGCGCGGCTGACCGCTTTACGGAAGCTCTTTGTCATGACATCGTGTTCGTTCCTATACTCACGAATGCCGTCCAACGGATTCATAGAAGCACCACCTCTCCATGTTTCTACACCCATTATAGCATGATTTCAACGAATGTACCACCCTTCATCTCTCCTCCACGACTGGTTCGGCGTTGAGGCGGAAGACATAACGGTATGTGCCGCCGTATAGACCCTCGATCATGCCGTCGGTGTAGCTGCCCTCAAAGTGGTCGCCGTCGCTGTCCTCGAAGCGGAATACCTCATCGGCATACGTCCACTGTATGTCGTACTCCACGCCGCCGTAGTAGACCGCGCCGCTGCCGTCGTCCTCGATGGTGAGATACTCTCCGTCCAGATAATACGCCGTCGTGCCGTCCGCGTCGGTGCATTCCGTCGCGCCGTAGCGCCCGCTCTCCACATGGGGCGGGTTTTGGGTGAATTCATACGCCGCGCCGAAGCAGGAGCCGGTTATCTCGCCGTTTTCAATGTGTCCGTCAAGCATGGAAAAGCCCTCGCCATAGAGGGTGAGGCTCGTCCCGTCAGCGATCCAGAGCAGCGTATGGCTCACGCCGTCTATGGTCGCCGTGCCGCTGCCGTCCGCGTTGAGGCAGAGGCTATCGTCCTTGCAGGACACCCGCTCGCCATCCACATAGCAGCGCAGCGCCGGATATTCCCCGGCATGGTTCGCGCCGTCAAGCGCACCGACGGGCTCAAAGCGGTATTCGTAGCGCTCGCCATACACGCCGGTGACGGTCTTGCCGTCATAGTGCCCCTCAAAGCGAACGCCCTCGGCATCGCGGAAGCGGAGGCTGCCGTCCTCGGCGCTGTACTCATAGCGCAGCGTGTACTCCGTGCCGTTGTAGGAAAGCACACCGCTGCCGTCGCTCGCCAGACGCAAGCAGTCCCCAAAGCAGACGACCGCCGCGCCGTCCGTATCGGTACAGGACGTGGCATAGAGCACACCACTGACGGGGTCTGTGCTGCCGCAGCCGACGAGCAGCGCCGCCAGCATAAGAAGGGTCAGCAGACCTGCCATAAGCTTCTTCATTTTATCCCTCCCGGTGAGCGCTCGGCGCTCACCTTTCCTTTTACCATATTCTCGTCGGGAAAGCAAGTCGCGCAAAAAATTTAAGAGCTTGTCGGCGGTACTTGATTTTTTTATTTTTTATGCTAATATGACCTTGTACATTACTTGTGGAGGTAATAACAATGGCTTACAAAATCAGCGACGCTTGCATTTCCTGCGGCTCCTGCGCGGATGTCTGCCCGGTCAGTGCAATCAGTCAGGGCGACACGCAGTACGAGATCAATCCCGATGCCTGCCTGTCCTGCGGCACCTGCGCCGAGCAGTGCCCCATGGGCGCCATCAGCGAGGAGTAATTCTCACTGGGAAGCACGGCGGGCGGTATGTTCCGGCATATCGCCCGCCTCCCTTTCTGTTTGGAGGAATCTCTATTATGATCAAGCTCTGGCCCGGCGGTCCGCGCTATGTGGACGACCCGACCTTTAAAATAACCACCGACTCCGTGCTGCTCGCCGACTTCGCCCTTGGGCGGACGTTTGAGCGCTGCATGGATCTCGGCTGCGGTGGCGGCGTTATCTCCGTGCTTATGCACGATGAGGAGCCGTCTGCCGTCTTTGACAGCCTCGATATACGCGAGAGCGCCGTGGCGGTATGCAAGCAAAACTACGCCGAAAACGGCGTTCGCGGCGAGGTGCGGTGCGCCGATATGCGCGACCATCGCGCCATGGGCGGCGCGGGCGAGTATGATATTGTCGTCTGCAACCCGCCGTATTTCTACGGCGGCAAGCCCTCACCCGACCCGGAGCGTGCGGCGGCTCGCGGCGGAAGTCTTTCTCCCGCCCAGTTCTGCGGCGCGGCGAGCTTTTTGCTCAAAAAGGGCGGCGAGTTCCACCTCGTCCACAAGCCCGAATACCTCACCGACATCTTTGCCGCCATGCGGCTGGCCGACATCGAGCCGAAGCGCCTGCGCCTCGTCGCGCACAAGGCCTCAAGCCAGCCAAGCCTCGTCCTCATCACGGGACGGCGCGGCGGGCGACCCGGTCTTGCCGCGCTGCCGCTGCTGTTCCTCGCCAACGAGGACGGAACGCCCTCGGATGAAATGAAGGAGATATACCATCGGTCATGAGCGGTATTCTTTATCTTGTCGGAACGCCCATCGGCAATCTGTCCGACCTCTCCCCACGCGCCAAGCAGACCTTATCCTCCGTCGACTTCATTGCGGCGGAGGATACCCGCGTCTCCCTCAAGCTCTTAAATCACCTCGACATCCGCAAGCCGCTTGTGAGCTACCACGAGCACAACCGCGCCCAATCCGGCGAGCGCATTCTTGCGCGGCTGCTTGCGGGCGAGAGCTGCGCCCTCGTGACGGACGCGGGTATGCCCGCCATCTCCGACCCCGGCGAGGATCTGGTGCGCCTCTGCGCGGCGCATGATGTGCCTGTTTCCCCCATCCCCGGTCCAAGCGCCTGTATCACGGCGCTCGCCGCCTCCGCCCTGCCGACCCAGCGCTTCTGCTTCGAGGGCTTTTTGTCCACCTCGAAGAAAAGCCGCGCCGAGCATTTGCGCGAGCTGCGGGACGAGAAGCGGACGATGATATTCCACGAAGCGCCGCACAAGCTCGTGCGCACACTGGCGGATATGCTCGACGCATGGGGCGACAGGGAGCTTACCGTCTGCCGCGAGCTTACCAAGCTGCATGAGCAGTTTCTCCGCTTCACACTGTCCGAGGCGCTGGCATACTATGAACAGAATCCGCCCAAGGGCGAGTTTGTACTCGTCATCCGTGGTGCACCGGAGACGACCGCGCCGGAGCTTTCGCTTGACGAGGCGCTGGCGCTGGTACGGCGGCTGCGCGGCGAGGGTATGCGGCTCAAGGATGCCTGCCGCGAGGCGGCGGAGGCTGCCGGTCTTGCCAAAAACGAATTGTATCAGGCTGCGCTGCGCGAGAGCGACGCGGACTGAAGAAAGGAATCACCAAAAAAAACACCGACTGAAATGAAAAAAGAAGCAATATCCCTCACGGAAGGCTCCATCACACGCGGTCTCATCGCGTTCGCCTTCCCCATTTTTCTGTCCAACCTGTTCCAGCAGCTCTACAACTCCATCGACGCCGCCGTGGTCGGCTCGTTTGCCGGAGATGAGGCGCTGGCTGCCGTCGGCTCGACCGGCGCACTCATCAACGTACTCATCGGCCTCTTTCTGGGGCTTGCCACCGGCGCGGGCATTCTCTACTCCATGCACTACGGCGCGGGCGATTGGCAGGGCTTGCGGAAAATCATTGACAGCTCCATGTTCCTGTCCGTCACGACCGGCGTTGTCATCAGCGTCCTCGGCTTCATCTTCTCGCGCCAAATGCTCGTCTGGGTCGCCACGCCGGACGATGTGATCGACCTCAGCGTGTCGTATCTGCGTATCTACCTCGCCGGAACGGTCATCACCATGGTCTACAACGTCGGTGCGGGGCTGCTGCGGGCGGAGGGCGATTCACGGCGGCCACTGCTCTATCTTGTCGCCGGTGGGCTGACGAACCTTGTGCTTGACCTCCTGTTCGTTGCCGTGTTCAGCATGGGTGTGGCCGGAGCTGCCCTCGCCACCGTCATTGCCCAGCTTGTCAGCGCCGTGCTTGTCGTATGGCGGCTCATGCGCCTTGACGAGCGCTATCGCTTCCGCCCGCTGCACCTCACGCTTGACCGCCTGACGATCTGGGATCTGACGCGCATATCCGTCCCCTGCGGGCTGCAAAGCTCGATGTTCAACATCTCCAACCTGCTCGTGCAGGCGGACATCAACACTTTCGGCTCTGTCGCCATGGCCGGCTGCGCCGCCTATAGCAAGATCGACGGCTTTGTCTATATGCCGACCTCGGCGCTCTCGCTCGCGCTCTCGACCTATGTCGGTCAAAACATCGGCGCGGGCAAATACAGCCGTATCGCCGCCGGTATACGCACCGCACTCATTGCCGCACTCGGCATGGTCGTCGTCATGGCGGGCTGCGTACTCATCTTCTGCCGCCAGCTCATCGGTCTGTTCACGACCGACCCGGACGCGCAGGCGTTCGCCATCCAGCAGATGTGGTATCTCGCGCCGTTCGCGTGGACGTTTGTCTTCTCCGACGTGCTCGGCGGCGCGATACGCGGCGCGGGCGACGCCATGAAGGTCACCATCGTCTCCGCCTCCTGTATCTGCGTGTTCCGCGTGGTATGGCTAGTCGTCATGCTCCACATCTTCCGCGACATCCGCGTGGTCTTCGTCTGCTACCCCATCTCATGGGTGCTAAGCTCCGTCGCCATGACCCTGCTCTACTTCTTCGGCAACGGCATGAGAAAAACCATGAAGAAAAGCGCCACCTGACACAGACACACCCCCGTTTTCAGCCTACGAAAACGGGGGCTTCGTCTATTTCACCCCCCTATATCTGCTGCTTTGCTTGACAAAAAAGGCATAGATATAGCATAATGATGAAAAGTGTAGTTTTCATCCGCTAAGACAATTATGTTTTCAAAACACGGAGGGACGCAAATGAAAAAGCTGACAAGCATTATCCTTGTACTCATGCTCGTTCTCGCGCTGCTGCCGCTCGGCACACTGGCGCAGGAGAGCGAGGAAACGGTCTATTCTGCGGAGCAGGGCGACACGCTGCTTGCGGAGAGTGATACGAATGAGACGACCGAGGAGGCAAACGAGCCGACCGAGGAAGTGACCGAGGAGGCAACCGAGGAAACCACGGAAACGACCGAGGAAAGCGCAGAACCGCCCGAAGAACCGACCGAAGAACTGACCGAGGACGGCGCTGAGGCGGAATCGGAAGCGGCTTCGCTGGCGCTGGACGGCACGGACACGGACACGAGCAACAGCTGCGGCGAGAACTTGATGTGGACGCTTGACAACGGCACTCTCACCATCCGCGGCACGGGCGCGATGGCGGATTATAACTCCGTGAGGGAGACCCCGTGGTATGCAAGCCGCACCAGCATTACCAGTGTGGTGATCGGAAGCGGCGTGACGAGCATTGGGAGCTATGCGTTCGCCGGCTGTAGCTCGCTCACCCAAGTGACGATTTCCGAGGGCGTGACGAGCATGGGGGAATGTGCGTTCTTGCGGTGCGCCCTGACGAGCGTGACGCTCCCGAGCAGCTTGCAGACCATTGGTCAAGCTGCGTTCAGTGGAAACCGTGCGCTGACGAGTATAACGATCCCCGCCGGAGTGACACAGCTTCCAAAGAACGCATTTAGCTCCTGCACCGCGCTTACGAATATAAATGTTGCCGAGGGCAACCAGACTTATAGCAGCATAGGCGGCGTGGTGTTCAGTAAGGACGGGAAAACGCTTAGGCTCTATCCCTACGGAAAATCGGAACTGGTCTACACGATTCCGGACGGCGTTACAAGCATTGAGTATGGCGCGTTCCCGGGTAGTCAAAGGCTCGCGGCCTTGGTGATACCGACCAGTGTGACGAGCATTGAGGATCTCCCCCTCTCCACCAATATATATTACGCCGGTACGGAGGAGGCGTGGGAGACCGTCGCAATGGACGCAACTCTCCGTGACTGCTTGGGACAGGTGTACTGTGAATCCGGCGCTCCCAGCGGGGGTGTTGTCGTCTCCGGCGACTGCGGCGAGGGCGTGGAATGGGCGTTTTCCAATGATGGTAAACTCACCATCAGCGGCAACGGCGCAATGACGGATTATCCATACGACACCTCCGCCCCGTGGAATGCGTTCCTCAACAGTATTACCAGCGTCGTGGTCGAAAGCGGCGTGACACACATCGGCGCTCGCGCATTTACCTCGTGCGGCGCAGTGACAAGCGCGACGATAGCGGACACGGTGACGAGTATTGGGAACAATGCGTTTTGTTATTGCTACTCGCTGGAAAGCCTGACGCTCCCATCTAACGTGACGAGCATTGGAGACGCCGCGTTCAAGGAGTGCATGGCGCTGACGAGCGTGACGATCCCGTCCGGCGTGACGAGTATCGGGAGCGAAACGTTTGACTACTGCACGTCGCTTGAAAGTGTGACGATCGGCAGCGGCGTGACGAGCATTGCACAGGATGCGTTCACAGACTGCCACGCACTGGCGAGCATAACGGTGGACGCGACCAACGAAAATTACAGCAGCAGGGACGGCGTTCTTTTCAATAAAGGCGGGACAACGCTTATCCGCTATCCCGAAGGCAGGGCGGGCACGAGCTATGCCGTCCCATCCGGCGTGACGACCATCTGGGGCGGGGCGTTCCGGGACAGCAAGCTGACGAGCATAACCCTCCCGAACGGCCTGACGAGTATTGGGGAATATGCGTTCGAGTCCTGCGAATCGCTGACGAGCGTAAACCTCCCCTCCAGCCTGACGAGCCTTGGCGAGGGCGTGTTCTATCACTGCTACAAGCTTCCGAGCGTGACGATCCCGAACGGCATAACGAGCATAGCAAATTATACGTTCTACGGCTGCAACCGGCTCGTGAGCGTGACGATCCCGGCAAGCGTGACGAGCATTGGCGACGGCGTATTCTGCAACTGGCAGTTCGAGGATAGCGTCCCGCTTGCGGATGTGTACTACGCGGGAACGGCGGTGGATTGGGAAAAGATAAGCATGGGCGGAAGCAACGACCGGCTTGTCGGAGCGACGTTGCATTATAAAACCACCCCGACCACAGATGACAGCACAAAGCCCGCCGCGAAGACGCCGGACACGAAGAAGCCGCCGCGCACGGGGGATGAGAGCCATACGGCGCTGTGGCTCGCCGTGGCGCTGCTCGGCGGCTGCGCCGTTGTCGGCGCGACGCTTGTCGCGAAGAAAAAGAATTATAACCAGTAAACCCCAAGGCGGCTGCTTCGGCAGCCGCCTTTTTGTATGTCTAAAAGGGTGCGTTGACTGCGAGGACTTCCAATCTCCGCCTCCCCTGAAAGGGAGCGCCGCGAACACCACCAATCCCCAGCCTCCCCTGAAAGGGAGCACTGCGATTACCACCAATCCCCAGCCTCCCCTGAAAGGGGAGGGGGACCGCGAAGCGGTGGAGGGGTTTTCTGGAAGC
>CAVIIB010000057.1:3908-12521 GCA_963642815.1 Oscillospiraceae bacterium | reverse complement strand
TCGTCCATGATGACGACATCAGCCGCCCGTATCGCGGCGTCGGAATCCGCACCACGCAGCGCCACGCCAATATCGGCGGCATCGAGACAGGCCTTGTCGCGCTCCGGGTCGCCCACAAATAGAAGCGTCCCACGGCGGCAGCGCGTTTCCATGTCGCGCACGACAGCCACCTTGTCGGAGAGACCGCAGCCGGAATAATACTTTCCGATCCCGATCTGGCGGGCAAATTTCTCCGTTGCGGCGGGGCTATCCTCCGTCAGGAGCGCGAGTTCCTTGTTGCTGTCCCAGCGCAGGACGGTGATGGTGCCCTGTGCGTCCGGCTTTGCGGCGGAGGCAAACTGGATTCGACCCGTATAACGACCGTCAATGCCCATGTAGACGGTGTCCTCGTCGCTTTTATCCTCGGCGGGGTCGATGTCGTGTGCCAAGAGGAAATCCGCGCTCCCAAGGACGATGGAAACTCCGTTGACACTGACGGTGATCCCCTGCTCCGGCGTTTCCTCAAACGCCTCAATAAGCTCGATGTAGATGACACCGGGATAGGCGGCTTTGATACTCTCGGCGTACTGGGAGGTGGAGTAGGCGCAGGCGTGTGCCGCGATACGCAGAAAGACGGAGGCATCCATTTTCTCGCTCTTGATGGACGCGACCTTCAATGCGCCGGAGTCCAGCACACCGCTCTTGTCGAACACGACAGAGAGAGTGCGGCTCACGGCATCCATCGCGCCGGTGTTTTTGAAAAGAATGCCGCGCCGTGTTGCGCCGCCAATGCCCGCAAAATAGCTGAGCGGGACGGAGATGACGATGGCGCAGGGACAGGCAATGACCATGATGACAAGGGCTTTATAAATGCCCTCCATGATGGTCTGGTGGAAAAAGAGCGGCAGCACAACGGCTACGACCACGGCGATACCCAGCACGACCGGTGTATAGACGCGGCAGAATTTGGTTATAAATTCCTCGGTCTGCCCTTTTTCGGAGCGGTTGGAGCGCACCTCGGCCAAAACCTCGGTGGTCTGCGGGGAGCGGTTCTCCATCAGCCCCTCGATGTTCTCCCGCACTCGCGCCACGGCGTAGCCTTGAAACAGCTCGCCGAGCTGGAACAGGAACATCACGGACGCGCCCTCCTCCGCCTCGCCGATGACGATGGCGGCCACAGCCACGATACTCATGAGCAGCGATTCATCGAACAGACGGCGGCGCAGGAGGTTGGAAACGGCGCTGATAAAGACATCATATCCGGCGGCCAGTACGCTCAAAATAAAGACGGTGAGGCTCGCCGTCGGCTGAACGTCCTCCAAGAGCATACCGGCGACAAACAGCGCCGCAGCCAGCACAAGGCGCACGACCATCACACGGTCAAGACCGTGGTGATGATGGTCGTGGTGCTCCTCCATACAGCCGTCGCAGGTGCAGCTATGGCCGTGTCCCTCGACGGCCTCTTTTATCTCGTGAAACAGACCCATTACGCCTTTCCGTCGCAGCCCAGCACATGGATGAGCTTATCCTTGACAAGCTCGCGGATATAGTCGCGTCCGACGGTCAGATACTGGCGCGGGTCAAAGTGGTCGGGGTGCTCGGCCAAATGCTGGCGAATACCGGCGGTCATGGCGAGGCGGAGGTCGGAGTCGATGTTGATCTTGCAGACGGCCATAGACGCGGCCTTGCGCAGCATATCCTCCGGCACACCGATGGCATCGACGAGCTGACCGCCGTTGGCGTTGATGATGTCAACATACTTGGGGATGACGGAGCTCGCGCCGTGCAGCACGATGGGGAAACCGGGCAGACGCTTCTCGACCTCCTCCAGCACGTCAAAGCGAAGCTGCGGCTTTGTGCCGGGTTTGAATTTGTACGCGCCGTGGCTCGTGCCGATGGCGATGGCAAGGCTGTCGCAGCCGGTGCGGCTCACAAATTCCTGCACCTGTTCGGGGTGCGTATAGCTCGAATCCTCCGCCGAGACGCTTACATCGTCCTCCACGCCGGCGAGTGTGCCGAGCTCCGCCTCCACCACGACGCCGTGGCCGTGGGCGTATTCGACGACCTTGCGGGTCAACGCGATATTTTCCTCAAAGGGCTTGGAGGAAGCGTCTATCATGACGGAGGTGAAGCCGCCGTCGATGCAGCTTTTGCAAATGTCGAAGTCCGCGCCGTGGTCAAGGTGGAGGCAGATGGGCAGTCCCGTGTCCTCCACGGCAGCCTCGACAAGGTGCATGAGATAGCTGTGCTTTGCATACTTCCGCGCACCGGCGGAGACCTGAAGAATAAGCGGGGCGCGGACCTCCGCCGCAGCCTCGGTGATACCCTGCACGATTTCCATGTTGTTGACGTTGAAAGCGCCGATGGCGTAGCCACCCTTATAGGCCTTTTCAAACATTTCCTTGCTTGTTACGATAGGCAATTGAAATCACTCCTTGAACGATAATTTTCACGTTTATTATGTCTTTATTTTACACGCTATCTGTGATATAATCAAGCTAAATATAGCGAAAAATCAAATGCGTATGGAGGCTTTTATGGAAGAAAAATTGACCGGCGCTTGCGTCATCGGACAATCCGGCGGCCCGACCGCTGTTATCAACGCCAGCGCCTACGGCGCGATCCGCGCCGCGCTCGATGCACCAGAGATAACCCAAGTCCTCGCTGCCGAGCATGGTATCGTCGGCGTTCTGAACGACCGGCTCTTTGATATGGGCTTGGAGGACGCGGCGGAGCTTACCCTGTTGAAGAACACACCGGCCTCGGAGCTTGGCTCCTGCCGCTATAAAATGGCCGACCCCGATGTGGATGACAGCGACTACCGCCGTATTCTTGAGGTGTTCAAGAAGCACAACGTCCGCTACTTCTTCTATAACGGCGGCAATGATTCTATGGATACCTGCGATAAGATCAGCCGCTTCATGGCGCGTTCCGGCTGGGATTGCCGCGTCATGGGCATTCCCAAGACCATCGACAACGACCTTGTCGGCACTGACCACTGCCCCGGCTTTGGCAGCGCCGCGAGATACATCGCCACGAGCTGCATGGAGGTCGCCAAGGATTCGAGCGTTTATCCCACGGGACAAATCACCATCATCGAGATCATGGGGCGTCACGCCGGTTGGCTCGCGGGCTCTGCGGCGCTGGCGACAAAATTCGGCGCGGGGCCGGATCTGGTCTATCTGCCGGAGTGTGACTTTGACGAGACCGCGTTCCTCGCGGACGTGGAGCGCATATACAACGAAAAGAAAAAGTGCCTCGTGGCCGTGTCCGAGGGGCTGCACTACGCCGACGGGCGCTTCGTCTCGGAGGCCAAGACCAGTGCCACGGATGGCTTCGGTCACGCTCAGCTCGGCGGGCTTGCAGCGCGTCTTGCGGAGCTTGTGAAGCAGCATACCGGCGCAAAGGTGCGCCCCATCGAGCTCTCGCTGCTCCAGCGCTGCGGCGCACACCTTGCCTCCAAGACCGATTTGGATGAGGCGGAGCTGGCCGGTCGCACGGCGGTTGAGGCAGCGGTGGCCGGAATGACCGGGAAGATGGTCGCCTTTGAGCGCGACGAGCGGGACGGGCAGTATCTTTGCCGCACCAAGCTCATCCCACTCACCTCTGTCGCCAATGCGGAGAAAAAAGTCCCCGCGAGCTGGATAACGGCGGAGAAGAATTTTGTGACCGATGAGTTTATCGCCTACGCACTGCCGCTCATCCAAGGACAGCCGGAGCGTCCGACCGAGGGCTCTCTCCCCCGCTACGCCCGTCTGAAAAAAATCATCGCAAAATAAACAGAAAGGTCGAGACTTTACCATGCACGAGAAATACATCCTGTCCTGTGAATCGACAGTCGATCTCCCCTACTCCTATCTGGAAAGCCGGAATATCCCCGTGCTGTTCTACAAATACATCATCGAGGACACCGAGTACATCGACGACATGGGGCGTGACCCCAAGGCGCTGCCGCGTTTTTATGAGCTGCTGGCGCAGGGACATCTCCCCCAGACAAGCCAGATCAACGTCGGCGACTATGAGGAATATTTAGAGGCGCTGCTGCAAAAGGGCGACGTGCTGCATATCGCGTTCACCTCCGGGCAGTCCGGCTCTGTCCACAACGCTTTTCTGGCTGCGGATATTCTGCGGGAGAAATATCCCGACCGCCGCCTTATCGTCATCGACTCGCTTTGTTCATCCTCCGGCTTCGGGCTGCTGGTGGACTACGCCGCCGATATGCGCGACGCAGGGTGCAGCATGGACGAGGTTGCCGCATGGGTCACGGAAAACCGCAACAGCGTCCACCACCAGTTCTTCTCGTCCAACATGACCCAGTTCCGCCGCACAGGGCGCGTCTCCGGCACGGCGGCGGCCATCGCCACGATACTCTCCGTCTGCCCCATCATGCGCCTTGACGACGCGGGGCGCATCATCGCCTATGACAAGGTGCGCGGCAAGAAAAACGCCGTCCAGCGCACGGTGGACACCATGGCGGCTCATGCGCGGGGCGGCGAGGGCTATGACGGCAAATGCTTCGTCTGCCACTCCCAGTGCACGGAGGATGCCGCCATGCTGATCGAGGCGCTTGAAACGCGCTTCCCCAAGCTCAAGGGGCAGATACGCCTCTGCGACATCGGCACTATCATCGGCTCACACAGCGGCCCCGGCACCGTCGCCGTCTTCTTCCTAGGCGACGAGCGCCAGCCAGACAAACAATAAAACATAAATCCGCGCCGCCGGTCAGCCTCGACCGGCGGCGCACTTATATGGGGCTTTGCCATAATATCAACGGCGGATAGGTGCGGTCTGCCGGATATTTTATATCTCCCCGGTCATTTTCAGAAAATCATCCTCGCTGATAATGGGGATACCGAGCTGGAGGGCTTTGTCGTATTTCGAGCCGGGGTTTTCGCCCAAGAGGACGTAGCTTGTTTTTTTGGAGACGGAGCCGGAGGTCTTGCCGCCGAATTTCTCCACAAGCGCCTCGGCCTGCTGGCGCGTCATATCGGCGAGCGTCCCGGTCAGGACAAAGGTCTTGCCGAGGAAGCGGTTGTCGCTCACACTCTCGCTGCTGGAAAAGCTCACACCGGCCTCGCGGAGCCGCCGTATCTGGTGCTGGGACTGCGGGTTGGCAAACCAAGCGATGATGTACTCGGCGGTAATAGAGCCGATGTCGTCGATGGAGGTAAGCTCGTCCAGTCCCGCCGCCATGAGTGCGTCCAAATCGGCAAATTTCCGCGCCAGCACCTTGCCGGCCTTTGCACCGACCTGACGAATGCCGAACGCGCAGAGCAGCCGTGCAAGCCCCGCCTGCTTGCTTTGTTCGATGGCGGACATGAGCTTTTCCGCCGACTTTTTCCCCATGCGGTCAAGCGCCGCCACGGCCTGCGGCTCAAGATAATAGAGGTCAGCCGGTGTCTTGATAAGCTCCGCGCCCACCAGCGCCTCCACGACGGCGGGACCGAGCCCGTCGATATCCATGGCCTCCTTGGAGGCGAAATGGACGATGTTGCGCAGCGTCTGCGCCGGACATTCCGCGCCGGTGCAGCGGATGGCCGCACCGTCCGGGTCACGCATGACGGGGCTGCCGCAGACGGGACAGACGGACGGGAGGCGGAAAAAGCCCTGCCTCTCGCCCTTTTTGGCGACGGACAGCACAGCGGGAATGATCTCCCCTGCCTTCTGGACAAGGACGGTATCGCCGATATTGACGCCGAGCTTTGCAATCTGGTCTTGGTTGTGCAGCGTCGCGTTGGTAACGGTCGTACCGGCGAGGCGTATCGGCTCTACCACGGCCTTGGGGGTCAGAACGCCGGTGCGCCCGACCTGCACGACAATATCCGTTACGCGGCTCTCTTTCTTTTCCGGCGGGTACTTGTAGGCGACAGCCCAGCGGGGGTATTTGGCGGTGCTTCCAAGCGCCTCACGCTGGGCAAGGTCGTTGATCTTGATGACCGCGCCGTCAATGTCGTAGGGATAGCTCTCGCGACCCTCACCGATGGCGGTAATGCGCTCCTTGCACTCGTCCGCCGTCCGGCACAGCGTATGCGGCACGACCGGGAAGCCCATGGTCTCCAATGCCTCCAACGTGTCATAGTGCTTTGTCCAGCTTACGCCCTCGGCAAGCTGGATGTTGAAGCAGATAATATCAAGCTGGCGCTGGGCGCACACCTTGGGGTCGAGCTGGCGCAGTGAGCCCGCCGCCGCGTTGCGCGGATTGGCAAGCGGCGCTTCGCCCGTTATCTCGCGCTCGGCATTGAGCCGTTCAAAGACCTCGTGGCTCATATAGACCTCGCCACGGACGATGAGGCGCTCCGGCGCGTTTTGCAGCGCTTTGGGGAGGCTTCGGACGGTTTTCAGATTCTCCGTCACATCCTCGCCGACCGCGCCGTTGCCGCGTGTCGCGCCTTGATACAGAATGCCGTGACGGTACTCCACCGCCACGGAAAGACCGTCGATCTTCGGCTCGGTGACGTAATCGTGCGCCGTCGGGAGCGCCGCGTCCATGCGGGCACAGAAGCCGTCCAGCTCGTCATAGGAGAACACGTCCATGAGGCTTTCCAGCGGCACAGGGTGCTCGACCGGCGCGAAAAGATTGCTGACATGACCGCCGACGTGCTGTGTGGGTGAGTCGGGGCGCACCCAATCGGGGTGCGCCGCCTCCATCTGCTTTAGTCGGTTGTTCATGCGGTCATATTCAAAGTCCGAGACGAGCGGCGCGTCCTTGTCGTAGTAGGCGACGCTCAGCTTCAGCAGCGTCTCGACAAGCTCGTTATATTCCCTCTTTTGTTCGTCCATGTTATTGCCCCCAATTCAGATAGCTCTCTGGTACTTTGCCGACAATGATGGTCTCCGCGACGGGAATGTCCGTGACGACGCTCGTATTCACTGCCCGCCACGGCATGAGCAGCGTTAGCTCCTCGCGCAGCTCCAATGAAATCTGGTGGCGCGTCTGGTTGATGCCGACGGAGGAGATGTCCGTCTTGAAGCCGGAGAAGGTCGAGCTTAGCACCTGTACGCGGATTTTGATGTTTGGTCCACGGCTGAGCAGGAGTGTACTTCCCGTTAGGCTGCCGATGGGAATGGAAATCACTATATCGTGGTCGGCTGTCGCCGCCGTCACGGACATCAGAATGTCGCTGGCCAGCGCGTTGAGCGCGACCACATTTGTCGTCACGGCGCTGATCTCGCCGTTCGCGTCCTTTTCCAGCGTCGTGAGCGCACCATAGTCCGCGCTCGCCGTTGCCATCTTCTCCTTGACAATATCGCCCACGGCGGCGACGACTGCGTCCTGCGCCGAGGAAACGGCCAGCTCGGTGGAAAGCGAGCGTAGAAACAGGGACACGGCAGCCAGCATAGAGACGGCGAGCAGCAGTACAAGCAGCGGGAACAGCCCTCTATGCCGCCGCACGGCGCTTCGGTTCATATAGACGCGGCTCGGCCAGCGCTTTTGAGACATAAGGATCCCTCCCTATGTCCAGTGTATGCGCCTATGCGCCGAGCATTTCCGAAATGGCCGACATGACGGCAAGCTGCCCCGCCTCAAAGCTCATCGCGCCCTGCATATACGCCGTGTACGGCTCACGCAGCGGTCCGTCACAGCTGAGCTCCGAGGTGGAGCCGCCGATGAACGTCCCCGCTGCCATGACGACCTCGCAGTCATAACCGGGCATTTGCCATGGCTCCGGCGTGACAAAGGAATCGACGGGCGAGGCGCTCTGTATGCCACGGCAAAATGCCACAAGCCGCTCGGCGGAGCGCAGTGTTATGGTCTGCACGGTGTCACTGCGTGCAGCGAGGGGCGCGGGCGAGGTCTCAAAGCCGAAGTGCTCCAGCATGGCGGCGCAAAAGGCCGCCGTCTTCAGCGCCTGCGCCGTGGCGTGGGGGGCTTGAAACAATCCTTGATACATGAGCCGGTTCTGCCCCAGTGACGCGCCGCACTCGCCGCCGATACCGGGACTTGTCAAGCGGAATGCCGCCCGCTCGACCAGCTCCGCACGACCACAGACGTAGCCACCACGCGGTGTGATACAGCCGCCGGGGTTTTTGATGAGCGAGCCAGCGCATATATCCGCGCCGACATCGCAGGGCTCGCGGCTGTCCGTAAATTCGCCGTAGCAGTTATCGACCATGACAACGACCTCCGGGCGCTGTGCCTTGACGCGGCGGACAAGCTCGCCGATGGTGTCTATGGAGAGCGCGTCACGGCTATCATAGCCGCGTGAGCGCTGGATATATACGAGGCGCACGGCGGGGTCTTCTAGCTTTTGCGAAAAATCCTCGCCGATGGCCGCCTCCTCATAGCCTATGCCGTAGTATTTCAGTGAACCGGGCGCGTTGCCGTCAATGCCGATGGCGGTGCGCATGGTGTCATAGGGCGCACCCGTGACGGAGAGCAGCCTCTCCCCCGGTGCGAGACAACCTGCCAGAGCGCAGAACAGCGCGTGTGTGCCGTTGACAAAATCGAGCCGCACAAGGGCGCTTTCCGCGCCGAACACGCGGGCAAAGAGCTTGTCGAGCGTGTCACGACCAAGGTCGTCGTAGCCGTAGCCGGTCGTGGCGGCAAAATGCGCCTCGGATATGCGGAATTTACGAAAAGCGTCGAGCACCTTTTCCGTGTTTTCCAGCGCCACAGCGTCGATCTCGGCAAAG
>CAVIIB010000057.1:0-3898 GCA_963642815.1 Oscillospiraceae bacterium | reverse complement strand
GCAGGATGGATGCGGCGGCGGATTTTACCTCTGGTCGGATGTTCATTCTGCCATGGCCTCCAAGAACAACCTTGCCAGCCGGTATTGATCCTCGCACTCGTCAACGCGGGCGACGCAGGCCGGAGAGTGGAGATTGCGGACAGGTACGGAGACAGCCACCACGCGGCAGCCGCTTCCGCTGCGCTGTACCACGGAGGCATCTGTTCCACCGGCAACGCGGGTCTTGGTCTGCCAGCGTATGCCGTTTTTCTCCGCCAGCGCAGCGAGCTGCTCATAGAGACCGCGGTCGTATATCGTGCCGCCGTCCATGAACGGGATGACAACGCCGCCGCCAAGCTCACAGGTGCGGGCAGCGCCAACCGCGTCGGGCAGATCACCGGCAGTCGTGCCCTCCAAAATGAGCGCGATGTCCGGCTGGATGATGTTGGCCGCCACGGACGCGCCACGACAACCGACCTCCTCCTGCACCGTAAAGGCAAACCAGCAGTCGCAGGGCAGCTCGCCCTCCAGCAGCTCCAACATCGTCGCGCAGCCACAGCGGTCGTCAATGGCCTTGGCCTTGATAAAGCCGTCGCCAAAGCGTATCACAGTGTCATCGAATGCGATCCAGTCACCGAGCGCCGTGAGCTGTTTTGCCTCCTGCGCGTCGGCAGCGCCGATGTCGATGAACATATCCTTGAGGAGCGGGACGCTTTTGCGCTGCTCCGCCGTCGTCAGATGGATGGCCTTGGTGCCGATGAAGCCGGGGACACGGGACGCGCCGACATAGACCTTTTTGCCGAAAAGCACGCGGCGGTCAATGCCACCGGCGCTGGCAAAGCGGAGGTAGCCGTCGTCGGTGATGTGCGTGACGATGAGACCGACCTCGTCCATGTGGGCGCAGAGCATGAGCTTCTGTGCCGGTGCTTTTGCGCCTTTCTTGAAAACAAGGATGTTGCCGATCGCGTCAGTGATGATCTCGGCGGCCAGCGGCATGGTGCGCTCAAGAATGTAGTCCCGCACCTCGTTCTCCGCGCCGGATACACCGTCAAGGCAGCAGAGTGTTTCCATGGTGTCAAGCATTTGTGTCCGCCTCCCCTGTTTTGATGATGTACTCGCAGATGAGCCGCCCAATGGTCGCCATGTCGTCGACGTGTACCATCTCGACCGGCGTGTGCATATATTTCAGCGGCAGCGACAGCAGTGCGGTGACAACGCCCTGACGGGATATTTGGATGGCGTGTGTGTCTGTGCCGCTGTTCCCGCCGGGTGAGACGGAGAGCTGGTATTGGAGCTCCTTTTCCTCCGCGATGGCTATGAGTGTGTCCGCCAGCGCACGGTTCATGTTCGGTCCGAACTCAATGACCGCGCCCTTGCCGCATTCCAGCGGCTCGTCAGTCGCATCCGGCGTTTTTCCATGCGTCACGTCCACGACGATGGCAACGTCAGGTCTCGCGCTCCACGCGCCGACGGTCGCGCCACGATGACCGACCTCCTCCTGTGTGCTGATGAGGCAGCAGAGGTCGATGTTCAGCTCGCGGGCGCTCAAATGCTCAAAGGCTTTTAAGAGAATCGCCACACAGCTTCGGTCATCGAGCGCCTTGCCGCAGAGCCAGTGCTCACCCAGCTCCTCACAGCCGGAGACATAGACGACGGGTGTTCCGGCGGGTGCGACCTTGAGCGCCGCCTCTTGGTTCAAGCCGACATCGATGTAGAGCTTGTCGGCATCAATGGTCTTGTCCTCGCTGTCCTTGTCGAGAAGGTGCGGCGGGAGCGTGTCGATAACGCCGTAGAGCGGCTGCTGCCCCAG
The DNA here is from genome assembly GCA_963642815.1 of Oscillospiraceae bacterium. Lineage (GTDB taxonomy): Bacteria > Bacillota > Clostridia > Oscillospirales > Oscillospiraceae > CAJOIG01. Next base: position 2,109 of record CAVIIB010000057.1, on the reverse strand, counting down.
CACGCGCACCTCACGCGCCGGAAGCATACGCGGGTCAACGCCGCCCAAGCTGGCAAAGCTCAGGAATCCGTCCTTTGCGCCCGTGGTGATGAGACCGATCTCGTCCATGTGCGCGTTGAGCAGAACACGCTTTGCGCCCGCGTGACCGCAGTATTTGTATGCCATCAAATTGCCGAGCGCATCTGTCTTTATCTCGTCGGCAAAGGGCGTTAGATATTCCTTGATAAGCGCGAATACCGGCGCTTCAAAGCCCGACGGCGCAGACGCGGCGCACAGGCGTTTTGTCAGTTCCTTTAATTCCATTATGACAGCTCCTCTACTAGCTTTCGGAAGGTATTTCCCCGCTCCTCAAAATTGCGGAAGCGGTCAAACGATGTGGATGCCGGCGACAGGAGAACGGTGTCCCCTGTCTCTGCCTCATGCGCCGCAGCGAGGACAGCTTCATTAAAATCGTCCATGCAGCGTATGGTTGGCATTCCCGGTCTATAATTCGGCGCGTTTTCCACGGCGGCGCGTATTTTGCCCGCCGTCGGGCCGGTGAGGTAAAGGCTTTTGACGTGCTCACAGATAACGGAGCCAAGCTCGTCAAAGGCCACGCCCTTGTCCTTGCCACCGGCGATCAGGATGAGCTTCTTGTCGAAGCAGCGAAGCCCTGCTTCGGTGCGGCTCGGACTGGACGCAATGGAGTCGTTGATGAAGCGGACACCGCGCCAGACACGCACGGTTTCCAGCCGGTGTGCCACGCCGGAAAACTCCCTCGCCACGCGGCAGACCGTCTCATCCGGCATAAGCCCCGTCACAGCCGCCATCGCCGCCATCGTGTTCTCGATGTTGTGTACGCCGGGTAGCCGTATCTCGGACGCGGGCATGAGCAGCCGTGCCGCGCCATCGGCGGCGCGATAGATGTTGCCGTCCGGCGCGAGATAAACGCCGTTTTCAACGGCTTTTTTCCGGCTGAACCAGCGGACGGCGCAACGAGCCTCGCCTGCACAGGCGGCGGTATCGGCATTGTCGGCGTTGAGAACAAGCGCCGCGTCCGGGCGTTGGTTGAGGAAAACCCGCTTCTTTGCGTCTACATAGTCCTCATAGCTGGGGTGGACATCGAGATGGTTGGGAGAGAGGTTGGTGATGAGCGCCACATCCGGCGAGCAGGTCATACTGTGGAGCTGGAAAGAGCTTAACTCAAGCACGACCAAGTCCTCCGCCGTCATCTCCGGCGTTTTTTCAAGCAGCGGCGTACCGATGTTGCCGCCGAGATACACCTTTCGTCCGGCGGCTTGTAGCATCGCCGCGATCAGCGAGGCGGTGGTCGTCTTTCCGTCGCTGCCGGTGACGGCGATCGTCCGGCACGGACAGAGGCGCAGAAAAACCTCCATCTCGCTCGTCACGAGCGCCCCACGCTGCCGTGCGGCGCGAAGCGGCGGCACGTCGGGGTGCAGCCCCGGTGTGCGGAAGATAACGTCCGCGTCAAGATGGTCGAGGTAAGCGTCACCCAGCGAGGTCTGTATGGAAAGCCCGTCAAGCTCCGGGTGGAGCGTCTCGGAGCGGTCGCAGACCGTGGGGACGATGCCCGCCTGACACAGCAGACGTATCAGCGGTCGATTCGACACGCCCGCGCCGATGACCGTCACACGCCGAGAGCGCAGGGAGTTTATATATTCATCCAGTGTCAAAGCACAAATGCCCCCTTTTACTCACCTATTATATAACCGCCCGCGCCCTGCGGCAAGCAACGAATAGAAACAAAAGAGACAAGAAAGCAGACACCGCGCTACCCGAAGGTACACAATGTCTGCTTCTGTTGTGTGAGTTTTCCTGTAAGCCGGGTCCAGTTAAAAACGGCCATCTATCTAGGCGCTGCGTTGCCGCCGCGCTCAAGCCACCTCCTATGGGGTGTCGGGCCGACATATTCCCCAACCACGGTGTTGCTCCGGATAGAGTTTACAGCGGCGCTCTGTCGCCAGAGCGTCGGGTGGTCTCTTAAACCGCCTTTCCACCCTTACCGTCCAAAGGACGGCGGTCTATTTCTGTTGCACTTGTCCTGATGTCGCCATCGGCGGGCGTTACCCGTTATCCTTGCCCTGTGGAGCCCGGACTTTCCTCACGCAC
>CAVIIB010000056.1:7369-12556 GCA_963642815.1 Oscillospiraceae bacterium | reverse complement strand
AAACCCCTCAGTCAGCGGCGTTGCCGCTGCCAGCTCCCCTTTCAGGGGAGCCTTACGGGGGATGGTGCTGGCTTTGCCGCTGCCAGTTCCCCTTTCAGGGGAGCCACAGGATGGGCGCTTGGCTGCGCTGCTGTGCCCTTTTCAGGGAAGCCAGACAGATTATCATGACAAGGAGCAACGAGACATGAAAAATATATTTACACCGGCGGATATTTTGCTGCCGAAGCGGGGGACGGAGATGGAGAAGTGGGCTGTCGTGGCCTGCGACCAGTTTTCCTCCCAGCCGGAATATTGGGCGGCGCTCGACGCCTTTGTGGGCGACGCGCCCTCGGCGCTGCGGCTCATGCTGCCGGAGGCGTATCTGAACGCGCCGGACGTGGCGGAACGCAAGGAGGCCATGTGCCGCACCATGCATGAGTACGCGGTGGGGGACGTATTTGAAACAATCCCAAATTCTTATGTATATGTGGAGCGAACGCTCCCCAATGGAAAGCTAAGACGCGGGCTTGTGGGGAAGCTTGACTTGGAGGCCTATGACTGGACGAGCGGCTCGGAGAGCCCGGTGCGCTCGACGGAGGCCACCGTGCCGGAGCGTCTGCCCACGCGGGTGGAGCTGCGGCGGCGCAGTGAGCTTGAAATGCCGCACATCGTCCTGTTCATCGACGACGAGGCGGATAAGGTGCTCGGCGGCGCGGAAAAGGGCGAGCTGTTGTACGACTTTGCGCTATATGGCGGTGGCGGGCATATACGCGGCTGGCGCATAAACGGCGCGGCGGCTGCGGCGCTGAGTGCGGCGTTTGACGCGCTGCCGGACGATCTCGCCTTTGCCATGGGGGACGGCAACCACAGCCTTGCCGCTGCCAAGAACCGCTGGGAGGAGCTCAAGGCGGCGGGTGCGCCGATGGATCACCCCGCCCGCTGGGCGCTGGCGGAGGTGGAGAATCTGCGGGATGAGGCCGTGGAGTTTTACCCCATCCACCGTGTGCTCTTTGATACGGATGAGGGCGGCTTTGTCCGCAAGCTGTCCGGCGGCGATACCGGCGAGCTTGTCGCATGGGCGGACGGCTTCTGCCGCGACTATATCGCGGCGCACGGCGGGCGCGTCGATTATATCCACGGCGAGGCCGAATCGCGGGAGATGGCCGCAAGACCCGGCGGCGCGGCGCTGCTTTTGCCGACGCTGCCCAAGGCGGAGCTGTTTTCGCATATCCGGCGCTTCGGGAACTATCCGAAAAAGAGCTTTTCCGTGGGCGAGACGCTTGACAAGCGCTGGTATTTGGAGTGCCGCCGTATCACGGCGGACGCTCTCGACTGAAAAAAGCGGCGCGGAAATTGCGGCTTTGGCGCGGATGGGGCTTGCAAATCGCGGGCGCTTTGCTATAATAAAAAAGTCGGGTGTTAGCCGACTAATCAACGGAATCAAAAAATTAAAATATAGAGGAGAGTAGACCATGGCTTTGACCTACGAAGACTACAAAAAGATCTATGAATCCAAGAAGGGTACGGTGGATCAGGCGCTGGATCTTATCCAGTCCGGCGACGTTATCTGGTGCTCGAACAACTACAACGAGCCGACCACCCTCTTTGGCCGCCTGCACGAGATCGCTCCGCGTGTGGAGAACGTGATCGTGTACAAGAGCCGCATCGGTGAGTATCCCTTCCTCGTCACGCCGGGCATGGACGGTCACATCAACTGCGCCAACTATTTCTACGGACCGAGCTACCGCAAGGCGCACAAGCTGCGCAACGCGATGTTCATCCCCGTTGACCTGCCCAACTACTACCGCTCCGTCAATATGCACCGCCCCTGCAACATCTTCACGGCGCAGGTGTCCCCCATGGACGAGCATGGCAATATGTACATCGGCATGAACCAGACCATCGAGTACTACGCCGTGCGTGACGCCATTGAGCAGCATAAGAAGATCATCGTTGAGGTCAACCCCAACCTGACCTACATGAACGGCTCCGTGGCCATCCCCGTCGAGGCCGTCACCCTGCTGTACGAGGTCAACACCCCCGAATACTGCATCGGCGGCATCCAGACGACCGAGCTTGAGGACCGTATCGGCAAGACCGTCGCCGGTCTGATCGAGGACGGCGACACCATCCAGATGGGCATCGGCGGCATTCCCGACACCGTTGGTCGCTATCTTGTGGACAAGAACGACCTCGGCCTCCATACCGAGCAGTTCACCACCTCCATGGCCGGTCTCATCGAAAAGGGCGTTATCACCGGCAAGAACAAGGTCTTTGATAAGGAGCTGCACGTCGGTGTGTTTGCCGACGGCACCCATGAGCTCTATCAGTACCTGCACAACAACCCCAAGTGCGTTATGAAGCCCGGTCCCGAGGTCGTGAACCCGTTCAACATTGCGCGTCAGGATCACATGGTCTCCATCAACACGCTCGTGGAGATCGACCTCACCGGCCAGATCGCGGCGGAGTCCATCGGTCCTGTGCAGTACTCCGGCTCCGGCGGCGGCTTCTGCTTCACCCTCGGCACCTACTACGCCGAGCACGGCAAGGGCATTATGGCCTTTACGAGCCGCACCAACAAGGGACTGCCCAAAATCAAGGCGCAGCTCACGCCGGGTGCCGTCGTCACCCACCAGCGCAACTACGTCCAGTACGTCGTCACCGAGTACGGCTGCGTGAATCTGCGCGGCATGGACGTGCGTGAGAGAGCCAAGGCGCTCATCTCCATCGCCCATCCCGATGACCGCGACGCGCTTGACGCGGCAGCTCGCGAGCTTTTCTATTATTGATTTTTTCGGGACACCCCATTCCCTTGTGGAACGGGGTGTCCTTCTGCTATGCGGAGGTGCTTTCGAGCGCCTCTTATTTTTTCGGAATTAGTCTCAAAAAGATAAAATAGTTACAAATCTTACGCAGCTCTTGACAAAGCGGACGGAATACTATATATTGTGTCATGCACACAGAGGAAACCGAGGCATGAAACAAGATGTATAAACGATGAAAATATACGGGTTACAAAAGGTTACACTCCTTGATTTTCCGGGAGAAGTGGCCTGCACCGTGTTCACGGGCGGCTGCAACCTCCGCTGTCCGTTCTGCCACAACGCCTCGCTGGTGCTGCCGCAGGAAAGGCCGGAGGCGCTGGATGAGGAGGAGCTGTTCGCCTTTCTGCGGAAGCGGCGCGGTGTGCTGGACGGCGTGGCCGTCTCCGGCGGTGAGCCGCTGCTCCACCCCGACGCGGCGGACTTCCTCGCCCGCATACGGGAGCTTGGCTACAAAATCAAGCTCGACACGAACGGCGCGTTTCCGGAGCGGCTGCGCAGTATCGTGGAGGCGGGGCTGGTGGATCGCGTGGCGATGGACATCAAAAACTCGCCGGAGAAATACGCCGCAACGGTCGGGATTCCCGCCTTTGACCTAAGCCCCGTGCGGGAGAGCGCCGCGTTTCTGATGGGCGGGTCGCTGCCCTTTGAATTTCGGACGACGGTGGTGAAGCCCCTGCACCAGCCGGAGGATTTTGAGGCCATCGGCGCGTGGCTGCGTGGGGACGAGCCCTACTATTTACAGGGCTTTATCGATTCCGGCGAGCTGCTGGACGGCGCGGGACTTGCCGCGTGGGACAGGGAAAGCATGGAGAAATTCGCGGAGACGGTGCGAGCCTATGTACCGCATACCTATTTGAGAGGCATAGAATAAGGAGAGAGAAATATGTATCAGGTAAGCAAGAGAGACGGAAAGATCGTTGACTTCGACATCGAAAAGATCTCGGCGGCGATCACGAAGGCCTTTGAGGCCACGGAGACGAACTATACCCCCAGCGTCATCAACTTTCTGGCGCTCATGGTCACGGCGGACTTCGAGCCGAAAATCAGCGACGGGCTGATCTCGGTCGAGGCCATCCAGGACAGCGTGGAGTCCGTGCTGAGCCGCGGCGGTTATGAGCACGTTGCCAAGGCGTATATCCTCTATCGCCGCAACCGCGAGAAGCTCCGCAACATCAACTCCACCTATCTCGACTACAAGGACACCGTGGACTCCTATCTGCGGGCGATGGACTGGCGCGTCAAGGAAAACTCCACCGTCACCTACTCCGTGGGCGGACTTATCCTGTCCAACTCCGGCGTTATCACGGCCAACTACTGGCTCAGCGAGATATACGACGACGAGATTGCCTCGGCGCACCGCAACTGCGACCTGCACCTGCACGACCTGTCCATGCTCACCGGCTACTGCGCCGGCTGGAGCCTCCGCCAGCTCATCGAGCAGGGACTTGGAATCCCCGGCAAGATCAACTCCTCGCCGGCCTCGCACCTCTCCACGCTCTGCAACCAGATGGTGAACTTCCTCGGTATCATGCAGAACGAATGGGCGGGCGCACAGGCGTTCTCCTCGTTCGACACCTACCTTGCCCCCTTTGTCAAGGTGGATAACCTGACCTATAAGGAGGTCAAGCAGTGTATCCAGTCCTTCGTCTACGGCGTGAACACGCCGAGCCGCTGGGGTACACAGGCGCCGTTCTCCAACATCACGCTCGACTGGACCGTTCCGGCCGATTTGAAGGACCTGCCCGCCATCGTCGGCGGCAAGCCGCGTGACTTCACCTACGGCGACTGCAAGGCCGAGATGGACATGGTGAACAAGGCGTTCATCGAGATCATGGTCGAGGGCGACGCGCATGGGCGCGGCTTCCAGTACCCCATCCCGACCTACTCCATCACCCGCGACTTCGACTGGTCGGAGACGGAGAACAACAAGCTCCTGTTCGAGATGACCGCGAAATACGGTACGCCCTATTTCTCCAACTACATCAACTCCGATATGGAGCCCTCCGATGTGCGCTCCATGTGCTGCCGTTTGCGCCTTGACCTGCGCGAGCTGCGCAAGAAATCCGGCGGCTTCTTCGGCTCCGGCGAGTCCACCGGCTCCATCGGTGTCGTGACGCTCAATATGCCGCGCATGGCCTATCTCGCCACGGATGAAAAGGACTTCTACCGGAGGCTCGACCACCTCATGGACGTGGCGGCGCGTAGCCTTGACATCAAGCGCCGCGTCATCACGAAGCTGCTCGACGCGGGACTTTATCCCTACACCAAGTTCTATCTTGGCAGCTTTTCCAACCACTTCTCCACCATCGGTCTTGTCGGCATGAACGAGGCTTGCCTCAACGCCAAGTGGCTGCGCTGCGACATGACGGACGAGCGGGCGCAG
>CAVIIB010000056.1:0-7359 GCA_963642815.1 Oscillospiraceae bacterium | reverse complement strand
GAAATTCACGGGCGAGGTGCTTGACCATATGCGCGAGCGCCTGAGCGACTATCAGGAGCAGTACGGCGACCTTTTCAATCTCGAAGCGACCCCCGCCGAATCGACGAGCTATCGCCTCGCCAAGCACGATGTGGCGAAATACCCCGACATCATCACCGGCAACGAGGAGGGCGGCACACCGTACTACACCAACTCCTCCCATCTGCCCGTCGGCTACACGGAGGACGTGTTCACGGCGCTGGATGTGCAGGACGAGCTGCAAACGAAATATACCTCCGGCACGGTGTTCCACACCTTCCTCGGCGAGAAGCTGCCCGACTGGCAGGCGGCGGCGACGCTGGTGCGGAAGATCGCGGAGAATTACAAGCTGCCGTACTACACCATCAGCCCGACCTATTCCGTGTGCAAGAACCACGGCTACCTCGTCGGTGAGCAGTACGTCTGCCCGGAGTGCGGCGGCGTGACGGAGGTCTACTCCCGTATCACCGGCTACTACCGCCCCGTCCAGAACTGGAACGCGGGCAAGACGCAGGAATTTAAGGAGCGCAAGACCTACGACATCGCGAACAGCCGCTTGACCCATGTTCGCAACATGGCGGCGGAGGCGATGAGCCGGAGCGCGGGTACGCCCGTCGTGAGCGGCGGCGCAAGGACGCTTCTGTTCGTGGGCGAGACCTGCCCGAACTGCCGCCTCGCGGTGCAGATGCTCGATAAGGCGGGCGTGAGCTACGAGACGGTCATGAGCAGCGAGAACATGGAGCTTTGCCGCCGGTACGGTGTTATGTCAACACCGACACTCGTTATCACGGATGGCGAGAACAGCGAGCGCTACGCCGGTGCAGGCGCGATCAAGGGCTTTTTGCAGTCGGAGCAGGTCGTGTGACCGACCCATAACGCTGCGCCGCCGGTGCGAAACAGCACCGGCGGCGTTTCAGCCGTTTAAGTAAAGGGGAGCATTTTCTATGTATGACATTATCATCATCGGCGGCGGTCCTGCGGGCATGAGCGCGGCCATTTATGCGCGGCGCAGCGGGCGGAGTGTGCTGCTGATGGAGCGGGCGGCCTTTGGCGGCCAGATGGCGATCTCGCCCAAGGTGGAGAACTATCCGGGCTTTTTGTCCGTGTCCGGCGCGGCGCTTGCCGACCATATGCTGGAGCAGGCGACGGCGCTGGGTGCGGAGCTTGCACTCTGCGAGGCGACGGGCATCGAGCAGGGCGAGGTCAAGACCGTCCACACGGACGACGGCGACTATGAGGCGCGAGCCGTGATTATAGCGGCGGGCGTGAAGCACCGGCGGCTGGGGCTTGCAGGCGAGGAGGAGCTGACGGGCAGCGGCGTGAGCCTTTGCGCGGTGTGCGACGGCGCGTTCTATGCGGGGCGTACCGTGGCTGTCGTCGGCGGCGGCAACTCCGCCGTGCAGGAGGCGCTGCTGCTGGCGCAGCGCTGCGAGTATGTCGTGCTCTGCCACCGGCGGGAGCTGACGGCGGAGCAGAGCCTCTTGGACGCGCTGGAGGCACAGGCGAATGTGAGCGTCATGAATTATGTGCGCCCGACGGCGTTTTTGCGGGGCGAGGACGGCGCTCTTTGCGGGCTGCGGCTTGCGTGGACGGAGAGCGGCGAGGAGCTTGACCTCGCCTGTGACGGCGTGTTTGAGGCCATCGGGCTTGAGCCGGAGAATGGAGCGTTTGCGCTGACCGGGCTGGACGCGGCGGGCTATATCGCGGCGGGTGAGGACGGTCTCACGGCGGCGGAGGGCATATTCGCCGCAGGTGATTGCCGCGCCAAGAGCGTCCGCCAGATAGCCACCGCCGTCGCGGACGGCGCGGCGGCGGCCACCGCCGCCTGCCGCTGGCTGGATGGTCGCGTGTGACGGGAATAGAAACGAATACCCCGACGGATAAGAGTGTCCGTCGGGGTCATTTTATATGCCTTGATCGTTAATCGTCGTCGGCTTCCACGAGCAGGCGGCGGGTCTTCCAGCGACCGGAGAGGTAGTAGAGCCAGCCCCAGATAACCGAGACGTAGCCGGCGAGGGCGCTGCCCCACCAGTAGCCGTGCAGTCCGAGCGGCTCGGCCAGCAGCAGGCTCAGCCCGACGCGGGCGATAACGCCGTCCACCAGCGCGATGATGAGGTTGAGGTTGACGTAGCCGAGGCCGGTGATAAAGCCGAGCGGCGTACCCATGAGGGCGAAGGAGAAGTACATGACGATCTGGATGCGCATATACTCCGGCGCCATGTCTAGCACGTCGGCTTCGGTGGTGAACAGGGTGAACACCTCGCGTGGCATGGTCAGGCTGATGAGCGCCATGAGCGCGGCAAAGGCGAGGCAGCAGAGCTGCGCGACACCCATGCAGCGGCGCACACGCTCCTGCTTTCCGGCGGCGAGGTTCTGTCCCGTGAAGGTCGCCACGGCGGTCTCCATGGCGTTGGTGACGATGGTGACGAAGCTGTAGAGCTTGGAGCCGATGCCGTTGACGGCGGAGGCGATGACACCGTAGGCGTTGATCCATGCGTTGATGAATATCATGGAGACATTGATGAAGACGACCTGCATGGCGAGCGGCGCGGAGAGCTTAAGGATGGTTTTGAGCGTCTGGGGGTCCATGCGGAAGCTCTCGCGGCGAAAATCGAAGCCGAGCTGCTCCCGGTTTTTGTAGAGGTAGGCGATACAGCAGACGCAGCCGAGAAGCTGGGACACGGAGGTCGCGATGGCCGCACCGGCGGCTCGCATATCGAGCACAGCCACCAGCAGCAGGTCAAGCACGACGTTAGCCGCCGCCGCCACCGCCACGAACCATGTCGGGTGTTTGGCGTCGCCCATGCCGCGCAGCAGGGCGCTGAGACCGCCGGTGAGGTAGGTGAACGGGATACCGAGGCAGCACCAGAACATATACTGCACCGCGTCCGTCCATGCCTCCTCCGGCGTGTTCATAAGGCGCAGCATAGGCTTGTTGAAGACGATGCCGAGCGCCGTGACAAGCAGGGAGACGAGGAACATGAAGGTGAAGCTCGTGCCAAAGGTGACACGGACGCCCTTGCGGTCACGGACACCGACCTGCTGGGCGATCAGCACCTGTCCGCCGCCGCCGAGACCGATACCGAGGGAGTAGAGCAGCATGGTGATCTGGCCGGAGGTCGCCACGGCGGAAAGTCCGGCGCTGCCGACAAACTGACCGACCACGGCCATATCCACGAGGTTGTAGAGCGTGTGCAGCAGGTTGCCCAGTACGAGTGGCAGCGAAAAGAGGAGGAGCTGACGGGTCAGCGGTCCCTCGGTGAGGTTGTTGATAAGCGATTTGCGGTCAGTCATAGATTTCCTTTCGAGAAAAATACCGCGGCCAGTTTAAGCTGGCCGCGATACGCAAAGATGTTTATGGGAGGATCAGAAGATACCGCCCTTGGCGATCAGGCCAGCGAACACGATGGAGACCATGCTCATCAGCTTGATAAGGATGTTGATGGAGGGGCCGGAGGTATCCTTGAACGGGTCGCCGATGGTGTCGCCGACGACGGCAGCCTTGTGGTTCTCAGAGCCCTTGCCGCCGAAGTGACCGGCCTCGATGTACTTCTTGGCGTTGTCCCATGCGCCGCCGGAGTTCGACATGAACACGGCGATGATGAAGCCGGAGGCGGTAGAGCCGCACAGCAGACCGATAACGCCGCTCGCGCCGAGGATAAGACCGACGATGATGGGGGAGATGATACCGGCAACGGCGGGAAGCACCATTTCCTTCAGACTGTTGCGGGAGCAGAGGTCAACGCACTTGGCGTAGTCGGCCTCGACACCCTCCTTGCCCTCAAGCAGACCGGGGATCTCACGGAACTGACGACGCACCTCGACCACGATGCTCTGAGCCGCACGACCCACGGCGCTCATGGTGAGAGCGGAGAACAGGAACGGAAGCATAGCGCCGATGAAGATACCGACCAGAACGCTGGGATCCATCAGGCTCAGGGTGTAGTCAGTGCCCTCGACGAGGCCGCGCTCGGTCAGCTTCTCGACGAAGCTCGCGATGAGGGCGAGGGCGGTCAGAGCGGCAGAGCCAATGGCAAAGCCCTTGCCGGTGGCAGCGGTGGTGTTGCCGAGGGAGTCAAGCGCGTCGGTGCGCTCACGGACCTCTTCGGGCAGACCTGCCATCTCGGCAATGCCGCCGGCGTTGTCGGCCACAGGACCGTAGGCGTCGGTGGAAAGGGTAATGCCGAGGGTGGACAGCATACCGACAGCGGAAATGGCGATACCGTAAAGGCCGAGGCTGGCGTTGCCGACGTTGCCGGTCAGTGTGGTGGAGCAGAAGTAGGCGATGATGACGGCTGCGCCGACGATGAGGATGGGGAGCAGGGTGCTCATCATGCCGAGGGACAGACCGGAGATGATCAGCGTCGCAGTGCCGGTCTCGGAGGATTCGGCGAGGCGCTGGGTGGGCTTGTAGGTGTCGGAGGTGTAGTACTCGGTGACTTTACCAATCAGAACACCGGCGGCAAGACCGGCCAGAACGGCGAGGTAGATGCCGTAGTAGTCGATACCGAACAGCGCCCAAACGGCGAAGAAGCTCAGCACGGCGGTGGCGATGGCGGCGAAGTTGGTGCCGCGGGACAGAGCCTTGAGAAGCTCACGCTGGGAGGCCTCCTCCTTCGTCTTGACGAGGAAGGTGCCGATGAGGGAGCAGATAACGCCGACGGCGGCCATGATGAGGGGCAGAGCCACGGCGCGGGTGCGGTCGATCGCGGCGATCTGGTTGAACGCGACGACACCGAGAGCGCAGGTGGAGAGGATAGAGCCGACGTAGGACTCGTAGAGGTCGGCACCCATGCCGGCCACGTCGCCCACGTTGTCGCCGACGTTATCGGCGATGGCGGCAGGGTTGCGGGGGTCGTCCTCAGGGATACCGGCCTCGACCTTGCCGACAAGGTCAGCGCCGACATCGGCGGCCTTGGTGAAGATACCGCCGCCCACACGGGCGAAAAGAGCCATGGACGAAGCGCCCATGCCGAAGGTGATCATCGTGGAGGTGATGGTCTCGATGGACTCATGGAAGCCGATCTTGAGGATGCAGTACCAGAGCGAGATGTCGAGCAGACCGAGGCCGACGACGGTGAAGCCCATGACGGAGCCGGCACCGAACGCGACGCGCAGGCCACGGTTCAGACCCTGCTGCGCAGCGGCAGCGGTACGGTCGTTGGAGGCGGTGGCGATCTTCATGCCGATGAAGCCGGAGAGGCCGGAGAAGATACCGCCGGTCAGGAACGCAAACGGGACATACCAGGTCAGCATATCGAGCGCGGCCATAATGCAGATGATGATGACCATGCAGACGAAGAAGATACCGACGGTCTTGTACTGGCGAGCCAAGAAAGCGTTGGCGCCGGAACGGACAGCGCGGCTGATCTGCTGCATTTTGGGCGTACCCTCGTCAAAGGAGAGGACGAGCTTGGCCTGATAAACGACAAAGACCAGCGCGATGACCGAGGCGATCAGGCTGACGAGCCAGAGGTTGTCGAGCAGCCAGCTCGTGTTCTGGACGACCTCCTCCGCAGCGGGCTCCGCCGTTGCAGGCTCGGTCGTGGCGGGCTCCGCCGAGGTGGTCGCGGCGGGCTCGGAGGTGGCGGGCTCGGCCACGGTGGTATCCGCCGTCGTTGCTTCAACGGCTGCGGGCGCGGCCTCAACGGTCGCAGGCTCGGCGGCAGTGGTGTTCTGGCCGAACTGAGCGATCGCATTCTGCGCGTTTTCGAGCGCAGAGGTCGTGGGCTCGGCGGCGGCCAAGGCGCTCACGCCAAGAACCATGCAGAGAGCCACGACGAGGACAAGGACTTTGCTCAATGTCTTCATTTGCTCAAGTTTCACTCCTATTCATTTTTTTAGGCCTATCTATTATAAACTGTTTTAGGGCTGCTTCCAAGAAAAATATTGAATATTGCCATAAAAAATTTTGTTGAATTTACGTCTTTCTTTGTGGAAGTTTGACAAAGAAAAGCCTTGCAAAACGGGGCTTGACGGGTATAATAAAATCAGGAGAAAATTTTGAAAGTGTGAGGGTCTGCCATGAAAAATGTCCGATACCTCCGCTGCGTTCGCTGTGGGCGAGAGCAGGAGGCGATGCCCAAGGCCACAGTCTGCGAATGTGGCGGCATACTTGACGTTGTATACGACTACGACTACATACGCCCACGGGCGGACAAGGCGTTTTTTTCGGGCTGCGGTGAGCGCAGTATGTGGCGCTATCGGGCGCTGCTGCCGGTGGAGGAGGACACGCCCCAGCCGCCGCTGCGTGTGGGCTGGTCGCCGCTGTATGACGAGCCGCGCATGGCGGAGCGCCTCGGCCTCGCTCGGCTGTGGCTAAAAGACGATGGCCAAAATCCGACCTCCTCACTGAAAGACCGTGCCAGCGCGATGGCCGTCGCCAAGGCGGTGGAGGCGGGCTTTGATAAAATTTGCTGCTCCTCGACGGGCAATGCCGCGTCCTCGCTGGCGGGCAATGCGGCGGCGGCGGGGCTTTCGGCGTATATCTTCGTGCCGTCCCGCGCCCCCATCGGCAAGGTCGCGCAGCTTCTCATCTTCGGTGCAAAGGTCTTTTCCGTGGAGGGCAGCTATGAGGACACCTTTGAGATGTCCAAGGCGGCCATCGAGCGCTATGGCTTCTATAACCGAAACGCCGCCATCAACCCCTATCTGATGGAGGGGAAGAAGACGGTGTCGCTGGAGATCGCGGAGCAGCTTGGCTGGCAGGTGCCGGATTATGTGGCGCTGTCCGTGGGCGACGGCTGCACCATCGCGGGCGTGTGGAAGGGCTTTAAGGATCTGTATGCGCTGGGGCTGATCGAACGGCTGCCGCGTCTTATCTCCGTGCAGGCGGAGAAGACCTGCCCCATCAACCGGGCGGTCGAGACGGGCGAGCCGTGGCAGCCGATGGCGGAGGACACACTGGCCGACTCGATCTCCGTCGGTGTGCCGCGCAACCCCGACAAGGCCATCGCCGCCATCCGCGAGTCAAACGGCCTCACGGTCGAGGTCTCGGATGAGGAGATTTTGGAGGCCATGCGGGAGACGGGGCGCGTGTGCGGCGTGTTCGGTGAGCCTGCGGGCGTGACGGGCATGGCGGGTCTCAAAAAGCTCTGCATGGCCGGACGTATCGAGCGCGAGGCGCGGGTCGTGGCCATTGTCACGGGCAACGGCCTCAAGGACACAGCCAACGGCATTCGCGCCGCCGGCGAGCCCATACGCCTAGCCCCCGACCCCTCGCTCCTGTCGAGCGTTTTGGGGTGAGGAGCAAACGCAAAAGACCGAGATGACTGCAAAATAGTCGTCTCTATGTCAATAGTTGGGGTGCTCTCGACACAACGAAGGCAACGAGAGAGCGTG
>CAVIIB010000055.1:0-12609 GCA_963642815.1 Oscillospiraceae bacterium | reverse complement strand
TGAGGGATTGAAAATCCTAGACTTTTGCTAGTCTACAACCCCTCCGTCACGGCTTACGCCGTGCCACCTCCCCTTACACAGGGGAGGCGCTTGGTGCGGTGCAAATTCAGAGAAAACGTACATTGCAGCGGCGGGCGGTTGAAATTTTCCGGCGGAGCGGTTACAATAGGCGGCGAGGTATAACACTGTGCAAGCATTGACAAAAGCGATTTTTGAAAATACGGCGCTCGCCCCCCTCCCCTCGCGGCTGGATGGGGGCTTTTCGCCTGCGCTCGTGACGGGGCTGTCCCCCGTCCACCGCGCCCAGCTCGCGGCGGCGCTGTATTTGGAAACGGGGCGACCGCTGGCCGTTGTCTGCCCGGATGATACGGCAGCGGAGGCGATGGCTGCCGATATAGGCGCGTTTTTGGGCAAAACCGTCCCCGTGCTCGTGGGGCGTGAGCTGGAGCTTTACGGCGCGGAGGCCGCGTCCCGTCAAACGGAGCAGCGCCGTCTGGCCGTGCTGGACGCGCTTCGTGACGAGAAAACGGATGCCGTGGTAATGACCCTACCCGCCCTGCTGCAACGCGCCATACCGCCGGAAAAGCTGTCCTGCGCGGCGTTTACGCTGCGGCGCGGCGATACGCTTGCCATCGAGGACGCGGAGGACAGGCTCATCCGCGCCGGCTATGAGCCCTGCGACAAGGTGGAGGGCGCGGGTCAGTTTGCGCGGCGCGGCGGGATCTTGGACGTGTTCTCCCCGTCCGAGCGTGAGCCTGTGCGTATGGAGTTCTGGGGCGACGAGATCGACGCGCTCGCCTTTTTCGACCCGGTGAGCCAGCGGCGCGGTCAGAGTGCGGACAGTCTGCGTGTCGTTCCGGCGGCGGAGACGCTGCCCTCCCTTGCCGAGGGAGGACGCATGGCGCTGGCAAAGCAGCTTCGAGCGCTGGCCGGACGTGTCAATCTCCACGCGACGCGCTTTGACGCGACGAGACTGAAGGCGACGCTGGAAACGGACGCGGAGGCGCTTGAAAACCGTCCCGCTCTCCCGGCGGCAGACCGCTATATGGCGCTCATCTATCCCGCATTCGCCACGGCGCTCGACTATCTCCCGCCGGATGCGCTCGTGCTGCTATCCGAGCCGGGAAAGTGCGCGGAGCGGGCGCGGGACAACGAAAAGCACAGCGCGGAGGAGGAGCACAGCCTCATCACGGAGGGACTGCTGCTCGACAAGCTGGCGCATTTCCGCCTCGACTGGGACAAGGCGCTTGCGGCGCTGGGCGAGTTTGCGCTCGTGATGGCGGACAGCCTCACCGTCGGGCGCTATCCCATCGAGCCGAGGACCGTCGCCGGCATACAGGCGCGGCTGCTCCCCTCCTACGGTGGCAGCGCCCAGACGGCGGCGGACGATGTGAGCCACTGGCTGCATGAGGGCTATCGCTGCGTCGTGCTGACGGGCGATGAGCGCCGTGCGGCGGCGATGCGCGATATTTTGGAGGAAAAGGGTGTCGAGGGCGTCTATCTCGACGCGGCGCTGAATACTCTCCCGCCGGTAGGACGCTGCGTAGTGACCGTGGGAAGCCTCTCGGCGGGGCTTGAATACCCGCAAATAAAGCTCGCCGTGCTCACGGACACGCAAATTGCCCGCATGGCGGCGCGGCGCGGACGGCGCAAGACCCAAGCCGCCGGGGTGAAGCTCGGGAGCTGCGAGGATCTGTCCGTGGGCGACCTCGTTGTCCATGAGGTACACGGCATAGGTCGCTTTGCGGGCATTTTCCGCATGACCACGGACGGCGTGGAGAAGGACTATATCAAGATATGCTACGCCGGGACGGACAGCCTCTATGTCCCCGCCATGCAGCTTGACCTTGTGACCAAATACGTTGGCGGCGGCGGTGAGGATCGTCCCGTCAAGCTCTCGAAGCTCGGCGGCGCGGACTGGACACGCGCCCGCTCCCGTGCCAAGGCGGCGGCCAAGGAGATGGCGGGCGAGCTTATCCGCCTCTATGCCGCACGGCAGAACACGCCCGGTCACGCCTTTGCGCCGGATTCGCCGTGGCAGGCGGAGTTTGAGGATGCCTTTGAATACGCGGAGACGGACGACCAGCTCCGCTGCACGGCGGAGATCAAGGCGGATATGGAAAAGCCTGTACCGATGGACAGGCTGCTCTGCGGCGACGTGGGCTTCGGCAAGACCGAGGTGGCGCTCCGCGCCGTTATGAAGTGCGTGCTGGACGGCAAGCAGGCGGCTATTTTAGCGCCGACGACCGTGCTTGCGCAGCAGCATTTTCAAACGGCGGTCAGCCGCTTCTTCGGCTTCCCCGTCAAGATAGGGCTGCTCTCCCGCTTCTCCACGACGGCACAGACCCGCGATTGTCTCCACGGCATGGCGGACGGCAGCGTCGATATCGTCATCGGCACACACCGCCTCCTGCAAAAGGACATACATTTTAAGAATCTGGGGCTTCTTATCGTGGACGAGGAGCAGCGCTTCGGCGTGGCGCACAAGGAGCATATCAAGGAAATGGCGGCGCAGGTGGACGTGCTGACGCTCTCAGCGACACCCATACCGCGCACGTTGAATATGGCGCTCGGCGGGCTGCGGGATATGTCCTCCATCGAGCAGCCGCCGCAGGATCGCCAGCCCGTGGAAACGGTGGTGATCGAGCATGACTGGGGCGTGGTGGCCGAGGCCATACGCAAGGAGGCCGCCCGCGGCGGGCAGGTGTATTACCTGCACAACCGCATTGACACCATCGAGCGCACGGCGATACGGCTTGAAAAGCTGCTGCCGGAGATCTCGCTCACGGTCGCGCACGGGCGCATGGACGAGCGGGAGCTTTCCGCCGCCATGGAGAAGATGTCTTCCGGCGAGGCCACCGTCCTCGTCTGCACGACCATCATCGAGACGGGCATTGACATCCCCAACGTGAACACCCTCATCATCGAGGACGCGGACAAGCTCGGTCTTGCCCAGCTCCACCAGCTTCGTGGGCGCGTGGGGCGCTCGTCCCGCAAGGCGACGGCGTATCTCACCTATAAGAAGGACAAGGTGCTGACGGAGATCGCCCAGAAGCGCCTCGACGCGATACGCCAGTTCGCCCAATTCAACTCCGGCATACGCATTGCCATGCGCGATTTGGAGATACGCGGCGCGGGCAATCTGCTCGGCGCGGAGCAGTCGGGGCATATGATCGACGTGGGCTTTGATATGTATATGAAGCTGCTGTCGGAGGCGGTGCAGGAGGCGCGTGGCGAGAGCGTACCGGTGCGGACGGAGTGCTCGGCGGATCTGTCCGTGTCCGCGTCCATCCCGGAGGAGTACGTCCGCTCGGCGGAGCAGCGCATGGACCTCTACCGGCGTATCGCACTCATACGGAGCGAGGCGGAGGCGGACGACCTCACGGAGGAGCTTTGCGACCGCTTTGGCGACCCGCCGCCGGAGGTGAACCGCCTCGTTCAGGTCGCACTCCTGCGCGGCGAGGCCTCGGCAGCCGGTATCACGGAGATCGCCCAAAAGGGCGGGGCGCTGCGCTTCGTGTTCGGCGACTTCGACTTTGGCCGTATCCAGACGCTGTACAGCCGTCCCGCATGGCGCGGGCGCGTCAAGATAGAGGCGGGAGGTAAGCCCGCCGTGGCCGTGCGGCTGCGCTCCGGGCGGCGCATTTTGGAGGAGGCGCGGGAGTTTATCGGGGATTATACGGCACTTGCCGCCAATACATGATTTACCGGCTTGCGTGACTGTGCTATAATGCCGGATAGAAAACATTCCGAAAAGAAGGGCTGACACATGAAAAGAACGATCGCGGCGCTGTTTTGCGCCCTCATGCTGCTGGGGCTTTGCGCCTGCGGCGAGACCCGAATCGAGCCGTTGGAGGCCGAGACGGAGACAACGACAGAGACGACCACGGAGGCTCCGACAGAGACGACGACAGAGGAAAGCACGGAGACAACGGAGGCGGCGGCAGCACTCGACTGGAACGCGGCCTATGCCAAGCACGACCCGTCCGACGTGGTGTTCACGGTCGATGGCGAGCCGGTGACGTGGCAGGAGCTTTTCTATGAGCTTGCCAACGTGACCGCCGGACTGCAAAGCGCCGCCGGTGGACAGATCACGAGCTGGAGCGCCAAGCTGCGTGACAGCGCCGGCAACGAGGCAAGCTGCGGCGACTATGTGCTGTCCTATGCGCTGACCGTGCTGACGCAGTATCACTGTGTCTATAACCACCTGACCGCCGAGGGCGTGAAGCTCGATGCCGCAGGCGAGGCCAACGTCGAGGAGGTCAAGCAGACCATCATTGACAACTATTTTGAGGGCGATAAGCAGAAATTCCTCGACAATCTTTCGGCGCTCTTTTGCAGCGAGGAGCTTTACGACTGGTTCAACATGGTCGACGAGCTTTATGCCGAGGGCTTCACGGCGCTGTATGGTGCGGACGGCGCGAAGCTGACGGACGCGGAGGTGCTTGCCTACGGCAGCGAGAATAACTATGTCCAGCTCCGCCAGATATACATCTACCCGAACGGCGAGGAAACGAGCGAGACTGCCACCGAGACGAGCGAGACGACCGGCGAGGAGAGCGTTGATATGAGCGTCCTTACGCCGCTGACCGACCGCCTCGCCACGGCCAAGACCGACGCGGAGCGCGAGAAGATTTTTGACGAGCTTTATGCGCAGTATAACGAGAACACCGCGCTCGATGTCTACGGCGCGTCCCGTGCGGTGAGCGCCGATGATGTGACGATTGGAAGTATAAGCCAGAGCGTCTATGACGCGGCGGTTGCGCTGGAGGAATACGGCTACGCCTGTGTCAACGCGGGCAACGCCGCCGTGCTGCTCATGCGCGTGCCGCTTACCGCCGACGCGCCGGTGTACTATGAGACGGCCATGAGCAAGCTTTGCGACCTGCGCTACTATGCCGCCTCCCAGAAGTATCTGGAGCAGATCAACGGCGAGGACGGCTGGGTCGCCGCCGTGGAGTTTGCATGGGCGGACGGCTTCGAGGGCTTTAACCTCCCCGACGCCTTCGCCATCGAGGGCGAGACGGAGACGAGCACGGAGACCGAGACAAACACCGACACCGCCTCGGACGAACCAAGCGCCGAAACAAGCGCCGAGCCGACCACAAAGCCCGCAGCGTAAATATAGCGAACCCTCCAAGGCTCCCCTTTTAGGGAAGCTGGCAGCGGCGATAGTCAAGCGTCCACCCCCCATGGCTCCCCTGAAAGGGGAGCTGGCAGCGGCATAGCCGCTGACTGAGGGGTTACGCTTGCCGTATTTTCCCCAGATAACCCCTCCGGCGCTTCGGGCCCGCCACCCCCATCAGGAGCGCCTTGGGAACAAAAAAGTCAAAAAAAGCGCCTGTGCTGAAAAAGCACAGGCGTTTCTATATACACAAACTGCCACATATTGGACAAGCCTTACTCAATCGAAATAACAAGCGCGGCGCTGGGGCTGTCCGACCAGAGATCGAAAAGCTCGACCAGCACGGGGCTGTCGCCGGTCAGTGTGAACGGGTGGAGGACGCTTTGCGTCTCCCCTGCGGCGGTCTCATCCGCCTCCTGCGTCCCTGTCACGGCACTTGAAAGCTCCACACCGTCTTGATAGGCGCGGAGGCGGTAGTTGACCGCCGGGGCGATGGCGCTGTCACTGTTGTTCGTGAAATCGACCTGCACGTTCAGCACGCGCCCGCCGTCCGCCGCGTCGGAGACCTCGCCGCCGACGATGGTCAGGTCATAGAGATCGTAGAGAGTGCAGCTCGCGGGAAGCTCCGTGGTGAGCGTATCCGCCGCAGCGCTGCTCCATGTGAGCGCCTCCGCCGGTGCGCCGGGAAGCGCGTTCGGGATAAGCCACGCGCTGACGCTGTGACCGTTGTCATCGTCCAGTGTGACCGTCACCTCACCATCGGAGACGAGCTTATATTGCAGCACACAGCGGGTCGCGTTGCCGGAAAGCAGCCGCTGTGAAAGGCTGTTCGCGCCCTCCGTATCGTCCGCAGCCTGTGCCCAGACAAGGGCGCTGCCGTCCTGCGTGGCGTTGACGAGGAGTACATCGGCGGGAGCGCGGCTCTCGGCGGCGCTGTTGAGGAAGTCGAAGTAGACGCGCAGCGCCCTGTCCCCATCCGCGTCCGTGAAAAGCTCCGCGCCGGTGAACGCGGCGGAGAAAAGCTCAAATTCACCGCTTCCGAGCTCGGTGGGGTGCGGCGTCGCCGCCACCGTCGTCTCCGTTGTCTCCGTGGTCGTTTCCGTTGCCGTCTCCGTCTTGCTCCCGCAGGCGCACAGGGAGAGCAGCAGCGCAAGCGCCAGCAGCAAAATTCCAAATTTCTTCATGCGAAAAACCTCCTTACTCCATGAAATCGTTCGCAATTAGCCCAGATAGCGCAAAATGGCGGTCTGGCGCGGTGTGTCGGGGGTCAGCGTGAGGCAGCTTGTGTCGTACCGCACCACGTCCGTCCGCAGGCGGGTGAAGCTGTCCAGCGTGGACAGGACATCGAAGCCCATGCCGCCGAGGCGGTAGTGCATGGGGACGACGACACGCGGCGAAAGCCGCTCACACAGGCGCTCCGCCGTGTTGGCATCGATGGTGTAGTAGCCGCCGACGGGGATGAGCAGCGCGTCCAGCCCCGTGAGACGGGCAAGCGCCGCCTCGTCCGGGATGTGACCGAGGTCGCCGAGGTGGGCGATATGCTGCGCACCGTCGGAGATGAGGTGGATGCGGTTGCGACCACGCAGCGCCCCCTGCCGGTCGTCGTGGAAGCAGTCGATGGTCTCCACCGTCAGGGTGCAGGGTCTGCCGCTCAGGCGCACCTTTCCGCGCGCGCCATGGTCGCGGTGCTCGTGTGAGCAGTATACCGCGTCGGCCTCCACATCCAGCGGCGCAAGACCGGGGACAGACCCGTCCTCATACGGGTCAAGAACCAGTGAGCTGCCGCCCGCTTCCACGCGGAAGCAGCTATGTCCAAGCCAAGTCAGAAGCATGAAGCGCCCTCCTTTCGGAATGTTTCACGTGAAACAACAGTGATTTATTCGCCCAGCCACTCGTGACCGCCCATGTACATACGCAGCGGCGCGGCAATATCCACGCGGCCATCGGCCTTGAGGTGGTTTTCGAGGTAGGCGATGAGCATACGCGGCGGCGCAACGACGGTATTGTTGAGCGTGTGCGGGAGATAGAGCTTGCCGTCCGCGCCGCGCACACGGATCTTGAGCCGCCGTGCCTGTGCGTCGCCAAGGTTGGAGCAGGAGCAGACCTCGAAATATTTCTGCTGGCGGGGACTCCACGCCTCGATGTCGCAGCTCTTGACCTTCAAATCGGCCAAGTCGCCGGAGCAGCATTCGAGCTGACGCACGGGAATCTCCAGCGAGCGGAACAGCTCCACGCTGTAACGCCACATTTTTTCATACCACTCCATGCTCTCCTCCGGGCGGCAGACAACGACCATTTCCTGCTTTTCAAACTGGTGGATGCGGTACACGCCGCGCTCCTCAAGACCGTGTGCGCCCTTTTCCTTGCGGAAGCATGGGGAGTAGCTCGTGTAGGTGATGGGGAGCTGCTTCTCGTCCACAATTTCGTCGATAAACGAGCCGATCATGGAATGCTCGCTCGTGCCGATGAGGTAGAGATCCTCGCCCTCGATCTTATACATCATGGCATCCATGTCCGTCTGGCTCATCACGCCCTGCACGACGTTGCCGTGTATCATAAACGGCGGAATATAATAGGTGAAGCCCTTGTCGATCATGAAGTCGCGGGCGTAGGCGAGGACGGCGGAGTGCAGCCGCGCAATGTCGCCGCGCAGATAGTAGAAGCCGTTTCCGGCCACGCGCCGCGCCGCGTCGAGGTCAATGCCGTTGAAGCGCTCCATAATCTCCGTGTGGTAGGGAATTTCAAAGTCGGGCACGACGGGCTCACCGAAGCGCTGAACCTCGACATTGGCGCTGTCGTCGGGACCGATGGGGACGGAGGGGTCGATGATGTTCGGGATGACCATCATGCGGGCGGTGACGGCCTTCTCCAGCTCCGGCTCCAGCTTTTCAAGCTCGGCGAGACGCGCCGCCTGTGCCGCGACCTCCTTTTTGACCTCCTCCGCCTCGGCAGCCTTGGACGGGTCTTGCTTGGCCTGTCCCATCAGCATACCGATTTTCTTGGACAGGGTGTTGCGCTTGGCGCGAAGCTCGTTGGCTTCGGTCTTGGCGGCGCGGAGGCGCTGGTCCAGCTCGATGACCTCATCCACCAGCGTCAGCTTGGCATCTTGAAATTTATTGCGTATGTTCTCTTTAACGGCGTCCGGATTTTCACGGACGAAACGAATGTCCAGCATAAAAATCTATCTCCTGCGATTTATTTTTTCAGTGTCATGAGCGCCTGTATCAGCGCCTCGCGGTCGTCCGCGCCGTAGTATTCCAGCACGATACGCCCCTTTTTGCGTCCGTCCACGATGGAAATGCGCCGTCCGAGGCGTTGACCGAGGGTTTGGCAGACCTGCGCGGCATAGTCGATCTCGTCAGTGGGCTTGTCCTTTTTCGGCTTCCTCTGCTTCAAGAGGGCGGCCACCAATGTCTCCGTCTGGCGGACAGAAAGCCCCCTGTCCACGACCTGCTGTGCCGCCGTGAGCTGCAAGGACTTATCCTCCAAGGGCAGCAGCGCCCGCGCATGACCGGCGGTGAGCGCTCCGGAATCCAGCAGCGCGGCAAGCTCCTCCGGCAGTGTGAGCAGACGCAGCGCGTTCGCCACGGCGGGACGGCTCTTGCCGACGGATTGGCTCACCGCCTCCTGCGTCATGCCGTATTCGTCCATGAGCAGACGGTAGCCTCGCGCCTCCTCCATCGGGCTCAGATCCTCGCGCTGCAAATTCTCCACGAGCGCCATCTCCTGCGCCTCGCGGTCGTCGGCCTCGATGATACGCACCGGCACTTCCTTTAATCCGGCCAGCCGTGAGGCTCGCCAGCGCCGCTCACCGGCGACGATCTGGTAGTAGCCGGAGTCGAGGGGTCGCACGGTGATGGGCTGCAAAATGCCGTGCAGCGCAATGGAATCGGCCAGCTCCTGTAGCGCCTCGTCGTCAAAAACGCTGCGCGGCTGGTTTTCCCGCGGCTCTATCTTCTGGATGGGCAGCGTCTGCGGCGCGGTCAGCTCCTCGTCGCCGAACAGTGCGCCAAGCCCCGTTCCAAGTCCTTTTTTCTTATTGGGCATTGAGTGATTCCTCCAAGATTTTTTCGCGGCGCAGTAGCTCCGCCGCAAGACGGTTGTATGCCTCCGCCCCGCGTGACAGGCGGCTGTACGCCTGCACCGGCTTGCCGTGGCTCGGCGCTTCGGCAATGCGCACGTTGCGGGGGATGACGGTCTGAAAAACGGCAGTGCCGAAGTATTTCCGTATCTCCCGCGCCACTTGATCGGAGAAGGAGAGACGGCGGTCGTACATCGTTAGGAGTATGCCCTCGGTTTTTAGATTCGGGTTGAAGCTGCGCTTTGTGAGCTTCATGGAGCGGATGAGGTCGGTCAAGCCCTCCATGGCATAATACTCGCACTGTACGGGGATGAGCACGGCGTCCGCCGCCGCCAGCGCGTTGATGGTGAGCAGACCGAGCGAGGGCGGGCAGTCGACAAATATGTAGTCGTAGCGCTCCTCCAATGGCGTCAGCTTCCGCTTGAGAACGTGCTCGCGGTCATCCGCGTCCACAAGCTCCACGGTCGCGCCGGACAGCCGCGCATTGGACGGTATCACGTCGGCATACGGCGTTTCGACGATGGTCGCCTCGATCGCAGCGTCGTTGATGAGCACGTCATACAGCGCCGGTCTTGTCGCCTTGTCCACGCCGAGGCCGGACGTTGCGTTCCCCTGCGGGTCGGCATCCACGACCAGCACACGCTTCTTTTTATCCCGCAAGGCGGCGGCCAAGTCAACGCAGCTCGTCGTCTTTCCGACACCGCCCTTTTGATTGGCAAAACAGATGATTCGACCCACAGGACACCTCCGTTTTCAACATTCACCACTATTATAACAGAAAGCGGACAAATTGCAATGTTTCACATGAAACAATTCACGCGCCGCTGTTTCACGTGAAACAATCAGCCGATGAGCATATCAATGTCCGCCACGCTCAAGCCGTCCTGCAGGGCGAGGTCGAGCGCATAGCCCAGCAGCCGTCCCACGTCGCGGACGCATTTGTCGATGTCGCGCCGCGTGAGGATAAGCCCATCGCCCGCGTCCACCACGGTCGGCACACCCAGCGCCAGCACCGGCGCACCCAGCACACGGGCGCTCAGCTCCTGCCTCGCGTTGCCCACGCCAGATCCGGGGACAATGCCGCTGTCGGTGAGCTGGACGGTGCGGCAAAGCCGCTCGCGCTCCCGTGCGGCCAGCGCGTCGACGGCGATGACGGCACTCGGCTTGGCCGCGTCAAACAGGGCGCGGATGAGGTCGGCGGATTCCACGCCCGTTGTTCCCAAAACGCCGGTCGCAAAGGCGCAGACAGGGCGAAACGCCCCAAACTCGGCGGGTAGCTGCTCAATCAAATGCCGTGTCACGAGCGTGGCGGCGACGGTCTCCGGACCTACCGCGTCCGGCGTGATGGCGCGATTTCCCAGCCCTGCGACCAACACGCTGTCGCCGGGGCGCAGCGGCAGAAGCTGGCGCACAAGCTCGGCCAGTATCGTCGCGCCGTCGGCAAAGGCGTTTTCCTCGCGCCGGAAAAAGCGCTCCGTCTCCACCGTCAAATAGCGCCCGATGGGTTTACATAACAGCTCCGCCGCCTGTGCGTCCCGTATCGCCATATCCGTCACGCGGAAGCCGCGCCGCGCATACTCCCGCCGCGTCACGCCCGCCGGCAGCGGCTCATGTCCCGCCAGCGCCTCCATCGCCAGATCTGTTCTTGTGTTGTCCAAAGCGCATCACCCAAGCTAGTATGCGCCCAAATCACATCTAAAATGTACACAAAAACCCCCTATGCGGCGGTCGCATAGAGGGCTTGGGCTTATTCCGTTTTGTCCTTATTCTCCGGCGCGGTGTAGCTCTGCGGCGTGTAGGGCTTGACCTCGCCCTTGGCTGCACGTCGCTTTTTGCCGCGTCGTACCAGCAGCACGATCACCAGCGCAACGATGGCGAGCAGCCCCAGCACCGGCAGCACGATGATGAGCAGCGAGAACGCCTCCGCGAAGAACGTGCCCACGCCGCGCAGGGTGTTCACAAAGCCGTGTCCGATTTTTTGCCAGTAGCCAAGCTCCGGCGCGGCGGAGTATTCCTCGACCTCGTGGACGGTCAGGGTCAGCGTGGAGTACGAGATGAGGCTGTCCCATGTGCGGAGGTCGGTGGTGAGGCTCTCGATGTTGTAGCGCACCTCGGCGAGCCTGTCCTCGATATTGAGCATATCCTCCACCGTCTCGGCCTTGGCCAGCATATCGAGCAGCCGCTCCTCCTCCGTCCGATAGACGGCGAGGCGGCTCTCCGTGTCGCGGTAGGACGCGGCGACATTCTCCGCGTTGACGGTGAGATAGGAGACGTGACCGAGCGTGGACAGCTCCTCCGTCACGGCCTCGAATTGCTCACGCGGAAGACGAATGCTGTACTCCGCCGTGCGCAGACTGTCAGAGCTGAGGCTGCCGCCGCGAACGGTGCTCGATTCCAAAAAGCCGCCGGTCTGCCGCACAAGCGTGTCCACGGAGGCGCAGCTTGCGTCAAAATCCAGCGTTTCGACCACGGCGCTGCCGGAGTAGATGATCTTCGACACGTCAAGCTCGCCCTGTGCCGTGGCATCTGGTGCGCTCGCGTCAGCCGTGTTGCCTGTGCCGCCCGTGCCGAGGTATGCCTCCTCGCCGAGGGCATATTCCGTCTCAACGCTCCAGCCCTCCGAATAGGCGCTGTCGGCGGTCATGGCGGCGCTGTCGCCCTTGCTTCCGCAGGCACAAAGCCCCGCGAGCAAAAGCAGCGTCATGACCAGTGCAAGACCTCGTTTCATACTCGTGTCCTCCCCAATTTTGTTCATTTGCAAAAGCAGCTCCGTCTGTGTTCTAAGCATAAGACGGAGCTGCGCAGGAGTTTGTTCCCGCAGGGGTATTCAATTAGTACGCGACACCCCAGAAGATGTCGGTCGTGCATTCCTTGCCGCACACCGGGCAGCGCCCCGTCGTGCCGGACTGCTCAAGCGGCATACAACGGCTGGACACACCGGCCTTTTCCTTCATGGCAAGCTCACAGTCGAGGCTGCCGCACCATTTGGTGTACGCAAAGCCGCCGCCGTTGTCGACCATGTGGCGCACATCCTCCCATGTTTCGCAGTGGTAGCTGTGCTCGTCGAGGTTCTTCTGCGCCATGGCGTAGAGGTTGTCGTGCAGCTCACGAAGCAGCGCGGGCACACGCTCCTCCAGCTCCGCAAGCGGTACAAAGATCTTCTCGCCGGTGTCGCGGCGGGCGATGCAGCACTGATCCTTCTCCATGTCCTTGGGGCCGATCTCCACGCGCAGAGGGACGCCCTTCATCTCATATTCGGCGAACTTCCAGCCGGGGGAGTTGTCGGAGTCGTCGAGCTTCACGCGCAGACCGAGCGCCTCCAAGCGCTCGCGCAGCGCCTCCGCCGCCTCCGTCACGCCGGGCTTATGCTGCGCGATGGGGAGGACGACGACCTGTATAGGCG
>CAVIIB010000054.1:0-12612 GCA_963642815.1 Oscillospiraceae bacterium | reverse complement strand
ATATAAAACGTGTTCAGAATGTCGGGCAAAATGCCGATACGGTCAGACAGATAGCTGGGCGCGGTGGTCAGAAGCTCCCACGACAGGTTGGGAATGCCCTTTATAAGCACATAGGCAATGAGAAAAAGCACCAACGCACAGGTGAGAGCGGCGGAGATATACATGAGCGCCCGCATACAGCCGACATAGAGACGGCGGCGGCCACGGTGATTCGCCTTCATGCACCCGCCCCCTTTCCACGCTTGAGGAAGAAGTTGAGCACGGCGTTGATCAGCATGATGAACAGGAACAGCACCAGCGCAATGGAGAACAGCGCCTGCTGCTGCAGGCCGGAGGAATAGGACATCTCGCTGGCGACCGCCGTGGTGAGGAAGCGGACGCTCTCGAACAGCCCCGGCATATTCGGCGCGTTGCCGGAGACCATCATAACGGCCATGGCCTCACCGATGGCACGTCCCACGCCGAGCACCACGGCGGCGGCAATGCCGCTGCGTGCCGCCGGAACGGACACGCGGAAGTAGGTCTCGACCGGGGTCGCGCCCAGCGCGAGCGAGGCATCCTCATACTCCCTTGGTACGGCCTCCAGCGCCGTGACCGACACCTTGACGATGGATGGCAGTATCATGACGGCCAGCACCACGATGGCGGCCAGCAGGCTTGCGCCGTCCGGCACATGGAACAGGCGGCGTATGCCGGGGACAAGCACCAGCATACCGACAAGACCGTAGACGACCGAGGGTATACCGGCAAGCATACTTACGGCGGCCTGCATGAGGTCGCGGACACGAGGCGGCGCGAGCTTGGCGATATACACCGCCGTCAAAAAGCCGATCGGCACACCCAGAACGATAGCGCCCGCCGTGCCGTAAATGCTCGTGAGTATGAACGGCAGTATGCCGTAGGACGGCGTAGCCGCCGTCGAGGCCCACGTCTTACCGAACAGAAACTTGACAAGCCCGATCTCCCTTATGGCGGGCAAGCCGGAGACAATCAAATAGACGCTCACCAGCAGCACACAGCCGACCGTTACGAGGCCGAGCAGCAGGAAGATCCCGTGTATGATTTTTTCCAAAAGCCTTTTGTTCATGCCCTCACCTCCAACGGCGAAAGGGCGGTCACAAGACCGCCGTCCCGCGCACTTCTCAATTGGCCGCGACCGCACCGGCGGCGGCGATGACCTCAGCGGCATCGGCGCTGGTGGCGTAGTCGAAGAAGTCCTGCGCCGCGTCGGAGAGTGCCGTGCCGTCCTTGGTGATGAGGACAAACGGACGCTGGATGACGTAGCTGCCGTCCTTGACGCTCGCCTCGCTGGGGGCGACACCGTTGACGGTCAGCGCCTTGACGCTGTCCTTGACGGAGGCGAGGGAGGCGTAGCCGATGGCGTCGGGGTTCTGGGACACGGTCGTGATCACGTCGCCGGTGGAGGTGAGCTCCTGACGGTACTGGCAGACATCCTCCGTGCCGGTGATGGACTCAAAGCCGTCGCGTGTGCCGCTGCCGGCCTCGCGTCCGATGAGGACGATGGAGGCATCGCTGCCGCCGACCTCGCTCCAGTTGGTGATCTCGCCGGTGTAGATGGCGGCGATCTGCTCAAGCGTCAGGTCGGACACGGGGTTTTCCGGGTTGACGATGACCGCAATGCCGTCGTAGGCCAGCACCGTGCCGGTCAGCCCGGAGGCGAGCTCCTCCTCCTTGAGAGCGCGGCTCGAAAGACCGATGTCGCAGCGTCCCTCGGAGACCGCCTGAATGCCGGAGCCGGAGCCGGTGGGGTTATAGGTGAAGCTCACGTCGGGGTTTGCGCTCATGAACGATTCGCCCAGTGCGCCGATGACCTTTTCCATGGAGGTCGAGCCGTCCGTGGCAACGCTGCTCTCCGTCCCGCTGCTGCCGCAGCCCGCAAGCAGACCGACCAAGCACAGCGCAGTCAGTACATAACAGGTAATTTTCTTCATTCTCATGCTGAACCACTCCTTTTGTTCAAGCTTTTTTCGTATTCCCTTTTCGGTACGCTTTCAGCATAAGGGAGCGGTGTAAAATCAAAAAGCACGCAAATGTAAAATCCATGTCAAATCAAAACCGCCCGCAGCATAACACTACAGACGGTCAAGCGCCATGTTAGATTTTTGCGTTTTTGCGCAAAAATCTGAAATAGGCACTTGTAAAGCACGGCATACCGGGTTATAATCCATGTAGGATTTCTGCGCTAATGCGCAAAAAACCGAAACAGGAGGTGCTACACATGGTGATCAAACGAGATCGCTACCTAAATACACTCATCAGCAAGAAGCACAACGGCCTCATCAAGGTCATAACCGGTATGCGGCGCTGCGGCAAGTCGTATCTGCTCTTTACGCTCTTTAAGGAGCACCTGCTGTCAGCGGGTGTGGACGAGACGCACATCATCGAGATCGCCTTTGACGCCTTTGAAAACAAGACACTTTGTGACCCCGATGTGCTATACCCGTATCTAAAAGAGCGTATCAGTGCGGACGGGATGTACTATGTGCTGCTCGACGAGGTACAGCTTCTCGGCGAGTTTGAGGCCATCCTGAACAGTCTGCTTCGCATGAAAAACGTCGATATATATGTGACCGGGAGCAACGCCCGCTTTCTGTCCAAGGACGTTATCACCGAGTTTCGAGGGCGTGGCGACGAGCTGCGTATGTATCCGCTCAGCTTTGCGGAATTTATGTCGGTCTATCCGGGCGCGAAGCAGGACGGCTGGAATGAGTATATGCTGTATGGCGGCATACCGTTAGTGCTCGGCTTCAACTCGCCGGATCAGAAGATAGGCTTCTTGAAATCGCTTTTTGAGGAAACCTATATCTCTGACATCGTCGGACGGCACAACATCCGCAACCGAGCGGAGCTGGAGGAGCTTTTGAACATTCTTTCCTCCGCTATCGGCTCCCTGACGAACCCGGAAAAGCTGTCCGCCACATTCCAGTCGGTCAAGAAAAAGAAGATCAGCAGCGCGACCATCAAGCGCTACATCGACTACCTCTGCGATTCATTCCTGTTAGACAGCGCGATGCGATACGACATCAAAGGGCAAAAATACATCGACACGCCGGTGAAATACTATTTCACGGACATGGGGCTTCGGAACGCCCGCCTGAATTTCCGCCAGATAGAGGAAACACACAGCATGGAGAACATCCTCTTCAACGAGCTGAAAATGCGCGGCTTCAATGTGGATGTCGGTATTGTCACACAGCACGAGCCGAACGGAAAGGGCGGCAGCGTCCGCCGACAGTTGGAGATCGATTTTGTCTGCAACAAGGGCTCACGGCGCTATTATATCCAGTCGGCCTACGCGATTCCAGACGCGGAGAAGCTGGAGCAAGAGCAACGCTCACTAATGCTGACCGGGGATTTCTTCAAGCGTATCATCGTGACAAAGGACACGCCGGCCCCACATTACAATGAGTCCGGCGTTCTGATTATGGGTGTTTTCGATTTTCTGTTGAACGAAAACAGCTTGGAAAGCGATATATAGCCTCACTCCTCGGCGGAGCGGAAGCCGGGATCGCCTAGGAAAAAGAGGGCGAGAGCGCCGGGACCGACGTGGGAGCCGGTGACGGGCTCGTAGTCGACGAGCATGATGTCCCTCGGCGGCTTCTTCTCGCGGAGCAGGGCGGCAAGCGCCTCGGCATCGGCCTCGCAGTCGGCGTGGGCGATACCCACGGTCTGCTCCTGCGGGTCAACAACATATTTGTCATACTGGGCGGCAAGCTCGCTGATGGAGCGAGCGCGACCACGACTGCGGGCGAAGCAGACGATCTTGCCCCGCGTGTCGCCCTTGAGCAGCGGCTTTATCTGCAAAACGGTCGCCAGCGCCGCCTTGAGGTTGGAGAGCCGCCCGGTCGCACGAAGATATTTCAAATCGTCCACGGTGAACACCTGACACATACGGTGTCGCATTTCCTCCAGCCTCGCGGCGGTCTCCGTGACCTCCATGCCCGCGTCACGGCAGCGCACAGCCTCCAGCACCAGCAGCCCCTCACCCAGCGACGCACCCAGCGTGTCCACAAGGGCGATATGCCGCTCCGGGAAGGAGGGCTTTAGCTGCTCGGCGGCCATCTGGGCGGAATAAAACGACGAGCTTATCCCGGAGGACATCCCGACATACAGCACGTCAAGCCCCGCCTGCAGCGGCTTCCGCATGGCGTCGGCGTAGGTCTGGGGCGGCACCTGCGAGGTCGTCACGCGCACACCCCGGCGCATGGCCTCGTAATAGGCGCCGGGACGGAATGCGGCGGTGTTGAGGCAGGTTTTGTCCTTGCCCTTGAATCGGAACGAAAAGGGGACGAGGCTGATTTTGTTTTCGCGTAAAAGTCCGCTGTCGAGGTTGGCGGATGTATCGGTAATGATTTCAAACATAGTCAAACAGAGCTCCTTATCTAATCTGCCAGATTAGATTAACACATCTAAATATCGCTGTCAACTATTCCGCCTGACAAAATTCTTTGCAATCCGGCGCGGACTGTGGTACAATGCGGCAAAAGGAGGCGGTTTGCCTTGTCGTATAACAAAGAGCTGATCGCAGGAAAGCTGCGCCGCTGGGAGCGCTATCTCCTGCGTTTTCGTCTGCCCGGATGGGACGAGATACCCAACATGGGGCTGTATATGGAGCAGATCGTGGATCTGCTCATGGAGTACCTCGACTATATGCCGCCGGAGCTCAAGGACGAGCAGGTCGTCACGGGCGCGGCCATCAACAACTACGTCCGGCGCGGGCTGCTTCCCTCTCCGCGCCGCAAGCGCTATTATCGGGTGCATATCGCCTATCTTCTTATGATATGTACACTCAAGCAGAGCCTTAATATGTCGATGATACAGACGCTGCTGCCCGATGGCGAGGATGAGGCGGTGGTGCGCAGCGCCTATGAATCCTACGCCGCACGGCACAACATGGCCGCCCGCTATTTTGTCGAACAGGTGCGCACGGCCAGCGACCAGCTCCTTGACCATGAGGAGGCGACGGAGCTTGCAGTGTCGAACGCGGAGGAGCTTATCTGCTCATCCGCCGTCATCAGCGGCTTTGCGCGGCTGCTCGCCGAGAAGCTGATCCTCCTCGACGGCAAGACCCTCGCCGACGGCGGCAGTATTGAAGTAGAATAAAGCAAAGCTCCCCACGACCAGCAAAATGGCGGTGGGGAGCAATAATTTTACTCGTCCAGCTTGAGGACGGCGAGGAAGGCTTCGGTAGGGAGCTGCACCGAGCCGAGGGAGCGCATTTTCTTTTTGCCCTCCTTCTGCTTTTCGAGCAGCTTTTTCTTGCGGGTAATGTCGCCGCCGTAGCACTTGGCAAGCACGTCCTTGCGCATGGCCTTGACCGTCTCGCGGGCGATGATCTTGCCGCCGATGGCGGCTTGGATGGGGACCTCAAAGAGCTGGCGCGGGATGTTCTCCTTGAGCTTTTCGCAGAGCCGCCGCGCACGGGGATAGGCCTTGTCGCGGTGGGCGATGAAGCTCAGGGCGTCCACCTGATCGCCGTTGAGGAGCAGATCGACCTTGACAAGATCGGAGGGCTTGTACTCGGAGAACTCGTAATCCATGGAGGCGTAGCCCTTGGTACGCGCCTTGAGGGTGTCGAAGAAGTCATAGATGATCTCGCCGAGCGGCACCTCATAGCGCAGCTCCACAAGCCGCTGGTCAAGGTACTGCATATCGCGGTACACGCCGCGGCGATCCTGACACAGGGGCATGATGTTGCCGACGAATTCATTCGGCGTGATGATGGAGAGGTGTACATACGGCTCACGCGCCTCCGCGATCGACCCGGCGTTCGGGAAGTCGTGGGGGTTCGAGATGTGGAGGACAGAGCCGTCCGTCATGGCAAGCTCATAGACCACGGAGGGCAGCGTCGTCACCAGATCGAGGTCAAACTCCCGCTCCAGCCGCTCCTGCACGATCTCCAGATGGAGCATACCGAGGAAGCCGCAGCGGAAGCCGAAGCCCAGCGCCACGGAGCTCTCCGGCTCATAGTGGAGCGAGGAGTCGTTCAGCTCCAGCTTTTCAAGCGCGTCGCGCAGGTCGGGATATTTCGAGCCGTCCTCCGGGTAGATACCGCAGTAGACCATGGAACGCGCCGGACGGTAGCCGGGAAGCGGCTCATCCGCCGGATTCTCCGCGTCCGTGACGGTGTCGCCGACTTGGGTGTCGCGGACGTTTTTGATACTCGCGGTGAAGTAGCCGACCTCACCGGCAATCAGCTCGTCGCAGGGCTCAAAGCGCGTCGGCAGCAGCCGCCCCAGCTCCACGATACGGTAGCTCGCACCCGTCGCCATGAATTTCACGTCCATGTCGCGGCGCAGCCGCCCCTCCTTGAGGCGGATGAGGACGATGACACCGCGGTAGCTGTCGTACTGGCTGTCAAACACCAGCGCCTTGAGCGGCGCGTTCGGGTCGCCCTTGGGCGCGGGAATGGTCGTGAGGATGGCGTCAAGCACGCTCTCGACATTCAGGCCGGTCTTGGCGGAGATCTCCGGCGCGTCCATGGCGGGGATTCCGATGATGTCCTCGATCTCGGTTTTGACCGCCTTGGGGTCGGCGGCAGGCAGGTCGATTTTATTGACGACGGGCAAAATCTCCAAGTCGCTGTCCAGCGCGAGATAGGTGTTGGCAAGCGTCTGCGCCTCCACGCCCTGCGAGGCATCCACGACCAGCACCGCGCCCTCACACGCCGCGAGCGAGCGCGAGACCTCATAATTGAAGTCAACGTGTCCCGGCGTGTCGATGAGATTCAGCTCATAGCCCTTCCAGTAGAGCGTGGCTGCTCGCGCCTTGATGGTGATACCGCGCTCCTTCTCCAAGTCCATGTTGTCCAATATCTGGTCGCTCATCTGCCGCTCGTCCACCGCGCCGGTCAGCTCAATAAGCCGGTCGGACAGGGTGGATTTCCCGTGGTCGATGTGCGCGATGATGGAAAAATTGCGTATGTTTTCCTGCTTCATTTCGTATAGCTCTCCGCGATGTCCGCCAGCTCGCGGAGCTGGGCGGCGATATTTTTGAGCTGGTTGTCCGTGGCGCGGCTCGTGTCGGCGCTGCTCTCGCGTCCGAGCAGATAGTCCGCGCTCACGCCGTAGTAGTCACAGGCGCGGCACACAAAGGCCAGCCCCGGCTCGCGTGCGCCGTTTTCATAGTGGGACAGCAGCGCCTGACTGATCTGCAAATCGGTGGCGGCGTGGCGCTGGGACAGCCCGCGAGCCTTGCGAAGTCCGGCCAGCGTTTGGCAAAATGCGTTTTCCATTCTCTCTCATCCATCTCTTTCCTGATGATAACAAACGGTATTATATAGGAAAAGCTCCCTCTTGTAAATAGGAAGTTTGTGCCGAAAACGACGAAAAGCGGCCAGCAGCGCTTGGCTGCCGGCCGGGGAAATTCTATATTTTTACCAGCCTCTCGACGGGGTACGGTTCCTGTTACAGCAGCAGTCCGTACCTCTCACACAGGGGCAGCAGCGCGGCCTCCGTCAGCTCACCGTCGTACAGAGCCCGTCCCTGATAGACCCGCAGCGCCGCCTCCAGCAGCTCCGTGTCGTTACACACCATGCATACCGGCTTTGTCAGCATATACTGATAGTCCTCCAGCGCCTGTACGTCGTCCCAGCTTGCGATGGACAGCGCCAGCACCGGCTCATCGCTTTCCAGCGCGTCGGTGAGCGCGGCCTCCGCGTCGCCGCCGAGCGCCGTGACGGTGCTCCACCGCACGTCGGCGGGCAGCGGGCATGGCAGCTTCTCCGTGGCGGCGGGCAGCTTGTCTGTATAGAGCGGGGCGGGCGGGACAATGGCCGCGCCATGCAACGCATTTTTCAGCGCGGCAATATGCGCCGCCGTGGTGCCGCAGCAGCCGCCGAACACGGCCACGCCGGTTTCCAGCAGCGCCGGTACCCACGCGGCAAGCTCCTCCGGCGTGCAGTCATACACCGTTTGGCCGTCCACGATCTGCGGCTTTCCGGCATTGGGCTTCGCGATCAGCGGAACCCTCGCATACGCCCGCAGCCGCCTCAGCTGCGCCAGCATCTGCTCCGGCCCCGTCGAGCAGTTCAGCCCGAAGGCGTCAATGCCCATACCCTGTAGCACCACCAGTGCCGCCGTCACGTCCGTGCCGGATATGCTCCGCCCGTTTTCGTCGCAGCTGAACGTGACAAAGATGGGCTTTTGGCTGACGCTGCGCACCGCGAGCACCGCCGCCCGTGCGTCGCTGAGCGTCATCATGGTCTCAATGACAAAGAGGTCCACCCCGGCCTGCTCCAGTCCGGCGGCCTGCTCCGTGTAGATGTCGACCAACTCCTCAAAGGCCACGTCGCCCAAGGGCGCGAGGAACGCGCCGGTGGGGGCGAGGTCGCCCGCCCGCAGGGCCTTTCCCTGTGCCGACCGCTCCGTCAAGGCGGCCAGCCGCCGGTTATACTCCGCCGTGCGGTTGAATATGCCGTGCTCCTCCAGCTTCCGCCGATTCGCGCCGAAGGTGGGCGTATATAGCAGCTGACTGCCCGCAGCCACATAGCCGCGCTGTATGTCCACGATAATTTCAGGCCGTTCCAATATCCACTGCTCCGCGCTGATGTCGCCGGTGTAGCCGCGCTTTTGCAGCTCGGTGCCCGTAGCGCCGTCCAGTATCAGGGGAAAACGAAGCTCCATGCCTTTACCTCCGCTCTATAGGTTTGAGTGTCATGCTGTCGGCAAAGGCGTTTGCAAAATCCGTCTGCCCTGACAGCTCTATATATCGGCAGCGCTCCGCAATGCGTACCGCCGCCTCCCGTGCTTTCGTGTCCAGCGCCAGCGCCGACGCACCGGCGAGCGCCGCGTTGCCCACGCTGTGCAGCTTGCCCTGTGGCACATCGGGCAGCAGCCCGATGGCCGCCGCACTGTCCATGTCGAGATACATACCGAAGCCACCGGCCAGATATACGCCGTCCAGTTCGGAGAGCGCGAGCCCCTGTCTTGCCAGCAGCACCCTCACCCCGGCGGCCAGCGCCGCCTTGGCCAGCTGCAACGCCCGCACATCCCCTGCGGCGAGGTATACCCTGTTCGTCAGGTGGAACACGCCGTTGCCGTCCCCGTCCCTTGTGACATAGCGCCGCAGCCCCTCCGGCACATCCTCCGGCGGCAGCAGCCGCCCGCCGGGGTCGATGATACCCAGCCGCAGCAGCAGCGCCGTCAGGTCGACAAGCCCGGAGCCACACAGCCCCACAGCCTCACCGCCGCCGATGACATCCATCTCGAAGCCGCCGTTATAGCGCACCCGGCTCACCGCGCCATCCACCCCCGCCATACCGCAACGAATGCCCGCACCCTCAAAGGCCGGTCCCGCCGCCGTCGCACAGCAGACAAAGCCGTCCCGTCCGCCAAGCGCCATCTCGCCGTTGGTGCCGATATCCAGAAAGAGGAAGCATCCGTCTCTCTCCGCCAGCCCGGAGGCAAGCAGCCCTGCCGTGATGTCGCCGCCGACGAAGCTCGCCGCGCAGGGCGCATAGTATACCGGCGCTCCCAGCAGTGTGCCGTCTGCTTGTGTGCGGAACAGGCTCTCCGCCCGAAAGGGAAAGGCCGCCAGCGGCTTTACGGATATGCCGGCCAACAGACTCTGCATGGCCGTGTTCCCTGCCACCGCCACGCGCCCAAGCGCCGCCGCGTCCCGTCCGGCACGTGCCAGCGCCTCCCGCAGCAGCTCCTCCAGCTGCCCCCGGACGCAGCGGCGCAGCTCGTCCAAGCCCTCCTCATGCTCCACGGTGTACTGGACGCGGCTGATCACGTCCGCGCCGTAGGACGCTTGGGCGTTCCATGCGGCGAGCGTATCCGTCGCCTGTCCGGCCTCAAGGTCGTACAGGCGCAGCGCCAGCGTGGTGGTGCCAAGGTCGATGGCCGCCGCGCAGCCGCGCTCACCCTCCGGCAACACCGGAGCGGGCAGCGTCTCCGTCAATATCCGTCCGCCCGTCGACGGAGGCAGCACCACCTCATCGCCGTCCCTCGGCACGACACGGCAGGCCAGACGCGGCACACCGTTGACGCTGACCCGACATTTGCCGCAGCGCCCGCGCCCGCCGCAAACAGCGGGCAGCGTGTAGCCCGCACGGCGCAGAAGCACCAGCAGGCTGTCCGTGCCGCCGCAGGGCACACAAACACTCTCGCCGTCCCGTAGCACACGGATACTTGACACACCCCCGCCCCCTTTCTATAATGAGGTCAACAAAATCGCGTGATACTGATTCTACCATACTTGTATCAGCACCCAACCGGCTCTGTCAAGAGGTTTTATCGCTATGTGCTTCACAAAACTTGCCGCTCTGGCAGCGGAAAACGGCTTTTCCCACTGGGCGGCGGCGGATATGGCCGCCCTCGTCCCCCGGCAGGAGGTGCGGGATATGTGCCGTGCCGACCGCTGTGGGCGCTGGGCTCGAAGCTGGTCCTGTCCGCCCGCCTGCGGCGATCTGCACGACGCAGCCACGGCCATCGCGGGATTTTCGGCGGGCATTCTTTTGCAGACCAGCGGCACACTGGCGGACGATTTTGACTATGAGGGCATGGAGAACCTCCAGCGCCGCCATAAGAAAAGCTTCGCGGACTTCACCCGTCAGGCACGTCTTCTGGTGAGGGAGTGTCTGCCCCTCGCCGCCGGCTCCTGCACCGTCTGCAAGCGCTGCACCTACCCGAATAGACCATGCCGCTTTCCGCAGAAGCGCTTTTGCTCTATGGAGGCCTTTGGGCTTTTGGTCAGCGACATCTGTCTGCGCTCCGGTCTGCCATACAACTACGGCGTGCGCACCATGACCTATACATCCTGCTTACTGTACAACAGAGAGGTGAAATAAACATGATGACACCGAAGGAGCTGTTTCTTTCGCTGCTGGAGCCCGACGGGCAGCCCGAACGCCAGCTTTGCCAGTATGAGGCGCTCTATATGTGTCTGAGCGACCCCATCGTCAGCTACCTGATGGGCAGCCGCAAACGCGGCGCTGTCAGCAGGGACCGCTGGGGAACCACCATCAGCTGGCCCGCCGACGCGCCCGGACCCATGCCCGTCACCGGCGACGGTCTGGCCGTCTGTTCGGACGTCACGCGCTGGCGGGAAACGGTCCACGCGCCCGACCTTGCCGTCTGCACCGAGGGCTGGGCGGAGGCTCGCGCCGCCGCTCGAAGCGCCTGCGGCGAGGGACGGCTCTTGGCGGGCTTCATGGGCACCGGCATTTTTGAACAGTGCCATTTCCTCATGGGCTTTGAGGACACCCTGACCAACCTCTATGAGCACCCGCAGGATATGCACGCGCTCATTGACTACATCACCGACTACCGTCTGCGCTATGTGAAAATGCTGATCGACGGGCTACAGCCGGATGCGATTTTCTCCCACGACGACTGGGGCACCAAGGACGCACTGTTCATGGACCCCGATATGTGGCGGGAATTTTTCAAGGAGCCCTACCGCCGCTTCTACGGCTATATCCGCTCTCGCGGCGTCATCGCCATCCACCACGCCGATTCCTACCTTGCGCCCATCGTGGAGGACATGGCGGAGCTCGGCATACAGGTATGGCAGGGCGTTCTTCCGGAGAACGACATCCCCGCCCTGCAACAGCGGCTCCGTGGCCGCATGGTGCTCATGGGCGGCATAGGCGCCGCCATCGACCGCGACGACGCTACGCCTGCGGAGATATATGACTACACCCTGCGCTGTCTGCGGGCGTGCTGCCCCGGCGGGCATTTCATCCCCTCCATCACCTATGGGCTCCCCGGTGCGGTGTATCCCCATGTGGACGAGCATATTGACCGCGCCGTTGCCGACTATAACCGTGCGCTGCACGTGCCGAGATTCAATCTGCCGCCGCTGCCCCGCCGTGTGAGAACCGCCGCCGTCAAGGCGGCTGTCTCCGCCGCAACGGAGGCGGAGGACGACATCCTATCACGCATTGCCCACGCGCTGGAAAAAGGCCGGCAGGGGAAATTGCTCACCCTGTGCCGCGAGGCGCTGGCACAGGGCGAGAGCGCCCAGCGCATCGTGTCCGACGGTCTGATACGCGGCATGAACCAGCTGGGCGAGGACTTCTCCGCCAACCGCGCCTTTGTGCCGGAAATGCTCATGGCCGCCCGCTGCATGACGGCGGCGCTGGAGGAGCTGAAGCCCCTGATGACCGGCGGCGGCGTTCGCACCGTAGGCCGCGCCTGTATCGGCACTGTGCGGGGTGATATGCACGACATCGGCAAGAATCTGGTCAAAATCATGATGGAGGGCAGCGGCGTGGAGGTCATCGACCTTGGCGTGGATGTTCCGCCGGAGAGATTTGTGGAGACCGCGCAGCAGGAGCGCTGCGGCATCATCGTCTGCTCCTCCCTGCTGACCACCACCATGCAGGAAATGCGCCGCGTGGTGACGCTGGCGCAGCAGATGGGCATCCGCGACCGAGTGAAAATATTCGTGGGCGGCGCCCCCATCAGCCAGAGCTTCTGCAACGAGATCGGTGCGGACGTCTACACCGAGGACGCAGCCTCCGCCGCACGGGCGGCGGTGTCCGTGCTGCAAGGGTAACGGAATATAACCAACGAAAAAGAGGCTATAGCGAAAAATCGCTATAGCCTCTCAGTCTGTCAAAGAACCTCCATTTTCAACCGGCGA
>CAVIIB010000053.1:0-12661 GCA_963642815.1 Oscillospiraceae bacterium | reverse complement strand
CTCCCCTGAAAGGGGAGCTGGCAGCGGCGAAGCCGCTGACTGAGGGGTTTCTCCCACAGCCCTCGCAAACCTCCAGAAAAACCCCTCCACCGCTTGCGCGGCCCCCCTCCCCTTTCAGGGGAGGCAGGAGTTGGAAGTTGTCGCGGCGCTCCCTTTCAGAGGAGGCAAGAGTTGGAAGTTGTCGCAGCGCTCCCTTTCAGGGGGGATTGGATGTAATCGCGGCGCTCCCTTTCAGGGGAGGCTTTGGATTGGCGGAAACCTAAAGAAAAAACGCACTATCATACCATCATCATAACCGTTACAGAAAGGAATCATAACCATGGCCGACGAAGAAAAGACCGTTGACTTCAACCTCACGCTCACGCCCGATGCGCCCGTTGCGGCTGCTGCGGCGACGGCTGCTGCCGTGGATACCGCGCCCGTGCTGACGCTTGGCAATGAAGCACCCGCCGAGGAGAAGCCGGAGGTGCCCGTGGAGAAGCTCACGCTTGACTCCCTTTCCCCGGCGGAGCAGGCTGCCGTTCGTGAGTTTTCCGAAAAAATCGACATCACCGACTCCACGCAGGTGCTGAGCTACGGCGCAAACGCACAGAAAAATATCTCCGATTTCTCCGCCGACGCGCTCTCCAAGGTGCGCACCAAAGACCTCGGCGAGGTCGGCGATATGCTCACAGACCTTGTCTCCGAGCTCAAGGGCCTTGGCGCGGACGAAGCGCCCGCCAAGGGGCTGCGCGGTCTGTTCAAAAAGACCAGCCGCAGCATTGCCGACCTCAAGAACCGCTATGACAAGGCCGAGGTCAATGTGGACAAGATCACCACCGCGCTGGACGGTCACTGGGTCACGCTCAACAAGGACATCGTGACGATGGACAAGATGTATGAGATGAACCAGCAGTATTTCAAGGAGCTCAGTATGTACATCCTCGCCGGAAAGCTCCGCCTTGAGCAGCTTCGCGAGACGGAGCTCCCCAAGTATGTCCAAAAGGCGCAGGAGACGAACCAGCCGGAGGACGTACAGGCCGCGAACGATTACGCGAATATGCTTGGGCGCTTCGAGAAGAAGCTGCACGATCTGGAGCTGACGCGCATGATCTCCATCCAGATGGCGCCGCAGATCCGCCTCATCCAGAACAACGACGCGCTCATGGCGGAGAAGATACAGACGGCGCTCAACAACACCATCCCGCTCTGGAAGCAGCAGATGGTGCTTGCACTCAGTATGTACCACAGCCAGCAGGCGATGGAGGCCACGCACGAGGTATCGGAGATGACGAACGCCCTGCTCAAGAAAAACGCCGAGGCGCTGCACACCGGCTCCGTCGCCGTGGCGCAGGAGTCTGAGCGCGGCATTGTCGATATTGAGACGCTCAAGCAGACCAATCAGGAGCTCATCAGCACCCTCGAAGAAGTCCGCCAGATCCAAGAGGACGGACGCGCCCGCCGCGCCGAGGCCGAGGAGGAGCTTGGTCGCATTGAGGGCGAGCTCAAGCAGAAGCTGCTGCAAATGAAGGGCTGACGGAGCATGAATGCCCTGAAAAGCCGCAAAACGGCCATCGCCGTTTTCGTCGCGGTCGTCCTTGCTTTCAGTCTGATCGGCTTCCGGCTCTCGTTTGACCGCCGCTGCCGCGCCATCGAGCGGACGTTTTTTGGCGACACGCTGACAAGCCCCGGCAACCAGCTTACCGAGTGCGTCAAATACGCCAACCGCATTCTCTCCGTTATCCAAGGTCAGCTTGACGACGGCTACTATACCGCCGTGAGCGAGAGCCGCGCCGCGCTGGCGGACGCGCTGGAGGCGCAGGATGTCGCCGCCGCTGCCGCCGCGAATACCGCGCTGGTCGCCGCCGTGAACGCTGCGGCGGAGGCCGCCGACGGATTGACGCTCGACACGGTGGAGGACTGGCCGCTGCTTTTGAGCGAGTTTGCCGGTGCGGAGCGCGTCGCCGCTTCCTCGGACTATAACGAGACGGTCGAGCGCTTTGTGGAAAACACGGCGGAGCGCTTTCCTGCCTCCGTGCTGCGGCATATCGTTTCGGTGGATATGCCCGCGAAATTTGAATGACCATCCCAAGGGAGGTAAGCATGAAACTACGAAAGACACTTCTTTTTATCCTGCTGGCGGCGCTGCTGCTCGGCAGCACGGCCCTTGCCATCGAGCTTGACCCCGGCACGGGCGACGACTTTTACGTCCTCGACCAAGCGGGCGTTCTCTCCGATGATACCGTGCAGAGCATTGTGGACTATAACGCATGGCTCGTGCAGAATTGCAACAACGCGCAGCTCGTGGTCGTGACCGTGAACTATCTGGACGAGGACTCCGATGTCGCCGCGACCCAGCTTATGAACGACTGGGGTGTTGGCAGCGCCAGCGAGTCCAACGGTATGCTGCTGCTCTATGTTGTCAAGGAGGCTCGCGGCTGGCTCGCCACCGGCGACGGCATTGATGGCAGCTTCGACGACACGACCGCCTCACGCTATTTGGACGACTACTTCTGGGACTATGTGGACAGCAATCAGCCCGACAAGGCCGTTGCCACGCTGACCGAGAAGCTGGTCGATTGGTACGCCGACTACTACGGCGTGAGCTACGGCGAGACGACCGCAAGCACGGCGAGCGGCGCAAGCGACACGGGCTATACCGCGCCCCGCGACAACGGCTACAGCGAGCCGTACTACGACGACTACGGCGCTCCCTACTACTACGAGCCGGAGCCGGAGCCGGTGAGCCACGGAAGCGGGATCATCTCGCTGCTGGTCATCATCCTCATCCTCTGGCTCATCGTGTCCCTGTCCCGCATGGGGCGTATGCGCAGATGGGGCTATACCGGCGGCTTCTGGCCGGTGTTCTGGATGTTCAGCGGCCCGCGCCTCTGGCATGACTGGCGGCGGCGTGCGCCCGCACCCCGTCCCGGTCCCAGACCCGGTCCTCGTCCCGGCGGCTTTGGCGGAGGACCGCGTCCCGGTCCTCGCCCCGGTGCGCGTCCCGGTGGCTTCGGCGGTGCGCCGCGTGGTGGCGCTCCCCGTAACGGTGGCTTTGGTGGCGCTCCCCGTGGCGGCGGCTTCGGTGGTCGCAGCGGCGGCGGTGGTGCCGGTCGCAGCGGCGGCGGCTTCGGTGGCGGCAGTCGCGGTGGCGGCTTCGGTGGTCGCAGCGGCGGCGGCGGCGGTGGCCGGCGCTGACAAATATGCTCCAAACCCCTGTGCAAACACGCACAGGGGCTTGCGCTATGACCCATACACCGTCTCGTACCAGACGCGGCTGTTGCGCTCGAAGTCTACGCCCAGCACCATCATGCCGTCCACGACCATATCGGTCATGCTCCTGTCGCAGGGAATGCGGCACTCCGCCATTTCATAGCGCATATACTCGCCCGCATTCAGCAGCAGCGAGAGAAGCTGCGCCCGCCCGAT
The DNA here is from genome assembly GCA_963642815.1 of Oscillospiraceae bacterium. Taxonomy (GTDB): domain Bacteria; phylum Bacillota; class Clostridia; order Oscillospirales; family Oscillospiraceae; genus CAJOIG01. Next base: position 9,253 of record CAVIIB010000053.1, on the reverse strand, counting down.
GTTCGTCTCGATCTGCGGAAGCACCGCCTCCGCGAGCGTGTTCAGCTCCGTGAGTGACAGCCCACGCGCCTCCGTGAGCATGGCCGTCAGGACGCGGCGCTGCCGCGCCGTGCGCTCATAATCCGCGTTGCCCACATAGCGCATCCGCGCATATTCGAGTGCCGTGTCGCCGTCCAGCCGGTTCATGCCCGCCGTCAGCTCCGCGTCGCGGTAGATGTCGTTGAGGTAATCCGCCTCCGCCTGTGTAAGCTCTATGTCCACGCCGCCGACCGCGTTTATCACCGTGCGGAAGCCGTCGAAATCGACCTTGACATAGCGCGTCAGCGGTATTTTGAAGTTCTCCTCTATCGTCTCCATCAAGAGCGCCGCGCCGCCCCATGCATAGGCGTGATTGAGGCGCGAGTAGCCATGGTCGGGGATGGCGCAGTAGATATCGCGCATGAACGAGCAAAGGACGAGCCGCCGCTGTGCCCGGTCGATGGAGAGCAGTATCATCGAGTCGCTGCGCATTTCCTCGCCGTCGTTCCCGTCCGCGCCGATGAGCAGGATGTGACACACATCCTTTTCGTCAAAGGGCAGCGGCTGCGCCTCGCGTTCAAGGTTTTCCCGTAGGTACGCCTCATACGACTGCCGCTGCTCCGCCGGAGAATCCTCCAGCGTTCCGCGCTCCTGCACGGCGGGCGTGTAGGTCACCGACGACGGAGCTGCCAGCTTTCCGGCGTAGTGGTCGAACACGGCATAGGCCGCGAGCGTGAGCAGGCACAGCGTCCCCAGCATGGTCGCCAGCGTGACGGCCACGCCCCGCTTGCGCCGTCCCGCAAGCGCGTCATAGCCCCTTTTTCTGTATTTCATATCCAATGCGCCCTTTCCGCCGCGCCACGCGGCACAGCTCTATTGTGCGCAGACAGCGCCGCGCCATCCATCAAAAAGCCGTTTTTTCGCCGTGCCGTGCGCGAGACGCGGAATTTTTGCGAAAAGCACTTGATTTTCGCTTTGGTATATGCTATATTTGCCTATGCGATATTTTGAAAAGGATGAATGAAACGATGCAAATTGCTTTGACTATACTCCAGCTTATCTCCGGCCTCGCCGTGACCGTTGTCGTCCTGTTCCAGAGCGGAAAGCGCTCCGGCCTCTCCGGCGCGATTGCCGGTGGCGCGGATACCTTTATGACCAAGACCAAGGCCAAGACATGGGATGCCAAGCTCGCCAAGATGACAAAATGGTTTGCCATCGCTTTTGTCGTTCTGACGCTGGTTTTGAATCTCATCTGATTGGATGTGACCGCAGGCCGCCCGTTTGGGCGGCCTGTTTTTTTGCCTTTTTGGGGGTTATGTCCGTAATAAGCTGTCTAGAGGGTCGTTCGTGCCAGCGCTTTACTGGTGGTTATGCTTTACTTGTTCAGCGCCTGCTCCAGCAGGGCGCATTTTTCCGGCAGCGCCTCGTCGAGCCGGACGCTTTTCAGCCCGCCGGCAATGCCGCGCTGTGTCCAGACGTGAAAGCTCGTCGCCCGATTCACGCAGACCCCGCCGGAGAAGCACTCATATTGCAGCTTGAGCTTTTTCCCGTCCAGAAGCAGCAGCGTCGTCCGCACCGTGACGCGACCGGGGTAGTACAGCGGCGCGAGGTAGTTGAGGTCGAGATTCACCATGGCGGGGTCAAGCCCGCGCTCGTTCATCTCCTGCCACGCGAAGCCGTTTTTAGAGAAGAAGTCCATGCGGGCGATCTCGTACCAGACGGGATAGACGGCGTGGTGGACAATGCCCATCGGGTCGCAGTCGGGATAGCGGATGTCGATTTGTATCTCGGTCATATGTGCCTCCTATGAAAAGCGCCGTGCCCGTGGAGGGCACGGCGGCAATAGCTTGTTTTCAGCCTCCAAACAGGTCGCGCAGGAACGCGATAATGCTGTCGCGGATGTCGGCGTATTTGTCCTTGATGTCGTTGCGGAGACCGTCGGCCTCATCCACCGGCTCCGGTGTGGGCGCGGCAGTCGCGGCGGGTGTCGCCGTGGGCTGCGCGGTGGGGGCGGGCGCGGTCACACCGGCGGGCGGCGTTGCGTCCGTGGCCGTCGTCGTGTCCGTCGTTTTCACCGGCTCATTCGAGGCCTCGCCGGACGGCTCGCCAGAGGCTTGCGCAGTGGTCGTCTCGGTGCTTTCCTCGGTTGTAGTCTCGGTCTCCGTCTCGACCTCCGTGTCGTCGGTCGCCTCGCCGGAGGCTGCCTCGTCCTTGCCGGTCAGCTCGGCAACGGCCTCGACAGCGGCCTCGGTCTCGGCGGCCTTGACCTCCGCCTCGGCACGAAGCTGCAACGCCAGCGCGAGCGGATAGGTCGCCAGCATGGCATCATCCGCCGTGCAGAGCGTGTAGTCGTTGCGCCACGCGGTGTAGCCGTCGGCGTGTTCATAGAAGCCCTCCAGCTCCAGATAGGCGGCGGCCTTTTCGAGTGTGCCCAGCATTTCAGCCTTCAAAACGCTGCCATACGGGTCAAAGGTCTGCCCGCTGCGCCCGGTCATCAGACTGTTCGACACGGCGGCATCGATGGCGGCGGTATCGGCCAGTACGCAGTCCGTGAAGCTGCTCTTATAGCCGCTCGCGGTTTCCAGCCCGCACAGGGTCGTGACAAGCTGCGCCAGCTCAAGCCGCGTATAGGCGCGTCCGGGACGGAAGCTCCCGTCGCTGAAGCCGGCGATAAAGCCGTGGTCGATCATGTAAGTGAGGGAGACCTCGTTTTCCGAATAGGAGAGGTCGGAGAACTGCTCCGACAGCGGCGCTGCGACCTCTTTCGAGGCGCTCGTGGCGGCGTCCTCCACGGGCGCGGCCAGCGCGAACACGCCCAAGCAGAGCGCCGCCAGCAGCGTCAGGAGGGATATGAACAAAGGCTTGTAACGGTTTTTCATTGCAAATCTCCCAGCCTAAAATTTTAGAATAATGTATGATTATCATACTCCAACGCCGCCCGTGTGACAAGCCCTATTTTGGTTACAGTTTTTGAGTGATTTTCGCATTTTATCTAAATTTCCTCTTGCATACGGGGCGAAAATTGTTATAATAGCTGCATATTGGGAAATAAGGAGAGAACGAAATGAAAAAGCTTATCAGTCTGCTGCTGGCGCTTGTCATGCTGCTGGCGCTCTGCGCCTGCGGCGAGGTGGAGGTCTCCGTCCAGACGGAGGAGACCGCCGAAGCGACAACGGAGGTGGCGGCGGAAGCCGCCGAACCCACAGTCGAAGCGGCGGGTGACGCGAGCGGCGAGCCGAGCGGCGAAGCCTCCGGCAGCGCGTCCGACGCGCCCATTGCGGCCACGGCGCAAAAAGTACCCGACCACGCCGAGCCTATCGAGGCCGAGCTGGACGAGGGCGCGAGCTACCTCGCCTTCACCGGCGACCAGCACGGCGAGACGGCGGGCTACCGCGTATGGCTTGAGGATCAGCTCCTCGTCTACGGCGACCAGCTCTCACTGCTGAGCTACTCCGGCGATATATGCGACAAGTCGTGGGTGCAGTCGGTGTTTGACGAGTGGCACGGTGTGCTCGACGAGCTTGTACCCGGACGCTACAACGTCACGACCGGCAACCAAGAATTCAAATCCGGCGCACCCGGCCCGAGCTGGGACGAGCTTGGCGAGGGCTTTACGCTCTGCGGTGAGGTCACGCGCACCGAGGACTACGCCGTCTATAACATCGGCGCGACGAGCGAAATGATGATCTTCCCCGAGGACGAGCTTGCGGCCATCGACGCTTACCTCGACGAAGCGCCCGCCGATATTCCTATCTTTGTGCTAAGCCATTATCCCCTGCACCTCTCCATGGCCACGGAGACGCACGGCATCCCCGGCACGGATCACCGCCAGACGGAGAATAACGGTGCGCTCATCGACATTCTGAACGGACACCCCAACGTCGTGTTCCTCTGGGGTCACAACCACACCTTCCAAGACCCGCGCTACGGCACGATCTGCCCGGCCGGATCGAAGATGACGTGGAGCTATGACGATCCGACCGACAAGCGGGAGATAGGCTTCACCTACGTCAACTACGGCTCGTTCTGCCGTGGCGACAGCTACGGCATGGTCGCCGAGGTGCTGCGCGGTGCGGACGGCGTGGACGTTATGCTCAACTACATCGACACGAATGTCCCCATGACGGCAAAGGACGCCGCCACGCTGCACTATGGCGCGGACGGTGCTGTGACCGCCGAGGTCACGGCGGGTGAGGGGATCGACTATGATGAGATCCTCGCCATGTCCGGCTATGCCGACGACCCCAGCTTCCGCGACGAGCTTCGCGGCGGGGCTGCGTAAACAGGTTCTATAATAAATGTTGGGGTAGCCACCCCCATCAGGTGGTCTACACCCAACATTTTTGTATCTTGGGAAATAAAAAAGGTAGAGCATAGAGGCAGAACCTGTTCGAATGAAGTTGCTACACCCATCAGAAAGGACTGCATATGCTCTATGAAAAATAATACATCAAAACTGCTCGGATTGGAAGAGGCAATCGTGCGAAATGTGGAGGAAGCGGGCGCGGATGCCGAGGAAGTCATAGCCCATCTGACGGTGCAGACGGACGGTGTTTTCGTTGTCGCAGGCGAGGTGGGCAAGCCCCATCTTGCCCTCGTTGCGCACCAGATTCCATGTGTAGGCGGTGATGGCGCGACCAAGCCCCTGTCCGCGCTCGGCGGGGTCGGTGACGAGGCCGGAAATGACGGCGAGATCCTCCGTCTCGGCGGCGGTGCAGTTGGTGGCGATGACGCGCCCGTCCCGGCGGATGACGAAAAGGCGGCCAAAGCCGCTTTCCAGCCGCTCGATGGTTTGGCTGTACAGCTCGTCATAGCTGTATACGGTGTTATAGGTCGCGTCGCGCATCATAAGCTCCGCGATGGCGGCGGCATCCTCACGTCCCGCAGGGCGGATATCGAGGTCGTCGCGACCAGTCATGGTCTTGGTGGCGGTAATGATGTGGGAGAGCTCCCGCTCGCAGTCCGCGAACAGGGGCGCGAGCCGTACCGCGTCCTCCTCCGACATGGAGACGACCTTGACCGGATGGGCGCGAAGGAAGCCCTCGACCTCGCCCTGCGGCCAGTCGCCACGGGAGAACATATGGATGGCGTCATGGTAGCGGTAGAACACGGCGCATATGCCGCCGTCATCACAGAGCCAGAGATCCATGTCCTTATTCTCCGCGCCGTACTCCATCATGTCCATATAGAGGTAGAAGCACAGAACGCGGTCAGCGCCGATATAATCCCGCGCCGCGGGGATGTAGCTGTTGTCGCAGTGTATGATCATGGGCTTACCCCTTTTTCTTTTTTGCGTTTTCGACCATGCGGTCGATGAGGTACTGTGCGCCGTATTGTCCGCTTTCGCCGAAGTGGTAAAGGCGCGTTTGGCGCACGTTTTCGATGACCTGCGCATAGTCGGCGCGTTTTTCAAGCAGGGTGTCCGCTGTCTCGGCAGCCTTGTCGCGCACCTGCTCCGGCGCGAGCGCCACGCCGATGATGTCACGGATGGCGGCATCGGTGGAGTATTTTTTCACGTCCTCCTCCGTCCACTCGTCGTTCACCATTTTGCGCGGCGTGTTGACAAAGAGGACGGGCTTTTTTGTCGCCAGCGCGAACTCATAGCCGATGTTCGACCAGTCCGTCACAAGCAGATCGGAGGCAAACACCGTCTCATTGGAGGCAAAGCCCATCTGGAAGCGGAAATGCTCCTCATCATAGTTGCGGCAGGACTCGATCAGCGCCTCCAGCTTGCCGGGGAAGCGGCGCAGATACTGCGGATGGGGGCGCACCGTGATGTCCCAGCCCGCCGCCAGCAGCGGCTCCGCAAGGTCGTGCAGGCATAGCTCCATCACGTTGTCCGGCTGCCACGACGGGGCGATAAGCAGCCGTTTGGAGACCGTCTCCGGCTTGTCCATGCGCTCATACTGCGCCGCCATGTTGTCGATCACACCGTAGCCACAGGGGATCATGCGCTGGTCGGGCAGACCATGCTGGCGATTCCACGCCCGCATTTCGTCCTCAAAGCCGGGTGCAGGCGTGAGCAGGGTGTCAAAGTGGTCGAGCGCTCCGGCACGGAGCGTGGACAGCCCCGTGAACATCCCGTGGAACACATAGACATATTCCACGTCCTTGCGGACGCGGCTGCGCTTGAGATGATAGGTCTCAAGGTCGGGGACGGTCATAACAACGATGTCGGCATCCATGCGGATGAACAGGGTGATGAGCTTTTTCTCGCCGATGTAATACGGGTGGATACGCGGCTCGCGCTCGGCGAGCTTGAACACCGCGTCCTCCGGGTCGCTCGTGACATAGTGGATGATGATATTCGTGCAGCGCAGCAGCTCCGCGATGATATTTTCAAAATATTTATAGAAGCCGGAGGACTCGGAATAGAAAACGATGTGCTTGTTCGCGACCTTGAAAAACGCCTTATAATCCGCCCTTTCGCGCTTCTTGTCCTCTCGCGACACGGGCTTGTTGCCCACCGCGTCGAGCTTATCCAGCGCCTCGCGGCTTTCGCGCAGCGCCTCATAGTCCACATATTTTGCCGGTGGCTCGATGAGGTTGCACGCAAGCTGGACAAAGACGGTAAAGAGGTTCGAGCATATCCAGTACACCGCCACGCCCACGGACACGAACGCACCGAGGATGAGGCTGATGGCGATGGACAGGCCGTTGGAGGCAAGCTGCTCCATGCGGCTCTGCTCCCGCTGGAGCGGGTTGAAGCGGTTCTGCGCGAGACCGAGCACGACCGCCGCACCGCCCGCCAGCAGCGGCATGACCCACGTCCAGCCGCCGTCCGTCACCGGCACAAGGCCGAGAGCGGGCGCAAGCCCCGTGTCCGTCACCCGATGGATAACGCCGATCATCCCCATGAGGATGATGAGCTGGATCGCAAGCGGCACCATCGTCAGAAACGGGTGGTAATGCTCCTGTTTATACATGGCGGCCTGCTCGTCGCCGATGCGCTCACGGTCGCCGTAATACTCCGCCTTGATGCGGTTGACCGCCGGCATGACGGACACCATCTTGAGCCCGTTGCGGTTCGTCCAGAGGCTCACCGGCAGCAGTATTATCTTCGTTATCAGCGTAAAGAGAACGATGTCCCAGAAATAGCTCGCCACCAGCGAGTGGCAAAGCTCCATCACATACCAAAAAAGTCCGGCCAGAAAATCTATCATAGCGCCCGCCCCATCAATAGAAGGAATCGTACAGCGGCAGTATCTCATCCGCCGTATGGCTGTAGAAAAGGAGTATCTCTTTTTCCCGCAAAGCCTCGCGGTCACCGTTGTAGGTGAGCACACCGAAGACGTTATAGCGGTTCATGCCGTGCGCCACCGTCTCCCACTGGTTGATGTTGCCGATCCACGGCGCTTCGGGGTAGCCGTCCAGATAGATCCATATATTCGTCGAGCGCTCGCGGCTGTCGCCCTCCGACCAGTCATAGACGGTCGTGCCGTAGTCGGAATAGTCCTCACCCAGACTGTCGAGCATGGTCGCCATGATATCCGCCTGCGCGACCGGCGCGGCATTCACCTGCATAGTCTCAAAGCTCTGTCCCGGCTGCTTGATGAGGAACGCGGCTTGGAAGCAGTCATAGAAGCCGTGGTCGGCGGAGAGAATGATGGTCGCATCGTCATAAAGTCCAAGCGCCTTGAGCTGGTCAAGGAAATCCATGGCAGCAAGCAGATAGCCATGGAGCTGCGCCACGCGGTTTTCCTCCGTCTCCTCCGCCTCATAGCCGAGCGGAAGACCGTCATAGCCGACGGTAAAGGGGAAGTGTGCGCCGTCCACATGATACCACGCAAAGCAATTTTTCTCGTCCTGCGTCGTCACGCCCTCCTTCACCGCGTCATAGTAGTCGGCGGCCAGACGCAGCGGCTCGATGTTGTCATAGTGCGCGTCGGCGGCGACCTGCCCGGTGGAGATGCAGAACGGGGTCTTGAGCATGACGGGGCAATAGCGGTAGAGGCTCAGCTCCAGCACGTCGGCAAGCAGACCTCCGTCCACGTGCAGCGCCCCGGCCTCGACCACGTTGTCCGCCTTGCCGAGTATATGCTCCGCGTCATAGGCGGCGTAGTTGGCCTCCACGCAGAGCTTGACCTCATAATTCCGGCGGTGGAGCGTGTCGAAGAAGCTCTCGCAGCTAGACGACGACCATGCGCGGTCGAAATAGTCAAGCGTCGGCTTGGTCGTATCGTAGCGCTCATGGGTCATAAGGAAGCAGAGCGAGGGGAAGGTGAGGCTGTATTCCGCCGACATATTGTTGAAGTATTCAAAATCCTTGAGCTGCTCCTGCATTTGCGGGTCGTCCGCGATGGCCTGTTCAAAGACGAGCGGACTCATCTGGTCAAAGGTGATCACGATGAAGTTTTTCTTGCTCGAAAGCTCCATCTGACGGCTGCCGTCAAGCTGGTAGTTAAGGCTCTCGTCCGCCGGACGCCATGCGGCGACAAGTCCCGCCGTCTGGCTGGCAAAGCAAGCGGCGCAGAGCACGAGCACACAGAGCCGCGCCGTATCGAAGAAGCGCAGCGACAGCACGACACAGACCGCGACAGCCGCGAGCCATATCGCGAGATTCACAAGAGCGCCCGTCACATCATCGCGCCAGTCAAAGGCGGAGCCGTCCAGCGAGGCGAGGTGCCCGTTCAGCAGCAGCCCCTGCAAATATAACATCAGCGCAACGCCGAAAAGCCCGCCGAGCAGCGCCTTATAGAGCCGCCCTCGCGCCAGTCCCAGCAGCGCGGCCAGCGCCAGCGTGACAAGCAGCATAAGCCCCAGCAGCGGCAGTATCAGCTTCCCGGCTGCAAAGGGTACATAGGCGCGGTTTGAGTTGAGAATGTCGAGCGGACCGATAAAGACGACGGTAAAGGCGAGGAAGCCCGCCGGGGCCGCCGCCAGCAGCGCACGGGACAGCCAGCCCCGCACACCCGCGTCCGAATACGCTTTTTTCATATCCATGCCTCCGTTTTCGGGGTCAGACCCCGCAGTCATCAATACAGCGCGTCAAAAAAGTGCGTTTTCTCTGAATTTGCATAGACCAAAGCCTCCCCTGAAAGGGAGTGCTGTGATTACCACCATTCTCCAGCCTCCCCTGAAAGGGAGCGCCGCGATTACCACCATTCTCCAGCCTCCCCTGAAAGGGGAGGGGGACCGCGCAAGCGGTGGAGGGGTTAAGCAAGTCTGCGCAAGCTCCAAGAGAAACCCCTCAGTCAGCGGCTTTGCCGCTGCCAGCTCCCCTTTCAGGGGAGCC
>CAVIIB010000052.1:464-12933 GCA_963642815.1 Oscillospiraceae bacterium | reverse complement strand
ACCCCTCAGTCAGCGGCTTCGCCGCTGCCAGCTCCCCTTTCAGGGGAGCCTTGGGGGGATGGTGCTGGCCTTGCCGCTGCCAGCTCCCCTTTCAGGGGAGCCATGGGGGATGGTGCTGGCCATGGGTGCTGCGGCGTTTATCAGTCCACGCCGAACAGCAGGGAGTCGTAGGCGGGGAAGGGCCAGCTAGCGTCGGCGGTCAGGCTTTCGGCCTCGTCGCAGACGACGCGAAGCTCGGCCATCTTGGGGATGATGTCGTCGCGGATGGCGGCGGCCTGCTCGTCCGGGGCGGCAATGGAGCGGCAGCGGATGAGCGCGGAGTCAAGGCGATCGGTGGCCTCGTCGATCTCGTCGGTGAGGACGGAGAGCTTCTTGACGGTCTTGCGCTCGAAGCGGCCGGAAAGCTCCGGCACAAGGGCGCACTTGGCGGCGCAGCCATCGGCCAGCGAGCGGGTATAGCGCTCGACGGCGGGCAGGATCTGGCCGCGGGCCATATCGACCATGGTGAGCGCCTCGATGTTGACGGTCTTGCAGTAGTTCTCCATGCAGATCTCGTAGCGCGAGCGAATCTCCGTCTCGGAGTATATCTTGTGGCGCGTCAGCATATCGATGTTCTTCTTCTCCAACAGCATGGGCAGCGCGTCCGGCGTGGTGCGCAGGTTGAGCAGCCCGCGCTTCTCCGTGGCCTCGTGAATCCATGCGTCGTCGTAGCCGTTGCCGTTGAAGACAATGCGCTTATGCGCCTGAATGACCTCGCGTATCATGTCATGCAGCTCGGCCTCAAAGTCGTCGGCGGCCTCCAGACGGTCGGCGTAGATACGCAGCGACTCGGCCACAGCCGCGTTCAGCATGGTGTTGCAGTCGGCGATGGAGGCGGAGGAACCGGGCATACGGAACTCGAACTTGTTGCCGGTGAAGGCGAAGGGGGAGGTGCGGTTGCGGTCGGTGGTGTCGCGTGGGAACTTGGGCAGGACATGGACGCCGAGCTTCATGAGCGTCTTCTCCGCCGCGTTATAGGCCGCGTCCTGATCGATGGCGTCAAGCACCGCGCCCAGCTCCTCGCCGACAAAGACGGAGACGACGGCGGGCGGCGCCTCATTCGCGCCGAGGCGGTGGTCATTGCCGGCAGTCGCCACGGAGAGGCGAAGCAGATCCTGATAGTCGTCCACGGCTTGCAGCACGGCGCAGAGGAACACGAGGAACTGGGCGTTCTCGATGGGCGTGTCGCCGGGGGTGAGCAGGTTCATGCCGGTATCGGTGGCCATCGACCAGTTGTTGTGCTTGCCAGAGCCGTTGACACCGGCAAAGGGCTTCTCATGGAGCAGGCAGGCAAGCCCGTGCTTCGTGGCGACGCGCTGCATGACCTCCATGGTGAGCTGGTTGTGGTCGGTGGCGATGTTGGTGGTGGAGTAGATGGGCGCAAGCTCATGCTGGGCGGGCGCGACCTCATTGTGCTCCGTCTTGGCAAGCACACCGAGCTTCCACAGCTCCTCGTTCAGGTCGGCCATATACGCCGCCACGCGGGGCTTGATCGCGCCGAAGTAGTGGTCGTCAAGCTCCTGTCCCTTGGGTGGGCGTGCGCCGAACAGGGTGCGTCCCGTGAAGACGAGATCCTTGCGCCTCTCGAACAGCGCCTTATCCACGAGGAAGTACTCCTGCTCCGCACCGGCGCAGGTGCGCACACACTTCACGCTGTCGTTTCCGAACAGGCGCAGGATACGCAGCGCCTGCTTGTTGAGCGCCTGCATGGAGCGCAGCAGCGGGGTCTTCTTGTCAAGCGCCTCGCCGCCGTAGGAGCAGAACGCGGTGGGAATGCAGAGGGTCTTGCCCTTGATGAAGGCATAGCTGGTGGGGTCCCACGCGGTGTAGCCGCGAGCCTCAAAGGTGGCGCGGAGACCGCCGGAGGGGAAGGAGGAGGCATCCGGCTCGCCACGGATAAGCTCCTTGCCGGAGAAGTCCATGATGACGCGACCATCCGGCGCGGGCGTGATGAAGCTGTCGTGCTTCTCGGCGGTGATGCCGGTCATGGGCTGGAACCAGTGGGTGAAGTGGGTAGCGCCGTGGGCGACTGCCCAGTCCTTCATGGCGGAGGCGACGGCATTCGCCACCTCGGTGTCAAGACGCTCGCCCTCGTCGATGGTCTTTTTCAGCGACTGGTAGACGGAGGCCGACAGGGTGGCCTTCATCACGCGGTCGTCAAACACGAGGCTTCCGAAATATTCCGCTACGTTTTCCATAATGATATATCTCCTTTCCTGAAGCGGTCTGCGCGTGGCGGCAAGACCGATAAATACACGAAAAAGGCGTCAAGGAGCCGTTCGCTCCAAGACACCTTTGCCTTATGCTTGAGCATTTTACGCGCACGGACGGCACTTGTCAAGCGTTTTTTTACTTTTTCGGGAAAGGAATTGACAAAAGGGGCGCTTGGTGCTAAAATTTGCGGATGTGAGCAAGGGCGTTCACCTGTGTGGGAGGGCAGTGATCCGGGACATAGGTGGTCGTCCCTCTCTTTTTATAAAAACACACGCGCCCGCGAGGGTGGCACGAGCCGGGGAGGGCTTTGTATGAACTATTCCAAGGCGGAGGTCCTGCAATTCGCGGCGGAGGAGGATGTGAAATTCATCCGCCTTGCCTTTTGCGACGTGTACGGTCGGCAGAAGAATATCTCCATCATGCCTGAGGAGCTGCCACGGGCGTTTGACTACGGCATTGCCATCGACGCCTCGGCCATTGCGGGCTTCGGCGGCGAGATACACTCCGACCTGCTTCTCCATCCCGACCCGGCGACGCTGTGCGTTTTGCCGTGGAGACCGGAGCATGGGCGCGTGGTGCGGATGTTCTGCGCCATCACAAGACCGGACGGCACACCCATCGAGGGCGACACCCGCTCCCTGCTGCAGGCGGCGGTGCGGGAGGCCGAGGAAAGGGGGCTGCGCTTCGCCTTTGGTGCGGAGATGGAGTTTTACCTCTTCCGACAGGGCGAGGACGGCGAGCCGACGACCATTCCCTATGACAACGCGGGCTATATGGACATCGCCCCCGGCGACAAGGGCGAGAATATACGGCGAGAGATATGCCTCACGCTGGAGCAGATGGGCATACGCCCTGAAAGCTCCCACCATGAAGAAGGACCGGGACAGAACGAGATCGACTTCCGCTATTCCGAGCCGCTCACAGCGGCGGATAACGCCCTGACCTTCCGCGCCGTCGTCAACACCATCGCCGCCCGGAGCGGTCTCTGCGCCGACTTCTCGCCCAAGCCGCTGGCGGAGCAGGCCGGAAACGGTATGCACATCAACATCTCCGCCAAGAGCGCCACGGGGCGCGACGTTATGCCGCAGGTCATCGCGGGCATACTCGCACACATCCGCGAGATGACGCTGTTTTTCAACACCGTGGAGGCATCGTACCGCCGCTTCGGTGCGAAAAAAGCGCCGCGCTACATTACATGGTCGAGCGAGAACCGCTCGCAGCTTATCCGTATCCCGGCGGCGCAGGGCGAATACCGCCGCGCCGAGCTTCGCTCACCCGACCCGCTCTGCAACCCCTATCTCGCGTTCGCGCTGCTCATTTGGGCGGGGCTGGACGGCGTGGAGCGAGCGCTCACACTGCCACCGGCGGCGGATGTGAACCTCTATACGGCGGAGGAATCGCTGCGTGAGGGCTTCGCGTCCCTGCCGGGTACGCTGGACGAGGCACGGGCGGCTGCCGCCGGAAGCGACTTCATCGCAGGCTGTTTGCCACGCTCTGTGCTGGACAGCTATTTGGAGTGACGGGATGGACTTGCAGGAGCGGCGATACAGTGCGCTGCTGGTGTCCGCGTCGGAGAGGACGACACGGGCGCTCAATGCGCTGCTGCCCGAAAACCGCTATGGGGCGGTCGTATGCGAGGGCGACGCGGCGGGAGCGCGGCGGCGGCTCGCGGAGCGCGGCTTTGACCTCGTGCTCATCAACGCCCCGCTGCCGGATGAGTTCGGCACACTGCTGGCGCAGGATCTCTGCGAGCGCAGCGCCATGGGCGTGCTGCTGCTCGTCCCCGCCGAGCATTACCCGGATGTGCAGGGACGACTTGCGCCCTACGGCGTGTTCGTGCTGTCCAAGCCCTGCACGGGGCAAATACTTACGCAATCGCTGACGCTCGTATGCGCCACGCGGGAGCGCCTGCGGCGCATGGAGAAGCGCAACGCGACGCTGGAGGAAAAAATGGAGGACATCCGTATCATCAACCGCGCCAAATGGCAGCTCGTGGAGCAGCTTAAAATGACGGAGGCGCAGGCACATCGCTTCATCGAAAAGCAGGCGATGGATCGCTGCGTCAGCAAGCGGGCGATCGCGGAGGATATTCTGTCCGCCTATAAATAAATAAATCAAGGCCACGGATAAGGAGAAGCCATGACGAAGTATATTTTTGTGACCGGGGGCGTTGTGTCCGGTCTCGGCAAGGGGATCACGGCGGCGTCGCTCGGACGGCTGCTGAAGGCACGGGGGCTCAAGGTCGCGGCGCAGAAGCTCGACCCCTACATCAACGTCGACCCCGGCACGATGAGCCCGTACCAGCACGGCGAGGTCTACGTCACCGAGGACGGCGCGGAGACCGACCTCGACCTCGGACACTATGAGCGCTTCATCGACGAGGATCTGAACAAATACTCGAACCTCACGACGGGCAAGGTCTACTGGAACGTCCTCAACAAGGAGCGGCGCGGCGAGTACCTTGGCTCGACGGTGCAGGTCATCCCGCACATCACGAACGAGATCAAGGCGTTTGTCTACCGCGTCGGGCGCAAGACGGACGCGGATGTGGTCATCACGGAGATCGGCGGCACGACCGGCGACATCGAATCCCAGCCGTTTTTGGAGGCGGTGCGCCAAATATCGCTTGAGGTCGGGCGGGAGAACAGCCTGTTCATCCACGTCACGCTCGTGCCGTTCCTGCGCGGCTCGGACGAGCATAAGTCCAAGCCGACCCAGCACTCGGTCAAGGAGCTGCGCGGCATGGGTATCAGCCCGGACATCATCGTCCTGCGCTGTGACGAGCCGCTGGAGCCGGAAATATTCCACAAGATCGCCATGTTCTGCAACGTCAAGAGCGACTGCGTGATCGAGAACATCACCATCCCCTGCCTGTACGAAGCGCCGCTCATGCTCGAAAAGGCGGACTTCTCCGCCATCGTGTGTCGGGAGCTCGGCCTCGAGACCCGCGAGCCGGAGCTCGGCGAGTGGCGGGCGCTGGTGCGGCGCATTAAGGAAAGCCGCGAGACGGTGGAGATCGGGCTGGTGGGGAAATACACCCAGCTCCACGACGCTTATCTTTCTGTGGCGGAGGCGCTGCGTCACGCGGGCTATGCGCTGGGCGCGGAGGTGGACATCCGCTGGATCGACTCCGAGGCGCTCACGGAGGAAAATGTGGCGAGCCATCTTGCGCCGCTGGACGGCATTCTCGTTCCCGGCGGCTTTGGCGACCGTGGTATCGCCGGTATGATACTGGCGGCGCAGTATGCGCGGGAGCACGGCAAGCCCTACTTCGGTATCTGCCTCGGTATGCAGGTGGCCGTCATCGAATACGCCCGCCATGTTGCGGGGCTTGCGGACGCAAACTCCGGCGAATTTGACCCGGACTGCGCCCATAAGGTCATCGACTTCATGCCCGGACAGAGCGAGGAGATAAGCAAGGGCGGGACGCTGCGCCTCGGCGCTTATCCCTGCCACATCAAGATCGGGACGACGATGGAGCGCTGCTACGGCGCGGAGGTCGTTCAGGAGCGTCACCGTCACCGCTATGAGGTCAACAACGACTTCCGCGACACGCTGGAGGCGGCGGGTCTTTGCTTCAGCGGTCTGTCCCCGGACGGACATCTGGCGGAGGCGGCGGAGCTGGGCGATCGGGAGTTCTTCGTCGGTGTGCAGTATCATCCTGAATTTAAGAGCCGCCCCAACCGGCCTCATCCGCTGTTTGAGGGCTTTGTGGCGGCGGCCATCCATGAAAAGGAAAGGGGAATGTGCTAATGTGCGGCATTGTTGGTTTCACCGGAACACAGGCGGCAGCGCCCGTTTTGTTGGAGGGGCTCAAAAAGCTCGAATATCGCGGCTATGACTCCGCCGGTATCGCCGTCCAGCAGGACGGTCATATCCAGACGGCCAAGGCTTCGGGTCATCTTGACAAGCTCTGTGCGCTGACGCACGACGGTGCGGATGTACCCGGCTGCTGCGGCGTGGGCCACACCCGCTGGGCGACCCACGGTGCGCCCACCGTGTCCAACGCCCATCCGCATATGTCGAACGACGGTCTCTTTGCCGTCGTCCACAACGGCATTATCGAAAACTATGTCCAGCTCAAGGAGGAGCTTTGCGCCAAGGGCTTCCAATTCAACAGTGAGACGGACACGGAGGTGGTCGTCCATCTGCTGGATATGTACTATACGGGCGACTTGAAGGCCGCCGTCATGAAAACGGCGGCGCGGCTGGAGGGCTCGTATGCGCTGGGCGTGGTCTGCGCGGAGCATCCGGGGCAGCTTGCGGCCATACGTTGCGCAAGCCCGCTGATACTTGGTGTTGGCGTGGGCGAGAATTTCTTCGCCTCCGACGTGACGGCGCTCATCGGTCACACGCGCAACGTCATCTATTTGGAGGACGGCGAGTTTGCGCTCCTGTCCCCGGAGAAAATTCGCGTGTTCGACTGCGCCGGTGAGGAGATCCAGAAATCCGTCACCCGCGTGGCATGGTCGATGGAGGCCGCCGAAAAGGGCGGCTATGACCACTTCATGCTCAAGGAGATCATGGAGCAGCCGCGGGCGCTCAAGGCGACCATCGACCCGCGTATCAAGGACGGACATATCGAGCTGGACGGGGTGCAGTTCGACCCCGACTGGCTTGCCAAGCTGCATAACATTGTCATCACGGCCTGCGGCTCGGCGTATCACGTCGGCTGCGTCGGGCGCTATGTCATGGAGGAGCTTTGCCGCATCCCCGTGCAGGCGGAGGTGGCGAGCGAACTGCGCTACCGCAACCCCATCATCGACGAGCATACGCTGGTCGTCGTCATATCCCAGTCCGGCGAGACGGCGGACACCATTGCCGCCATGAAGGAGTGCAAGGCGCGTGGCGCACGGACGCTCGCCATTGTCAACGTCGTGTCGAGCACCGTGGCGAAGCTCGCCGACGACGTGCTTTACACATGGGCAGGGCCGGAGATCGCCGTGGCGACGACCAAGGGCTATACGACACAGGTCGCGGTGCTGACGCTGCTCGCGGTGTATATCGCGGAGAAGCTGGGACGCATTTCCTCCGAGCGCAGCGCCGAGCTGGTGCGCGGTATCTGCGCCCTGCCGGAGCGCTGCCAACGCGCCATCGACCTAAACCGCCATATGCCCTATCTGGCGCAGCGCTACCATGACAAGAGCTCGCTGTTCTATATTGGCCGCAACCTCGACTACGCCGTCTGCTTGGAGGCGTCGCTCAAGCTCAAGGAGATAAGCTACATCCACTCCGAGGCGTATGCCGCCGGTGAGCTCAAGCACGGGACGATCGCCCTCATCGACGAGGGGCGGCTTGTCGTGGCGCTCGCCTGCTATCAGGCGCTGTTCGATAAGCTCATGGGCAACATCAAGGAGGTCAAGGCGCGTGGCGCACGGGTGCTCGCCGCCGTGCAGGAGGGCGACCGCCGTATCTTTGCCGAGGCCGACGATGTGGTGTTCGTACCGCAGACCGACCCGCTGCTGCTGGCGATACCCGAAATCATCCCCATGCAGCTTTTTGCTTACTACGTCGCCAAGGAAAACGGCTGCGACATCGACAAGCCCAAGAATCTGGCAAAGTCTGTAACAGTCGAATAAAACTGCATACAAGAAAACGCGGAGGCTCATGCGGCCTCCGCGAATTTTTATGCACCGATGAAGTTTTGAAGCCTCGTCCGCAGCTTGGGAGCGAGCAGGGCGCAGAGGGCGATTTTTACCATGTCGCCGGGGAGATACACCAGCATACCGCCGCGCAGCAGCGCCCATAAGGACAGCTCGGCGTGTTGGTAGCCGTTCAGAATCAGCGCCATATACGGCAGCCCCACGGCATAGAGCGCACCCAGCCCCGCGAGACAGGCCAGCGCAATGGAGAGCCAGCCGCTTTTTCCTTGCGACAGCCGCCCGATGAGCCACGCCGCCGGAATAAGCCCCAGCAGGAAGCCGAACGACGGGTACAGGACATAGCCGATACCGCCGCCGGCGGTGAAGATGGGGAGACCGACAAGCCCCAGCAGGACATAGCCCGCCTGCGACAGAGCGCCGCCGTGAGCGCCGAGCAGCAGCCCCGCCATCGCCGTGAAGAAGAATTGGAGGGTGATGGCGCTGAGGGCAAAGGGAATGCGCAAAAATGCGCCGATGGCCGTGAGCGCCGCGAACAGGGCGCAGAGGCAAAGCTCACGCGGCCTCATTCGGCGCGAGAGCCGAAGCACTCGTCATAGTGCGCGAGCGCTTGGGAGATGATTGCGACGGCGGCATCGTGACCGTTCACGTCACCGGCCACGGCATCCTTGCCCTCCAACGCCTTATAGACGGAGAAGAAATGCGCCATCTCGTCGAAGATATGCGCGGGCAGATCCATGATGTCGTGGCAGTTGTTATAGCCGGGGTCGGAAAAGGGGATGGCGATGATTTTTTCGTCGTTCTTGCCGCAGTCGGTCATGGAGATGTAGCCGATGGGATAGCAGCGGACGAGCGTCAGCGGGTCAAGCGCCTCTGAGCAGAGGACAAGCACGTCGAGCGGGTCGCCGTCGTCGCCGTAGCTGCGCGGGATGAAGCCGTAGTTCGCGGGATAGTGGGTGGAGGTGTAGAGGATACGGTCAAGGATGATGAAGCCCGTCTCCTTGTCCAGCTCGTATTTCTTCTTGCTTCCCTTGGGTATCTCGATGACCGCCAGAAAATCCTCCGGCGTAATGCGGGCGGGGTCGATGTCGTGCCAGATGTTCATAAAGCTCTCTCTTTGTCGTTACTCCGCCATACACGGCGGGAATGTCAGTATAGCATAGCCCCGCAGCGCTTGCAATGCCCGCCGCTGTTTGTTTTTTGGCAAAGCGGCTATTCCTCCACCTTGACGATGCTGATGGCCGCCTCCAGCAGCAGGTTGATCAGCTCGTTCCGGGAGCGGTTCGTTCTCTCGGACAACTCATCCAGCCGCTCGATCAGCCCCTCCCTCATCCGCACGGAAACGACCTTATAGCCGTCATCGCCTCGCCGTGCAGCCTTTTTTGTTATCTTGATCTCCTCTGCCATAAAGCTCACCTCTTTATATTTATAGTGTAGCTTGACAGCGCTGTTTTTGATATGCTATAATTTTGTAGTCACTAGTGACTACAAACATAGTCAAAAAAGAGAGGAGAACAAAATGGAAGAAAACACGATCCTTGAGGCGACCCCGGAGGAAGCACTGCCCAAGGCAAAGAAGAAGCTGTCACTGACGACCATTATTATCCTTGCGGCGGTCGCGCTGCTGGTCATTGTCGCCGCCGTGCTTTTCCTTGTCCGCAACAGTCCGGCCTCCGTGGCCAAGCGGTATGTGAACATCGCGAATATGCAGGCCGCTCTATCCTCGCGTGCCTTCGACTACAAGGCCAATTTGCTCTATGACTATGACGGCAGCGAGGATGAGTTCTTTGAAGCAAAGAGTGACTACTTTGAAGTGGACATTTCCTCGTGGAGCGATTATTACAAGGCTGTGGACGAGTCAATGCGCGAGACGATAGAGGAAGATCTCGGTAAGTATAAGGTGACGGCGGAGGTCACGCGGACAAAGGAAAAATCCGTCGACTGGTTGCTGGAGGAAGAGGACTCTTGGCTTGATACCTTGGAGGAGAGGACCGGCTTTGACCGCGATTCGATCAATGCAGTGCGCCTCGTCACGGTCAAGCTAAAGATCGCCGGTGAGGACGAAATCTTGCGGGATACTTATGAGATCATCGTAGTCAGAACCGGCCTTTTCTGGGGCGCTCTGACTGAATATTGACCGCTTGAACAAAGTAAAATAACAAGAAACAGGGAGAGGGCATGACCCTTTCCCTGTTTCATTGTGTCACGTTTTCTGTGTTAAAAAGCGCGTTTTTCCCTAAGTTTGCGCCGCAGCCCAAGGCTCCCCTGAAAGGGGAGCTGGCAGCGGCAACGCCGCTGACTGAGGGGTTTTTCTCGTGGCTTCTGCGTGTTTGAATAACCCCTCCGGCGCTTCGCGCCACCTCCCCCTTTCAGGGGAGGCAGGGGCTGGAGGCTTACACAGTCCCGCTCTTTATCAGCCCAAGTTGGCAAAAAGCTGGGCGAGGTCGATGGTGTCAAAGCCCTCCGTCCATGTGACGGTCACACTCTCCGCGGCGGCGGTGTTCGCGTCGCTGAAGATGTTGTTGAGCGCATAGTCGCGCAGCGTCACGTCATAGCCGTAGCGGTTTTGCCCCAGCACGACATCCGGATCGAGCTCTCGGCGCAGGATGATGTGGTAGCCGAATTCGCTCTCGACCACGCCGCTGAGACCCAAGTCCTCATCCAGCGCTTGAACCGCCGTCTCAAATGCCTCGACCATCTCTCCGGGCAGGAACACATAGCCGTTCGGGTGGCTTGCAAGGCCGGTGTCCTCGGAGTACTCGTTCATGAGCTTGTCAAAATACGCCTCAAAATCGGCGCGAGCCTGTGCGGCGGGATCGACAGCCTCGCCGGAGGTCGCGTCCTCGGTTGTTTCTTCGGTCTGCGGTGCGGCGGCGATGGCCTTTTCCTCGGCGGTCTTGGCCTCGGTCAGCTCGGCGAGCAGATAGTCCGCCGTTGCCGCCTTTTCCGCCACGGTCGCGTCATCCAGCGGCTCGCGGGTCGTTGCGTCCACGGTCAGCAGCAGGATGTGCTTCGCCGCCATATAGCCCTTTTCCGTCGCCCATTCGACGACCTGCTCATCGTCCACATCGGCGGTGTAATACTCAAACAGAACCTGCTCCGCAAGCTTATATTTCGCGAGCTTTAGCTGGAGCGCATAGCTGATACCCGACTCCGCAAGGTATTCGTCGAGCGCGGCGCGTTCCGTCTCGGTCAGCTCGCCGTCCCCGTCGCCGAACATCTGGTCAGCTTCGAGAAGAAGCTCCTGCTCGGCCTCCTCGTCCGTGGGGGTGATACCGGCAGCCTCCGTTTGGACAAGAATGGTGTGGTAGTAGAGCATATCGTTCTGCGCCAGCGTGAGCACGACCTGTTCGTTGCTCATGTTGGTGTAGTAGCTGTTGAGCGCGTCCCAGTCGCTGATCTCGCCGCACTGGCTCTCGACGCTCTGGCGGCAGTTGTTCAGCCAGTAGTAGTATTCCTCCCAAGTACATTCAAGCCCATCCACCGTGCAGACAACCGCGTCGGCGAGGTAGTAGTTGGCGGGGTCGCTGTCCTGCCTTACCTGCTCCGCCGTTTCCTCGGCGGTGGAGACGGTCTCGGCGGAGTATTCCTCGATCTTGCTTTTGCCGCAGCCGGTGAGAAGCGACACCAGCAGCACGGCGCTTAGGATAAATGCGAGAAGTTTTTTCATGTTCCTTGTCCTCGGTTTTGAATAATTGGATTATATTGTACCAGATAGCACCCGCGTTGTCCATACAAACGGCGCACGAAGCCTGTCGAGCAGTGCCTCGTGCGCCGTCGCTGTGGTCGATTATTCGCCGGGGGTCGTTTCGGCGGCAGTCACGGTGAGTGCGCCGCTGTTGGTGTAGGTCGTTTCAAGTCCGGCGGTGAACTCCGCGTCCGTGACGGCGTAGTATTTCCATGCGCCATCGACATAGCGCAGCATGAGCTTGCAGTCCGTCGTCTTGGCGCTCTCGCCGGTCGCCCAGTTGGTGTCAGTCGTGTTCAGCGCCGTGCCGTCGAGCCAGTACCAGCCCGCCGTGCGGCTGCTGCTCTCATCGGCGGTCAGATACTGCGCACCGAGCCAGACGTTATGCAGCGGCGCGTCGCTGTGCTTGCTGTTGTAGTCGTTGAGGAACGCGACGATGGCCGTATACTTTTCCTCGGTTGTCGCGGTGGCAAGGGTCTTGCCGCTCGTGTTCACGGTCGTCCATGTGTCAGTACCGGGCAGGGCGGTGTAGTCGCTGACCGGCTTGGTCGAGGGTGTCACCGGCTCTGTGGTCGGCGGTGTGGACGGCTGGGTGGAGGGCGCGGTGGACGGGGCGGTGGTCGGCGCAGCCGTGGGAACGTAGACATAGCGGCTGCTTGAGCTCGGCGCAACGGTGGGCGCGGGTGTCAGCGTGGGCGCGGCGGTCGGTGTGGGTGACGGCGAGGGCTTGACGACCATGCCGCTGCCATCCGTGATGTAGCCGAGCGCGGTGAAGCCACCGCCCTCAAATTGGCTGCGCGTGACGGCGTGGAAGCCCCAGCTTCCGTCCGTGGCGCTGTGGCGGAGCATGAGCCGCCCGCCCGGATCGGTGGAGGGCTCGCCCTCCGCCCAGAGGCTGCTATTTTTGGGACGCCGCGTCCCGTCGAGC
>CAVIIB010000052.1:0-421 GCA_963642815.1 Oscillospiraceae bacterium | reverse complement strand
GTACCAACCGGCCTCGCCGTCCGGCGCGTCGGCAGCGTCAAGATAACGCGCACCGAGCCAGAGGCTTTCAAGCCCCGCCTTTTCGGCGGCGGCAATGGCCGCGTCAAGCGCCTCCTGTCCGTCGAGGACGGCCAGACCTGCGTCCGCAAGCTCGTCCCAGTCAAGGGTGGTCGCAAGGGCGGTGAAGCTGTACACCGGCAGGGTGGGTGTCGGCGTGGACGGCTCCGCCGTGGTCTGGACGGTCTGCGGCGGGATGGTCGCGGCGGTGAGCGGCGTGGGCTCGGTTTCAAACGCGCCGAGGGAGTAGGCCGTGACGCAGATAAGCCCCGCGATCACGAGTGCGCCCGCACCGATGGCGATCAAGGTGCCGCTGCGTATCTTGCGCGGCGTGGGGGCTGCCTTTTGTGCAGCGGGCTTTTTT
>CAVIIB010000051.1:0-13020 GCA_963642815.1 Oscillospiraceae bacterium | reverse complement strand
TCTGCCTCCCCTGAAAGGGAGCGCTGCGATAACTTCCAATCCCTGCCTCCCCTGAAAGGGGAGGGGGACCGCGAAGCGGTGGAGGGGTTAACTCATCGCCAATCTCCCGATTCCAGCCGCGCCAGACGCGCTTTTTTCAAGCAAAAGCGGAGGATTTCGGGCGGGGATTCGTCAAAATGCCCAAAAAAGCGGGGGGGGGTATTATGGAAACCACTAAAAAACGGCGAATTGGAAATTATGTCTTGATTTATTTAACAGGTATGTTACAATAATACCGCATAGGTGTCCATGGACACCTGTCGTTTCGGCGACCCCGAAACGACATCCACTTCTGGCAAAACGTAAAAAACGATAGAAGAAGGAGAATCGCGATGAAGAAGCTGACAAGCGTATTTCTTGTGCTGATGCTCGTGCTGGCGCTGCTGCCGGTCGGTGTCTTGGCGCAGGATGGCGAGGTTGGCATCGTTGCGGAGGAATCCGACACGACGCTGACCACGCCTGTTGATACGACCGAGGTCAAGACCGAGGGCGAGGGCGAGCTTGAGGAAACGCCCAAGACCGAGGACGAGCCCAAGGTCGAGGAAAACAAGACCGAGGAGGAGCTCAAGACCGAGGACGAAAACAAGGTCGAGGAAGTCCAGCTTGAGGGCGACGGCGAGGGCAACGGCGAGGGCAACGGCGAAAACAATTCCGCCACGACCCCGACTGAAACTAAGGTTGCGAAGAATGGCAACAACGAATATACGAAGCTTGCTGACGCTATTACGGCGGCTAGCGCTGGCGATACCATCACGCTGTTGGATGATGTGACGGAGAATGTCGTTGTCAACAAAAATCTGACCATCGCCCTTGGCGGCAAAAAAATCACCAACGTCGACGACCATACCATTACGGTAAACAGCGGCGTTACCCTGACCATCACCGGCACGGGTACGGTTGACAATGTGACCCACCAAAGAGGCGCAATTTTCAATAAAGGCACTGTCATCTTGAATGGTGGTACTTATACCCGCTCTCAGGAGAATGGCGGCAATAACAGTTGGTACACCATTAAAAACGTCGGCACGATGACCATCAACGCGAATGTTTCTGTCAGTAATGCCAGCGGTTTCTCCAGCATGATTACCAACGGATACTATAGCAGCAGCGACAAAGCTGCTTGCGGAGGAATCGACGCGCCGAAGCTGACTATCACCGGCGGCATGTTTAGCGGCGGTATCAACACCATCAAGAACGACGACTACGGTGTGCTGGAAATCAGCGGCGGTACGTTCTCGAACACGACGCAGGCATGCGTCCAAAACCACAATGTTGCCACCATCAGCGGCGGCAACTTTACCCCGAATGTGGCCGATGTTGCGGCTGTGATCAACTGCGGTGTTTGCAGCGGTGTTTATACCGGCGACGCTCATGAGCTTGCCATCACCGGCGGCACGTTCAACGGTGTTGTCGCGAAAACGGTCGGCACCGTTACCATCACTGGCGGTACATTCAGCAGCGACCCCGGCGATTATGTGGACGACGATTATGTGGCCACCGAGAGCAGCGGCACTTGGACTGTCTCCGAGAAGCCGACGGTTGCGAAGATTGGCGAGGACGGATATACCTCGCTGCAAAAGGCTGTCAACGCGGCGGCTAGCGGAACTACGGCTGTGGAAATCACGCTTGAAGCGAACGTGACCGAGGATGTGACCATTGCCAACGGCAAGAACATCAAGCTCAACCTTAACGGCAAGACCATCACGAATGTTGAAAGCCACACCATCACCGTAGCCAACGGTGCGGAGCTTGAAATCACCGGCACGGGTACGGTTGACAACGTGACCCACGCTAAGGGCGCGATTGTGAACAGTGGTACGGTCGTCTTAAGCGGCGGTACATACACTCGCAGCCAAGAGAATGAAGAGAACAACAAGAATGATTCCAAGGGCAACAGCTACTACACCATTCGGAACGGCAATGGCGGCAATATGACCATCAAGGCTGGTGTTGAGGTCACGAATGTCGGTCACTTCTCCAGCATGATCTGCAACGGTGACGAAAATGGAAAGACTAATGTGGCCACCCTGACCATCGAGGGCGGCACATTTACCGGCGGCCTTAACACTGTTAAGAACGGCAGCTATGGCACTCTTACCATCAATGGCGGCACCTTCTCTAACACTTCGCAGTACGTCGTCATGAACTGGAATAATGCGACCATCGAAAACGGCAGTTTTACGGCGAATCCCACTGCGACAGCCGTCCTGTTTACCTCCTCGTATGGTACCGGTTCTGAAGGTAAGCTGACCATCAACGGCGGCACGTTCACGGCATCGGGTGACCAGACGCTAATTACAGCGTATTACGATGAAGAACATATCGGCACGGCGACTATCAATGGCGGTACGTTGACTGGTAGTCTTGGGAGTGAAAATGGCACTATCACTGTCACCGGCGGTACGTTCAGCGCTGACCCGAATGAATATGTGGATGAGGGTAAGGTTGGTCTGCCCACGGAGAACGGCTATTTGGTGACGGATAAGGTCGTCGAGAACACGGACGGAACAAAGACAACGACCGACGTTACTACCGATAACACTGGCAAGACAACCGTGACCGAGACGACCAAGAAGGGCGATGATGTGGTCGAGGTAAAGAAAACAGAAACCAGCACAACCACTGTGGGTCAAACCACGACCAAGACCACCACGACCACGACCGAGGACAAGGTGGCTGGCACGACGACTAGGGTGGAAAAGACGGTCGAGACAGACACGACGACCGAAGTCAGCACAACCACCGTCACCAAGAACGCTTCCAACGAGGATAGCAACGTGGGAACGAGAACGGAAGTTACGGGCAACACGGCTGCTGTCGTGGCAGGGCTTCCGGCGGGGGCTGAATATACGTCAACGGTTAATGGTACCGCAAGGACCTTGAAGCTGGACGCGACGACCGCTGCCGAGCAGGGTAGCGCGAAAAAGACCGAGGTTACAATCACGAGTAAGGCAACCCAGCTGCTGAAGAATGACGCTGGGGAGGATAAGGTCATGATGGTCGAGATCGAGACCGACGTTGCAACCGTGGAAATCAGCAAAGCCGCGGTTCTGGCCATGACCAAGAATGCGACGGCTAATAGTACGCTGGGTCTGGTCGTAGAGGAAAAAGCCAAGACGGAGCTTCCCGCGACTCAAAAGCTCGAGGGTGCGACTGTGGCGTATGAGCTGACTGCCACCGTGGACGGTAATCCCGTGTTCAAGGCAGGGAACGCAAGCACCGACAGCCCTGTCTACATCAGTGTCCCCTATGAGAAGACTGCCAACACCACGCTGGAGGTCTACTATGTGTCCGCTGATGGCAAGACGCAGGAGAAAATGGTTGCCGAATATGAAAACGGCGTTCTGACTTGGACGACCAACCACTTCTCCACCTTCGTGATTGTCGAAAAGGCCAATGCCGCGAAGGACGACGCTGCGAAGCCGGCGGACGCGAAGAAGCCGCCTCGCACCGGCGATGAGAGCAATCTCGGCCTCTGGTTCGCCCTCGCGCTTCTCGCCACCTGCGCCACCGTCACCACCACCGTGGTCGCAAAGAAAAAGAATTATAACAGATAAACAAAGCACAAGGCGGCTGCTTCGGCAGCCGCCTTGTTTAGTGAATAGTGAATAGTGAATAGTGAAGAAGTGGAAATCGGCAAGCGTCAACGACACTTGCCGATTTTTCCTTTGGCTTTCGTTTTATGGCGCAAGCATATCCCGTGCGGCGAGGCGGCCGGAGGTCAGGGAGAAGCCGAAGGCGTGGCCGGAGAGCATGACGCTGTAATCGCCGGAGTCGATACCGCTCACGTCGATACCGGCGCACCAGAGACCGCCGATGGGCTTCCATGCGCCGTCCAGTACGCGCATACGGCTGTCCGTGCGGACACCGCCGTGGACGGTTATCATGTCAAGCCCCGCCTTGGCCGCGTAGAGCGGCGCATGGTCGAGAGGGTAGAGGCAGCGGCGCGGCTTGCCGAACAGACCGTCCGACCCGGCGGCACAGGCGGCGTTATACTCACGCAGCGTGGCGGTCAGCGCCGCCGCGTCCAGACCCGCCGCCTCCGCCAGCGCCGCCGGAGCGTCGGCGCGGAGGACAAGCCCGTCCGCCACCGCCTTGTCCAAGGCGCGGCGCAGCATGGCAAAGCCGTTGTCACAAGCGTCCATGGGCGACATCACGCCGGGTGCGCTCGCCATGAGGCGCTCGACAAGCGCGTCGTCGAAGATGGCGAAGCAGCGCTTTTCCGGCTGCCGCGCCACGGCGTTTTGACCGAAGATGAAGTCGGAGACGATGGCTTCATCGCAGAAGCGCTCGCCCAGCAGATTGACCCAGATGGCCTCCTCCGAGCGCACCAGCGCCCCGACCGGCCCGTGACCGGCGAATACGGGTCCCGCGCCCTCGATGGCGAGGTCGGCCACCGGCTCTGCTCCGACCTGCTCCGCCAGCGTCACGCCGTCGCCGTCGTGGTATATGCCGCGTCCGTGGAGATAGCGCTCCGGCTCAAACGACGGCATGAGCCGCCGTATCAGCGCGGGATTGCCCGCCATGCCGCCGGTGGCGAGAAGCACACCGTCGGCCATGAGGCGCTCGCCCGCCTCCGTTATCACGCCGCAGACGCGGGCGTTTTCCAGCATGAGCCGGCGTATGCGGGTGTTGGTCATGACGGTCACGCCCAGCGCCGTGCAGCGGTCGAGCAGCGTTTGCATGACGTATTTGCCACTCGGCGTGTCCGCCGTCATGTGAAAGACCTCCGGGGATTGGTTTATCATGTGGTGGATGACGCGGCAAAACGGCGCACCCAGCCCCATGAGCCAGTCCAGCGTCTCGCCGGAGGCGTTGATGAGCGTCCGCACCAGCCGCGCATCGGCTCGCCAGTGGGAGTAGTCCATCGCCTCGCGGAACAGCGCCTCCGGCTGCGCGTCGATGTTCAAGCGCCGTTGCAGGGCGCTTCCGGCGGCGAATACGCCCTCCGCAAAGCGCCCGTTCCCGCCGGGGGACGCGCTGC
The DNA here is from genome assembly GCA_963642815.1 of Oscillospiraceae bacterium. Classification (GTDB taxonomy): domain Bacteria; phylum Bacillota; class Clostridia; order Oscillospirales; family Oscillospiraceae; genus CAJOIG01. The sequence goes on along the minus strand of CAVIIB010000051.1, from coordinate 7,997 downwards.
GCTCCAGCACCGTGACGGAAGCGCCCGCCTCCGCCGCCGTGACAGCGGCGGACAGTCCGGCAGCACCCGCGCCGACGATCAATAGCTTTTTCATTGTATGTTCCTCCGTTTCTATCGTCCGTAAAGCCGGCACATCCGCGCCATCCGCGCCGCAAGCGCCTCGGAGAGTGCGTCCGGCGATACCCGCCAGCACCAGTTGCCCTGTCCCAACACGCCCGGTGTGTTGATACGCCCGGCGCCGTCCAGCCAGTCGGCGAGCTGCGACACGAACAGCCCCGCCGCCGAGCGCATACCGCCGCGCAGCAGCGCCTCGCGCAGGTCGCCCTGTGGCGAGAGACCAAAATATTCGCGTATATAGGTCGTTTGCTCCCAGCCCAGTCCGGCGAGCCAGCCGTCGAGGGGCGGGTTGTCATGTGTGCCGGTGTAGCATACGCAGTCCGCGCCGCAGTTGTGCGGGAGGTAGCTGCTCGGCTCGTGTGGGTCAAAGGCAAATTCAAGCACCTTCATCCCCGGCCATCCGGCCTCGTGCCGCAGCGTCTCCACCGCCGGTGTGAGCAGTCCCAAGTCCTCGGCGATGATGTGCAGCTCCGGCAGCGCCCGATTTACCGCGTCCGTGAAGCGCCGTCCGGGGCCTTGCCGCCACTGACCGACACGCGCCGTTTGCGCCCCGTGCGGCACGGCCCAATAGCTTTCCAGCCCGCGAAAATGGTCGATTCGCACCGCGTCAAACAGGCGGGCGCTCCATCCGAGCCGCCGCAGCCACCATGCGAAGCCGTCCCGCTCCATGCGCTCCCAGTCGTACAGCGGATTGCCCCAAAGCTGACCGTCCGCCGTGAAATAGTCGGGCGGCACGCCCGCGACCTCCGTCGGCTCGCCGCCTTCGTCGAGGCGGAACAGCTCCGGGCAGCTCCATAGCTCCGCGCTGTCAAGCGGGACATAGATGGGCACGTCGCCGATGAGCGAGACACCGCGCTCCTTGGCGTGGGTGCGCAGCGCGTCCCACTGGCGGAAAAAGAGAAATTGTGTGTAGATGTGGTAGCGTATGTCCTCCGCGAGACGCTCACGGTATTCCGCCATGGCCGCGTCAAAGCCCGCTGCGGCGCGGCTGCGCAGCCGTGGGTCGTCCCACTCCGTCCGCGCCCGCCCGCCGAAAAAGCCGCGCAGCGCCATAAACTCGGCGTAGGGGATGAGCCAGTCGCCCTGCTTGGCGGCAAAGCGCTCCGCCGCGTCCCGCTCCCGCGACCAGCCGCGATGAAACGCCTCGCGCAGCACCGCCTCGCGGCTTTCGTATAAGCGCCCGTAGTCGATGTGGGTCGGGTCGTCGCCCCAGCGGAGCGCCGTGAGCTGTTCACGGTCAAGTAGCCCGTCCTCGACCAGCGCCTCTAGGTCGATGAGGTAGGGCGAGCCTGCGAAGGCCGAGGCTGTCTGGTACGGCGAGTCGCCGAAGCCGGTCGGACCGATGGGAAGTATCTGCCAGAATTTTTGTCCGGCGGCGGCCAGAAAGTCCACAAAGCGATGCGCCCAGTGCCCCAGCGTCCCAATGCCGTATTCACCCGGCAGCGAGGCTATGGGCAGCAATATCCCGCTTGCTCTCATTGCGCCGACCTCCCTTCACAGATAGCCTATTTTACCCTATATGCGCCCCAAGGTGCAACAATTTTCATAAGAAAACGCGCCGCAGTGCGCGGCAGCTATGGTGAGAATGTGCCTTGCGGAAGCGGCGGCGTATCGGTATAATTTGCGTAACGGCAGGCGCTGCGCCGTTTCGATTCGGTTTAGATTCGCGGATTATAGTATGTCGGATAAGAAAATCGGCCAGCCCGTATGTGACAAGGAGGATCGCTATGCTGGAGCTGAAAAACATCACGAAAATATATCCCGCCGGAGGCGAGGATGTCCACGCCCTCAAGGGCATTGACCTGCAATTCCGTCCGAGTGAGTTTGTTGCCATTCTGGGACCGTCCGGCTGCGGCAAGACGACGACACTCAACATCATCGGCGGGCTTGACCAGTACACGAGCGGCGACCTTGTCATCAATGGTCGCTCCACCCGCGATTTCCGTGACCGCGACTGGGATGCCTACCGCAACCATTCCATCGGCTTCGTGTTCCAGAGCTATAACCTCATCGCCCACCAGAGCGTGCTCCGCAACGTGGAGCTTGCGCTCACGCTGTCCGGCGTCGGCAAAAAGGAGCGCCGCGCCCGTGCGGTGGCCGCGCTGGAGGCTGTGGGGCTGGGCTCCCAGATGAAAAAGCGTCCCGCGGAGATGTCCGGCGGGCAAATGCAGCGCGTCGCCATCGCCCGCGCCATCGTCAACGACCCGGACATCATTCTGGCCGACGAGCCGACGGGTGCGCTCGACACGGAGACAAGTGTGCAGGTCATGGACATTTTGAAGGAGATCTCCCGTGACCGCCTTGTTATCATGGTCACGCATAACCCGGAGCTTGCGGCACGCTACGCCACGCGGACGGTGCGTATGCTGGACGGGCAGATCGTGGGCGATTCCGCGCCGCTCAGCGAGGAGGAGCTGGCCGCTGCGAGGGCTGCCGACGCCGCCGCGCAGACCGAGAAGCGGCGCGAGAAGCTCCCGTCCATGCGGCTCGCCACCTCCTTTGGTCTCTCGCTGAACAACCTTTTTACCAAAAAGGGGCGGACGATTCTGACCGCCTTTGCCGGGTCTATCGGTATTATCGGTATTGCGCTCATCTTTGCCGTCTCACGCGGCACGACGAACTATATCGACGAGGTGCAGGAGCAAACGCTGTCCTCCTATCCGCTCACCTTGCAGCAGCAGAACATCGACATGAGCTCGCTTTTGACGACCTTTATGAGCTCGTCGAGCGCCGGCTCGGAGCATGACGACGACGCGCTTTACCAGAAGACCATGATATACGACATGGTGAACGCCATGAGCGAGATGGACGCGGATGTGAACGACTTGGGCGCGTTCAAGAGCTATCTGGACGAGCGCCTTGCCGACCCGGAGGACACATTGGGTGAGGCTGTCAGCGGCGTGCAGTACGGCTATGACCTCGATATGCTGTTCTACACGGAGGATGACGAGGGCAATATACTTCGCTCCGACGCGATGAGCGTCATGAACGAGCATTTTGGAGATATGTGGGGCATGAGCGAGGAGGCGACCTCCAACCCGCTGTCCTCGCTTATGATGCAAAGCGAGAGCAGCTACGCCACATGGCAGCAAATGCTGGCCGGACGGGACGGGGAGCTTATCAGCCCCGTGGTGCAGAAGCAATATGAGCTGGTATATGGTCGCTGGCCGTCCGCGTGGGATGAGGTCGTGCTCGTCATGGACAGCTCGAACGAGCTTTACGACATCTATCTCTATGCGCTGGGGCTGCTGCCCGCCAGCGAGCTGGACGAGATCGCCCGCGCCGCGCTCAACCTTGAAAGCGTGGACACGCAGACGGAGAGCTGGTCGTATGAGGATGTCTGCGCCAAGGAGTTCAAGCTCCTCCTGCCTGCCGACTGTTATAGCCTCGACGAGCAGACGGGGCTTTATACCGACCTGCGCGAGACGGAGGCGGGGCTGCGCTATCTCTACCGCAATGCCGAAAATATCCACATCGTCGGCGTTATCCGCCCGGATGAAAATGCCGTGGGCGGTATGCTTACGGGCGCGGTGGCCTATACCGCGGCGCTGACGGAGCACGTCATCGACAGCACCGCCGACGCGGAGGCGCTGAAGGCGCAGGAGACCACGCCCGACACCGATATTTTCACCGGTCTGCCCTTTGCCGACACGGACGGCGAGCAGAGCGACGCGGAAAAGGCGGCTGCCCTTGACAGCTATGCCGAGGGGCTGGACAGCGCCGGAAAAGCCGCGCTCTATGTCCAGATCGAGTCCACGCCCGATGAGGAGACGGTCGCCGCCTCCGCCGAGCCGATGATGGCGGAGCTTGACCGTGAGGGCATGGAGGAAATGCTCGTCTCCGCACTGGTCGAGCAGACCGGCATGGACGAGGAACGCGCCCGCAGCTATATCGCGGACATGGACGACGACGAGCTTAGCGATTATGTCCGACAGGGCATAGACGAGCAAATCAAGGCGCAGTATGCCGCCTCTGCGGAGATGGCGCTGGCCGACACGGACGAGGCGGCGCTGGCCGAGGCGCTGGACGCGCTGCTGCCGGAGCTTAGTGAATCGCGCCGCGCCGCGCTGTATGACGCCTGCGTGAGCTTCTCCACGTCGAGCTATGAGGAGAATCTGCTGACGCTCGGCGGCGTTGACCCGGAGGTGCCGTATTCCATCAGCCTTTACGCCGCGTCCTTTGCCGACAAGGACATCATCGAGGGTGCCATCGCGGACTATAACGCCGGTGTGGATGAGCTGCACCAGATCAACTACACCGACTATGTGGGGCTTATCATGTCCTCCGTGACGACCATCATCAACGCCATCACCTATGTCCTCATCGCCTTTGTTGCCATCAGCCTGATCGTCTCGTCCATCATGATCGGCGTTATCACGCTCATCTCCGTGCAGGAGCGCACCAAGGAGATCGGTATCCTCCGCGCCATCGGTGCGTCCAAGCGGAACGTGTCGAGTATGTTTAACGCCGAGACGGTCATCATCGGGCTTGCCTCCGGGCTGCTCGGTGTGGGGGTGACGTGGCTGCTGTGTATTCCCATCAATCTCATCCTGCACCGGCTGACGGGCATTGGAAACCTGAGCGCGACGCTTCCGCCCGTCGTGGCGGCGATATTGGTCGCCATCAGCGTCCTGCTGACGCTCTTTGCCGGTATCATTCCCTCCCGCTCGGCGGCCAAAAAAGACCCCGTCGAAGCCCTCCGCAGCGAATAAATTACTGCCTTTCGCCAAGCTTCCGATTAAAATCACGCCAAGCTTCCGGTTGATTTTCCGCCAATCTTCCGATTAAAATCCCGCCAAGCTTCCGAAAATGCTTGTAGAGGGCGTGAATTTGGGGTATACTATGGTCGGGAGCGAGGTGTTCCGAATGAAGAATTACAGAAAAAGGATTGCCGACGATGTGCTGGCGCGGAAGCTGGAGGGCAAGGGAGCCGTTCTGATCGAGGGACCGAAATGGTGCGGCAAAACCACCACGGCGGAGCAGATCGCCGCAAGCGTTTTGTATATGGATGAGCCGGAGCGGAAGACGCAGAACATCGCCATGTCCGAGCTTAACCCGAAGCGGCTGCTGACGGGCGCTGTGCCGAGGCTCATAGACGAGTGGCAGCTCGCGCCGAAGCTGTGGGATGCCATCCGTTTTGAAGTAGACCACCGTGGCGAGCCGGGGCAATTCGTGCTTACCGGCTCCGCCGTCCCCGCCGACACCAGAGAGATCACGCACTCCGGCACAGGCCGTTTTACATGGCTGACAATGCGCCCTATGAGCCTTTATGAATCCGGCGACTCCAGCGGCGAGGTCAGCCTAAGGGCGCTGTTTGACGGCGTGGTGGAGGTTGACGGTGCTTCCACGCTTGACATTGACCGTCTGGCGTTTCTGGTATGTCGTGGCGGATGGCCGCAGGCGGTGGATATGCGGGACGAGGTCGCCTTGGATCAGGCGATGGACTACTATGATGCAGTGGTGCGCTCGGACATCAATCGGGCGGACGATGTGCAGAAAAACCCAGAAAAGGTGCGGAGGCTTATGCGCTCCTATGCCAGAAATCAGGGCAGCCAGATACCGAACACGGTTCTTGCGCAGGATGTAGCCGCGAATGACGAAGCGCCGATCAGCGATGAGACGGTGGCCTCCTATGTCGCGGCGCTCCGCCGGATATTTGTGGTGGAGGATATGCCCGCATGGAATCCGAACCTGCGCTCCAAAACGGCCATACGCTCGTCCGATACACGCTATTACATCGACCCGTCCATCGCGGCGGCGGCGCTGGGTATCGGCCCGAATGACCTCGTGAACGACCTCAAGACCTTTGGATTCCTGTTTGAGACGCTTTGCATCCGTGATCTGCGCGTTTTCGCGGACGCGCTGAACGGCGCTGTTTACCACTACCGTGACAAGGATGGGCAGGAGTGCGATGCCGTTGTGCATTTGCGAAACGGAAAATATGGCCTGATCGAGATCAAGCTGGGTGGCGATAAGCTCGTCGAGGACGGTGCGGAGAGCTTGAAGACGATGGCGGTCAAAATCGACACAGACAAAATGCAAGCACCGTCGTTTCTCATGGTTTTGACGGGTGTCGGCGACTATGCCTACCGTCGTCGTGACGGTGTGTATGTCGTACCCATCGGCTGCTTGAAAAACTGACGACTGCAAAAGATAATTTTAGGGGCGGCTCCAAACGGAGCCGCCCTGTGAGCTTGTCAAAAAACGAGTTTTGACAAGCTCGATTTGATCTGCGACAGACTAGGTGGCGAGGGAAAAGGCTGGCCAGAGGCGGAGGAGAAGCCAGCTTAGGGCGCTCATAATGAGGATCATGGCGAGGCTTAGTGGAAGCCCGCGGCGCAGCATATAGCGCGGCGGGAGGCCGTAGCCCACGGGGACGGCGCGGATGGAGGTGGGCAGACAGTAGCTCAAATTGACCCCGATGGTGGCGGCGTAGATGTAGGGGATGGGGTTTAAGCCGAGGCCGCTCGTGACGGAGACGACGATGGGCATACAGACCGCCGCCGTCGCCGTGTTGGAGGTCACGTCGGAAAGCACAAGCGTGACGGTGATGAGCAGCAGGCAAAGCCCAAAGCCGCCGGACAGGGCGCTGCGACCAACGGCCTCGCCGATCATGGCGTCTGCGCCGCTGCCCGTGATGAGGCAGCCGAGCGCCAGTCCTCCGGCGAAGACATACATGAGCCCCCAGACGATTTTCTTCTGGGTGCTGTCCCAGCTCATCATGCGACCACCGCCGGCCTTTTTCGGCAAAAAGGTCAGAATGCCGCAGAGCAGAAAGACATAGGCGGGCTTGAGCCCCGGCAGCAGCTCGGCATACAGTCCGCGCAGAAAGCTCGCGCCTGTGGCCGCGAGAAAGAGGACGAGGCTCACGGTCTCCGCGCCGGTCATGCGTCCGAGCTTGCGGCGCTCGGCTTGGAAATAGGCGCGTGTGCCGGGAAGCCGCGCCCCGCGTGGACGAATGAGCAGCAGATAGCCGAGATTCGTCACGAGCAGCACGAGCATGATGGGCGCAAAGCGCACGACCCACACGCTGTAGAGAAATTCCTCGCCCGTGACCTGCTCGATGTAGCGGATGACGGTGAGATTCATCGCGCCGCCCAGCGGCGTGGCGAGACCGCCAATGCCCGCGCCCCATGCGATGGTCATAAGGATGATGGAGGCGGCGGGGCTTTTGGCGACATCTCCCTCACCGGCGAAGCGCAGCATGGACACGGCAATGGGTGTGAGCGTGGCGGCGACGACGGCGTTTGGCAGAAAGGCTGACATCAGCGCGGAGAACAAAAACCAGAACGTGAGCTGTCCCACCAGAGAGCTGCCAATGAGCGTCAGACAGGCGGTGGCGATACGGCGGTCAAGACCGGTTTCCTCCCAGCTCACGGAGATGATGGACGCGCCGAGCAGCAGCAATATCGTCTCGCTGGCGTACTGGGCGATCACGCTCGACATATCCGTGATGGAGAAGATGGCGTTGAGGACGATGGGCAGCAGCGCGGTCACGGCATAGTCCACCGGCGCGGCGATCCACCACAGCGCCATCCATGCCACCGTGCCGATGGCGGCGCGGGCGGCGAAGCTTGTAAAAATATCCGCCGGAAGCAGGGCGATACACAGCGCGAACAGCACAGGACCGAGCAGCAGGATAATGAAGCGTTTTTTATCCATAGTCACACTCCGAAAAAGAGAAGCAGCCGCCGCAGAGCGTGGCGGCTGCCTTTTCTGTCAAAAATCACGTTAGGCATCCATCGGCGAGCCAAAGCCTCCCCTGAAAGGGGAGGTGGCACGGCGAAAGCCGTGACGGAGGGGTTTCTCTTGGAGCTTGCGCAGACTTCCAGAAAACCCCTCCACCGCTTGCGCGGTCCCCCTCCCCTTTCAGGGGAGGC
>CAVIIB010000050.1:9255-13043 GCA_963642815.1 Oscillospiraceae bacterium | reverse complement strand
TTCAGCGCTCATCAGGCAGACATAAGCCGCGCAGTCGTTGGTCTGGGAGGAGGTAGCCGCCGTGACAAGGCCACCTTCTTCTTCGGGGATGAAGCAGGTCTTGAGCTTGGCAAGGCTCTCAAGGGTGGTGCTGGCACGGATGCCCTCGTCCTGCGTGCACCAGATCTCCTTGCCGTTCTCGTCAAGGACGGGGTTGCCGTCGTAGTCCGTGACCTGAACAGGGATGATGGAGGGAGCGAGCTTGCCCTCGGCCTGCGCCTTGGCAGCCTTGGCGTGGGAATCCACAGCCATCTGCTCCATCTCGACACGGGTAATGCCGTAGTCCTTGGCGACGTTCTCGGCGGTCATGCCCATGGACATATAAGCGCCGGGATAGTTCTTGTTGAGCCACTCGTCGCAGCACTTGCCCTCGTAGGAGGGGAAGACCTTGAAGGTCTTGGACATGGACTCCACGCCGCCGGCGAAGTAGCACTCGCCCTGACCCACGGCGATGGCGTTGGCAGCCAGCGCGATGGCCTGCAGACCGGAGGAGCAGAAGCGGTTGATGGACATACCGCAGACGACATCATCCCAACCGGCACGGTTGACGATGAGCTGGGACATATTCATGGACTGCTCGCGCATCTGCATGGCGCAGCCGGTGATAACGTCCTCGACCTCGGTGGAATCAAGGCACTGCTTGCCGTTGCGGTCAACGACGCGCTGGCGAACGCCCTCAAGAACCTGAGCGCCGAACTCGACGGGGTGCATATTGGCCATAGAGCCCTTGAAGGCACGGGCAGCACCGCTGCGGCCATAGGCCACGATAACAACATCTTTCATTTCCATTGGAATCGAAATCCTTTCAAAAATATTTTAATCAGACTAATGAAATATTTTAGCGCGTTATGGGGAAATTGTCAATATTTCGCGTGGCTTGGGATCAATACTTGTACCAGCCCTCGCCGGCCTTGCGACCGAACTTGCCGGCCTTGTAGAGCTCAAGCATACTCTCCGGGCACTCGAAGCGCTCATGCGCACCCTTGCTGGACAGGGTCTGGAGGCTCTCGCAGACGTGGGGGAAGGTGTCGAGACCGCCCATGTCCATCATCTGGAACGGAGGCACGGGGTGGTTCAGACCGTACTTGATGGCGTTGTCGATGTCCTCCTTGGAGGCGATACCGTCCTCGTAGATGTGGATGCATTCGAGGAAGTAGGCAAACAGAACGCGGTTGACGATGAAGCCGGGAGCGTCCTTGACCTTGACGGAGATCTTCTGCAGACCGTCGCAGAACTCCTTGACGGCGGCGTAGGTGGTCTCGGAGGTCTTCTCGCCGAGGATGATCTCAACAAGCTTCATCAGAGGCACGGGGTTGAAGAAGTGCATACCGATGACGCGCTCCGGGCAGTCAACAGCCGTGGCGATCTCGGTGATGGAGATGGAGCTGGTGTTGGAGGCGAGGATGGCATCGCTCTTGCAGACGGCGACCATCTTCTTGAAGTAGTCCTTCTTCAGCGCGGGATCTTCGGAGATGGCTTCGATCACGATGTCAGCGTCCTTGATGGCGTTGAAGTCGGCAGTGCCGGTGATGTTGGCCTTGGCGGCCTCGGCAGCGGCGGCCTCCATGCGACCCTTGCCGACGTTCTTGTCGTAGGCAGCGCCGATCTTGGCGACGGCAGCGGCGACCTTCTCCTCGTTGCGACCCCAAAGGATGACCTTGTAGCCGCAGGTGGCGGCGTGCTGGGTAATGCTGGAGCCCATGGAGCCCTGACCCAGAACAGCAACAGTTTTGATCATAGTGTTTTTCCTCCTGTATGTTTAATTTTAATTATTGGTGTAGACAGGGGCGCGGGACTCGCTGAACGCGGTCATGCCCTCGCGCTGGTCATGCGTGTCGAACAGCAGCGGGAACTCGACCTCCTCACGGAGCTTCGCCTGCTGGCCGCTTATATTCGCGGCATCATACATGACCTTCTTGACGCTCTCCAGAGCCTTGGCGGGCTTGGTGCAGAGCTGCTTGGCAACCTCGACGGCCTTGCCGTAGATGGCATCATACTCCGCCTGTGCGGAGGCGGCGTCAGCTTCCTTGAACACGGCCTTGGCAGCGTTGATCGCGGCCTCGTCGCCGGACTTTTTGGCAACCTTCTGCGCCTTCTTCGCCGCGGCAGCGGCGGCATCCAGCACCTCGTCGCCACGGACAAACCAGTTGAGCAGACCGAGGCGGTACGCCTCCTCGCCGCCGACCATGCTGTTCAGCATAGAGAGCTCCTTGGCCTTGGAGGGACCAACGATGTGGCAGGCACGGATCATGCCGTTCGCACCGGGGATAATGCCAAGACCGACCTCCGGGAAGGAGACGGTCGTGCGCGGACCACCGACACGGAAGTCACAGCTCAGCGCAAGCTCAAAGCCGCCGCCGAAGGCAAAGCCGCCCACGGCTGCGATGGTGGGGATACGCATGGTCTCCAAAAGCTCGTTGATGTCCTTGGCGAGCTGGCAAATGCTACGCGCCGTGCGCGGATTCACAGCCAGCATTTCCTTCAGATCAGCACCGGCGGCAAACGCCTTGGGCGAGCCGGTCATGATGAGGACGCGGGACGTCGGCTCGGCCATGACCTCGCGGATGGCGGCCAGCATATCCTGATTGAGAGGCCCATAAAGCGCGTTGAGCGCCTTGGGGCGATTGAGCGTAATGGTGGCAATGCCGTTCTCGTCGATGTCGAGGAGAACGTTTTCATATTCTTTGTGCATAGTTGTTTTCCCTTTCAAATGACACGGCATCCCGCCGCGAAATAACGCCGCCCACGCGGACGGACGGCTCATAGCTCCGAACCGTCCGCATGGGGTAAATTGCGCTTATTCCGCCGGGATGGACTGACCGCCGTCGCAGAGGATGTAGGTGCCGGTCATGTAGTTGAAGCTGTCGCTGCACATGGCCAGAACGGGACCCGCAATCTCCTCGATAGTACCGAGACGGCGCAGCGAGGTAGACTTGGACTGCTGGCGGTAGTAGTCGGTGGGCTCGCCCTTCTCGTCGATGAAGAACTTCTCGTTGAGCGGGGTGACGACATAGCCGGGGCAAATGCAGTTGCAGGTGATGTTCTCACGACCAAAGTTGTTGGCCATGGTACGCGCAAGGGAGAGGCAGCCGGCCTTGGACGCGCCGTAGGCGACGACGCCCTTGCCGCCGATGATGCCGCCGACGGAGGCGGTGATGATGATCTTGCCGCCCTTTTTGCCGTTGGTGGCGTTCTGCTTGATCATCTGACGCGCAGCGGCTTGGCAGAACATGAAGGTGCCGGTGAGGTTGGTGGCGATGACCTTTTCAAAGTCCGCCGCCGTGTACTCCGGGCGACCCTCGCGTGTCTCCACGATGAGGGCGGTGGGGCCGGAGATACCGGCGTTGTTGATGAGGATGTTAAGCTCGCCGAACGCCTCGACGGTCTTGTCGATGACCATTTGGATATTCTCCATCTTGGAGGAGTCGGCGGCGATACCGAGGGCGCGACCACCCTTGCAGTAGTTCTCGTTGAGGTCGTTCACAGCGTCAACGACCTTCGCCTCGGTGCGGGCGGTGATGACGACGTTCGCGCCAAAGGCAGCCAGCGCACAGGCCATGCCAAAGCCGAGACCCTGCGTACCGCCGGTGATGATGGCGGTCTTGCCGGTCAGGTCAAAGCTGGGCACGCCCATTTTGCGATTCATATGTTCAGACATGATGTGTCCCTTCCCTCTTACGCTTTCTTGGCAGCGTCGAAGCGCTCCAGCATCTTGCGCGGGGTCTGCACCGCACGCTCATAGCGCGGGC
>CAVIIB010000050.1:0-8490 GCA_963642815.1 Oscillospiraceae bacterium | reverse complement strand
GCAGCGCCATCAGCTTAATGCCGTCCCAGTCGGCGGGCAGCGCGAACGCCACGGCATAGTCGGAATCGTCCGGGCTCATGAACTTCGTCGGCAGAGCAATGATCTCATCGACATAGGGAGCGCAGGAGTTGCAGATCTTCGCGCCGCGCACGATAATGCCCTTGCAGGGCTTGCCGTCCACGCCGATACCGTCCACATCCGTCTCGACGACGTGGAAGAACTGGTCGGGGTCGGGCTGCATATGGGCGCGTTTATACTTGGGGTTGCGAGAACCCTTCACGTCCGTCTGCGCACAGTTGCAGACAAGATCGTTCTTCTGGCAGTAGGCAATGTACTTGAGGAGGCGCTGGTGGTACTCCGTGCCGCAGGCCGCGTCGCAGTCAAAGGTCACGGAATAGAGCGCATTCATCGCGTCCGTGCCCATGCAGCGCTGCATACAACCGCCGACGCGGTGGCAGATAAGGCGGGTCATGAGCTGCTTCTTGAGCAGATCCTCCTGCGTGTGGTGGATGTTGGTGGCGCGGTCGATGACAGCACCCTCCATGCCGGGGATGTTGGACTCGGCAAGGCAGACATCCGCATAGCGGGGGTCATTCGCCGTGTCATAGCACTGCTTCATGACGTAAGTGCCGCCGACGATCCAGTCCGCGAGGTCACGTCCCTCGCCCTCCACGCCGTTGGAGCGGTCGAGCTTCTGACCGTGCAGGTATACGTTCGGCTTCATAGCGAGCAGACGAGCCTTGTACTGCTCATAGGTTCCGACATACTTTTCAGGCATTTTCTCCATCTCCTGTAATATTTATTGTGTGTTGTTGTTTTCTTTCGATCAGTTGATGGTCATACCGCCATCGACGGGGATGAGAACGCCCGTTACGTAACCGGCGGCCTCGGTGCAGAGGAAGGCGATGACGCTCGCGATCTCCTCGGGCATGGCATAGCGGCGCACGGAGATCATCTTGGTGACGGCGGCGACGTTCTTCTCATCGGCCATCACGTCCTTGGTCATGTCGGTGAGGACATAGCCGGGGGCGACGGAGTTGCAGAGAATGCCGTAGCGGGCAAGCTCATTCGCCATGATCTTGGTGAGGTGGGCGACGGCGGCCTTGCAGGAGCCGTACACGGTGTCGCCGCGAGGGGCTTTGATACCGGCGGCGGAGGCGAGGTTGATGATACGGTAGGGGTTGGCCGTTCCCTCACGTCCCTGCTTGCTCATCTGGATGGCGGCAAGCTGGCTCATGAAGTAGAGCCCCTTGAGGTCGGCGTCGATGTAGTTGTCGAAGTACTGCTCGTCCATATCGACCATGTTCTTGGGCTGGCCGCCGAGACCGGCGTTGTTCACAAGAATGTCGATACGACCATATTTCTCCACAGTCTTGTCGATGAGCTTCTGACGATCCTCGGCCTTTGTTACCTCGCAGGCCACGCCAAGCGCGTCGATACCCTCGGCGGCCAGAGCCTCCGCCGCCTTGTCGCAGGCGTCCTGCTTACGGCCGGTGATGACGACCTTCGCGCCGAGCGCACCCATGATGTGGGCAATCGCGTTGCCAATGCCACGGGTAGAGCCGGTGATGACGGCGACCTTGCCGTCGAGCTTATAGCTGGGAATATGCATGATCGTATTCAGTCTCCTATCCAAATTAAATTTTTTATTTCCATACGTTTTCAATCATAACAAATCTGCGCACACCGCACAACTACAAATTGTTACGAAGCACACTCATTGTTAGCCGACTAAATCATAACATAGCGCTTTTGATTTTGCAACTGCCCATTTCAAATTCTTCTTAAAAAAGTTTGCCTCCCGTGCTATAATCAGGGACATGACGCTCGATACAGCCTTTCATCCGTACATTATGTATGCCCAGAGGTCGGTGCGAGCCCATGATAATAAAATTATTTATATATTTTTCTTGATTCTCTTGCAAGCCGCCGAAAATCGTGATATGCTGTCCCATCGGAGGCTGCTCCCATCGTAAGGAGGGACGTTCCATGCCGAACTACTGCGAATATACGACCGAGGCCTTTCTGGCGGCGCTTGCGTCCGACGCGCCCACGCCGGGCGGCGGCGGCGCTTCCGCGCTGGTCGGCGCACTGGCCGCCGCACTGGACGGAATGGTCTGTGCGCTGGCGGAGGGAAAGCCGCGCTATGACGCTGCGCGGGAGGTATTTGACCACACCGCCGCCCGCTGCACAGAGCTGCAACGGGAGCTTCTCGCCCTCGTGGACGAGGACGCCCGTGCCTTTGCCCCACTCCGCCGCGCCTACGCCATCCCCAAGGACGCCCCCACGCGCCCGGAGGTCATGGAGGCGGCGCTGCACACCGCCGCCGAGCCGCCGCTCAAAATGCTTCGCGCCTGTGCGCAGGGCATTGCGCTGACCGACGAGCTGACGCGGCTTGACCCGCTCCCGGCGGCCACGGATGCCGGCTGCGCCGCCGCCCTGTTCGCGGCGGCACTGGACGCTGCGGCGCTCAACCTGCGTGTGAACACAAAAGGCATGAGCGACCGCGCCCACGCCGACGCTCTCAACGCCGAATGTGACGCGCTGCTAGCGCAGTACCGCCCGCTGGCCGAGACCGCCTATACACGGAGCATGGAGGCGCTGCTATGAGTGACACAATGCTTCTCTACGGCGCACCCGTCGCCGCCGCGCTGAACGAAAAGAGCGCCGCCCTTGGTCGCGAGCTTGCGGCACACGGCGTTGTCCCCCGTCTCGCGCTGCTGCGTGTGGGCGAAAGCGCCGGAGACCTCTCCTATGAGCGCAGCATAAGCCACCATTGCCGTGAGCTTGGTATCGACGTACAGTGCCACGCGCTGGACGCGGACACGTCGGAGACTGCGCTGCTCGACTGCGTTGCCCGCCTCAACGACGATGAAAGCGTTCACGCCATCCTCCCGCTCCTGCCGCTTCCGTCTCATCTTGACAGTGAGCGCTTGCGCCGCGCCATCGCGCCGGACAAGGACGTGGACGGTGTGACGGACGGCTCGCTCGGCGGCGTGATGAGCGATGGGGCGCACGGCTTTGCACCCTGCACGGCACAGGCCGTGATCGAGCTTCTCCGCCACTACCACATCGACATCGCCGGACGGAACGCCGTCGTGCTTGGTCGCTCCGTCGTCGTCGGAAAGCCCACCGCCCTGCTGCTTCTGCGTGAGGACGCGACCGTGACCCTCTGCCACAGCCGGACGCGGGATGAAGCCGCCCTCTGTCGCCGCGCCGACATTCTCGTCACGGCCATCGGCAAGGCGGGCTGTATCGGACGGGATTTTCTCGCGGCGGGACAGGTCATCGTCGATGCCGGAACGAGCACCGGCAAGGACGGACAGCTCTGCGGCGACGTGGATTTTGACGCGGCAAACGGTCTTGCCGCCGCCGTCACACCCGTCCCCGGCGGGCTTGGCGCGGTGACGACTGCCGTTCTGACGGAGCATATTATGCTGGCTGCTGCCCGCAGCCGCTTGTGATAACTGCAACAGGAGGACATCTATATGAAAGACCTATTTGAAAAGTGCGACCAGTACACGCTGGCAAACGACTACAAGGCCATGGGGCTGTTCCCCTACTTCCGGCCTCTCGACTCACGACAGGACACCGAGGTCGTCATGGAGGGTCGCCGCCGTATCATGCTCGGCTCGAACAACTACCTCGGTCTCACCGTCAATCCCCGCGTGATGAAGGCGGAGATGGACGCTGTGGAGCAATACGGCACGGGCTGCTCCGGCTCGCGCTTCCTCAACGGCACGCTTCGGCTGCACCTCGACTTCGAGCAGGAGCTACGCGAGTTCCTTCGCCAGGAGGACATTCTCACCTTCGGCACGGGCTTCCAGTCGAATCTCGGCGTGATAAGCTGCATTGCCGGTAAGGGCGACTACATCATCTGCGACCGCGAGAACCACGCCAGCATCTATGACGGCTGCCGCCTCTCCTACGCGAAAATGCTGCGCTATCACCACGCGGACATGGCGCACCTTGAGCGGCTTTTGAAGCAAGTCCCGGAGGACGCGGGCTGCCTCATCGTGACGGACGGCGTGTTCTCCATGGGCGGCGACATCGCCAAGCTGCCGGACATCGTGGAGCTTGCGCGGAAATACGGTGCCAAGGTCATGGTGGACGATGCCCACGCACTCGGCGTTCTCGGCGAGGGCGGACGCGGCACGGCAAGCCATTTCGGGCTGGAAGACGAGGTCGATCTCACCGTCGGCACCTTCTCCAAGTCTCTGGCCTCACTCGGCGGCTTCGCCGTTGGCAGCCACCGCGCCATCGACTTCATCCGCCATAACTCCCGCCCCTACATCTTCTCCGCGTCCATGCCTCCCGCGAACGTGGCGGCGGCACACGCGGCGCTGCGGGAGCTCAAGGAGAATCCCGGCCTTGTCGACCAGCTCCAGCACATCTCTGCCTATATGCGCCAAAAGCTTTTGGAGCGCGACGTGAAGATCATTCTCTCCGAAACGCCCATCATCCCCATCTATACCTACGAGCCCCTCCCCACTCTCCAGATAAGCAGCGAGCTTTTTGACGAGGGCGTCTATGTGAACTCCACGCTGCCGCCCGCCTGTGCGCCGCATGAGTGCCTGCTGCGGTGCAGCCTCATGGCGAGCCACACCGAGGCGCTTGTGGACGAGGCCGTGGACATTCTCTGCACGGTTCTGCGGAGGCATGAGCTGTGAAGACTGCACTTGTGACCGGCGGCTCCTCCGGCATTGGCCGCGCCTGTGCCACGGCACTGGCCGCCTCCGGCTGCCGCGTGTATGAGATAAGCCGCCGCAATGTCCCGCTGGACGGCGTGACGCACATCACGGCGGACGTGACGGACGAGAGCGCCGTGACCGCCGCCGTCGAGCGGATCATCGCCGAGGCGGGACAGCTCGACATCCTTGTCTGCTGCGCGGGCTTCGGTATCTCCGGCGCGGTCGAGTTTACCCCGCTCGTGGATGCCAAGCGCCAGCTTGACGTGAATTTCTTCGGCACGGTCAACGCCGTCCGCGCCGTCCTGCCCTATATGCACAGGGCGGGCGGCGGGCGTATCGTATGCACCAGCTCCGTCGCCGGGGCGATCCCCATCCCGTTCCAGACCTATTACTCCGTCTCCAAGGCGGCCATCAACGCCTATATACAGGCACTGCGCTGCGAGCTGCGCCCCTTTGGTATTACCGCCTGCGCCGTCATGCCCGGTGATATTGCCACCGGCTTCACCGCCGCCCGCGAAAAATCCCCCGCCGGGGACGATGTGTATAACGGGCGTATCGCCCGCTCCGTCGCCGGTATGGAGAAGGACGAGCGCAACGGCGGCACGCCCGACGCGGCGGGACGCTTTCTGGCACGTCGCGCCCTGCAAAAGCGCGTCAAGCCACTCTATACCATCGGCTTTAAATACCAGCTTTTCAACCTCATCGCCTCGCTCATGTCGAAGCGCTTCCTCAACTGGTGCGTCTACCAGCTCTACGCGAAATAAGCCGCGCCACACGCAAAACCGGCAAGCCCTTGTTACGGGGCTTGCCGGTTTCTTCTATAAGCTAGGAATGCAAGGATGGCTGGGCTGCGACGAGCGCCTCCAAAAATGTCCTTGCCTCGCTCGCGCCGCCGCAGGTGCGGAAGCTGTCGGAAATTTGAATGGCGCTTTCCTTATAATGCGGGTCGCGCAGCGCGGCTTCCACGGCTTGCAGAATGTCCGCCTCCGCAGTGGAGCGCAAGTACACACCCGCGCCAAGCTCCTCCACTCGCCTCGCCACCGCGCCCTGCTCCGCCGTCTGCGGAAAGAGCACCAGCGGCAGCTTGAAATAGAGCCCCTCGGAGGCGGAGTTCATGCCGCAGTGCGTGATAAATACATCGGCAATGGCGAGCGCCGCCATCTGGTCTACCGTCTCATAGAGCTGAACATTCTCCGGCACGCTCTCAAAGCGCTCCGGGTCACTCCCCATCGAGACAATGACCTGCCAGCCCGTCCCGCCCAAGGCGTGGATGCAATTCCGATAAAGCTCTCGGTTCTGATTCACCGTCCCCATCGAGATATACACCGTCTTCTCCGCCGTCTTGACAAGCGGCTCGGTGATGGGGCGAATGGACGGACCTATGAAGCGGTATTTCTCCGAAAACGTCTCCGCGCAGGGCTGAAAATATTGCGAGGTATAGACGATGGTGTTTGTCTCGTTGTCGTTTTGCACGATGTCCAGCAGACTTCGGACGGGGTAGCCCCTGTTCCGCAGACGCTTTATCTGGCGGTTTATCCTCGGCATGGCAAAAATCATCTTGGCAATGTCCCACGCTGATTCGCTGATATACCGCGCCGAATAGCGATTAAAGGCAAAGGTCGTCGTGGAGGAAGCGTATGGGATGTTATGCTTCATGGCCGCGAGCTTCCCCCAATAGGCGACGGAATCCGACACGATAATATCCGGCTTGATCTCTGCTATTTTCTCCGTCGTCATCGCGTCGAGCGCGAGCGTGGACGCCACAAGAAGCTCGGTCGCAAAAGCCTTGTCCTTGCCGACCCTGTCCGCGCTCCCCTTGCTCTCCATGATGGGGTCATAGCCGTCGCAGCCGATGAACACAGCGCCCGTCTGCTCGATTTTCGCCCGAAACGGCTCGAACGAGAAATAGAACACCTGATGACCCGCCGCCGTCAGCTCCTTTACCACGGCGAGTGTAGGGTTTGTATGCCCGTGCGCCGGAATACAAAACCACGCTATTCTCATGGCTTTTCCTCCGCTTCTCCGTAGGCGATGGCAAAAAGCTCGGCAAACGCGCCCTGCGGCGGGATCGCGATACCGCGCTGCTCGTCGCCCAGAAGCAGCAGCGTGTCACCCGGCTCGATTCCGAAAACCTCTCGCGCCTGCTTCGGTATCACGATCTGCCCCTTTTCGCCGACGGTGGCCGTCCATGCGTATTTCCCCTTTGGTGTGTTCATGCTCCGCACCTCATAAGTATGATTTGTATAACTTATCATACTATTTCCCCATCAAAATGTCAATGGGAACAGAATGAAAAAATCTCCGACCTGCACGGTAAGCACAGGTCGGAGATTCGTTTATTCGATTAACCGCGTGGACCGCCGCCCGGACCGCCGCCGGGGCCAAAGCCGCGGCTCTGTACCGTCTGCGCCGTGGTGACGGCCTCCGTTTGCGTGAAGGTCGCCGTCTGGCTGCCGCAGCTCAGGGTATAGCTCTCGCCGCGTGTGAGACCGTGGTAGGCAATAAGGACGGCGCTAAAGTCCGTATTCGGCACGAGCGAGAAGAAGCTCTCCCCTGCCTCGTCCGCAAGAGACACGGTCTCCCCCGCCTCTATCACGGAATCGCTGCGCCAGTACACCGCGTTCATAGCCTCGGCTATCCCAAGCTCCGCCGCCTCAAAATCGCCGCAGAGGAACAGCGTACCGCCGGATACCTCGCACGAGGCCGCACGGACAGGTCGACCGTTTTCCGAGGCGCGGAGGAACAGCGTGCCGTCCGTCAGCGTAAAGCCGCCGTCCGAGCGTATGCAGCACGGCGCAAGCGCATAGAGCGTACCGCCGGATATGTTGACAACACAGTCCGCCGCCGTCAGTCCGGAGTCGATGTCGCCCATGGATGCGCTGAACGCACTATCCGCCGCCGTCACGCTCACCGTACCGCCGGAGAGGGTGATGACCGGCGCTTCCACGCCCTCGCGGCAAGCGCCGACGGTCAGTGTGCCGCCGCTTATCTCCACGGCGCCGGCAGCGGCAAGCGCGTCGCCGCCGCAAAATACCGAAAGCTCGCCCGCCTGCATCCATACGCCGCTCTTGGAGCTGGATATACCGTCATCCTCACATTGCAGCGCGAGCGTCCCGCCGAGCAGGGTCACGCCGTCCGCCGCACGGAGACCGTCTCCGACGGACTTGAGCGTCAGCTCGCCGCCCGCGACGGTAAGGCGGTCACGGCTGTGTACGGCGCTGTCGTAGTCGGCATTGATCGTCAGTGTGCCGCTGCCCGCGATGGCCAGATCGTCCGCGCAGTAAAGCGCGGCGTCCGGCTGCTTGACCTCCGGCAGTCCGTCCGCCTCGGTGACGGTCGCATAGGTAGCGCCGTCCGTCAGCGAGTTCTGTGTCCCGTCGGCAAGATAGACGAGCACACCCGACAGCGCCTCGCGGATGAAGATGGCAGGGCCGGTCGAGCAGCTAATATGCGCGTTGTCGAGGATGAGGCTCACTGCGCCCTCCATCTCGCAATCGACCAC
This sequence comes from Oscillospiraceae bacterium, assembly GCA_963642815.1. Taxonomy (GTDB): domain Bacteria; phylum Bacillota; class Clostridia; order Oscillospirales; family Oscillospiraceae; genus CAJOIG01. The sequence continues at coordinate 297 of CAVIIB010000050.1, read as the reverse complement.
AATGCAGCCGTCGCTCAGCAGCCCCGTCACGTCATACACGCCGGGATAGGCGATGGTGACGGTGCTTCCCGCCGACACGACAGCGCCAGCGCCGCGAACGCTCACATAGTCGCCGCCGAGCCGAATAACGGTCGCGCCGTCGGCGCTTGGTATCTGCTCCCACAGCGGAAGCTCGTCGGTCTGCACCGTCTCCGCCACGGGCGCTTCGGTCTGCACCGGGCGCACACGCTCCAGCAGTCTGTCCGCACCAAGCAGCGCAAACAGCAGCACGGCAAAGCCCGCGATTGTGATAAGCGT
>CAVIIB010000049.1:0-13098 GCA_963642815.1 Oscillospiraceae bacterium | reverse complement strand
TCGGATCAGCGCTTGCTGAACTGAGGTGCGCGACGTGCGGCTTTGAGGCCGTACTTCTTACGCTCCTTCATGCGCGGGTCACGGGTGAGGTAGCCGGCAGACTTGAGGGTGGCGCGGTAGCTCTCGTCGACGAGGAGCAGGGCGCGGGCGATACCGTGGCGGATAGCACCGGCTTGGCCGGTCACGCCGCCGCCGGAGACGGTGGCCTCAATGTCGACCTTGTCGTTGGTGCCGGTGGCGACCAGCGGCTGGCGGACGATGAGCTTGAGGGTGTCAAGACCGAAATACTCGTCGATGTCGCGACCATTGATGGTGATGACGCCGGTGCCGCCGGGGATCAGGTGTACACGGGCGACGGAGGACTTTCTGCGGCCGGTGCCGTAGAGGTAGGGGCGCTTGGATTTGTAGGTAGCCATCGTGTCGTTCCTCCTTAACCTTCGTAGACCTCAGGCTTCTGGGCCTGATGGATGTGCTCCTCGCTGCGGAAGATGCGCAGACGGCGGAGCTGGTTTTTCGCCATGGCGTTCTTCTGGAGCATACCGCGAACGGCGATACGCATGGCGAGCTCTGGCTTCTCCTTCATGAGGCGGGAATACTGGGTCTCGTGCAGACCGCCGGGGTAGCCGGAGTGGGTGCGATAGTATTTCTGCTCCAGCTTCTTGCCGGTCAGGACGGCCTTCTCGGCGTTGATGATGACGACGAAATCGCCGCAGTCGACGTGGGGCGTGTAGTCGACCTTGCGCTTGCCGCGCAGCAGGTCGGCGGCGATGACCGCGGTCTTGCCCATGGGCTTTCCGGCGGCATCGAGGACGTACCACTTGCGGACGACTTCGGCAGGCTTTACCATAGTCGTGGACATATTCTTTCCTCCGCTGTATAAAAATTTTTTTGACAATTTCATGCGCACTGTTTAAACTGGGTCTGACCAATGCGCCCTACTTTTATACCACCGCGAGCCGCCGCTGTCAACACCCGATTTAAGAAAAAAGTATGCTGCTCGCGTATACTCCGATTTGCTCTGTTTTTCTCGCTTTATCTCAAAAGCAATTTTATTGTTTGGATGGCTTTTATGGATGACCTGAATAAATTTTGCGGCATTATGCGCCGCTGCATGGACGATTACGCCATGATAGACGCGGGCGACCGCGTGGCTGTCGGCGTATCCGGCGGCAAGGACTCGCTGCTGCTGCTGACGGCGCTGGCGCGGCTTGCGCGTTACTATCCCAAGCCCTACACGCTCACGGCGATCAGCTGTGACCTCGGCTTCGAGGGCATGGATTTTGCGCCGGTGGAGGCGTTTTGCCGCGAGCTGGACGTGCCGTTTATCCTCGTGCCGACCGGCATACGCGAGATCGTGTTCGATGTGCGGCAGGAGTCGAATCCCTGCTCGCTCTGCGCCAAAATGCGCAAGGGTGCGCTTATGAACGCGGCGCGGGATGCCGGTTGTAATAAGGTCGCGCTCGGTCACCATTTTGACGACGCGGTGGAGACGGTCATGATGAATCTGCTGTTCGAGGGACGGCTCGGCTGCTTCGCGCCGGTGACGCAGCTTGACCGCAGCGGCATGACACAGATCCGCCCCATGCTCTACGCCGGAGAGGGGCGCATACGCTCACTGGTGGAAAAGCTGGCGCTGCCCGTGGTGAAAACGACCTGCCCGATGGATCGCACGTCCAAGCGTCATGAGGTCAAGCTCCTGCTCCATGAGCTCGGCGGGCGCTACCCTGACATCAAGGACAAGATATTCGGCGCGGTGCAGCGTGCGCCGCTCGACGGCTGGGAGGTACGGCGGTGAACACGGAAACGCGGCGGGAGCGGCTGACGCTGTGGGTCATGCTCTCGCTGATGACGCTGGGCTATGTACTCCTGTCCCTGCTCACGGACGGCGACCTTTTCCGCCACGAAATGCAGGACAGCTATACCGAACAGGCGCTCAACTGGCTGCAGGGGCAGCTCTATATCGCGGACGGCGAGCGCTATACATGGCTGGAGCTTGCGATATACGACGGGAAATACTGGTGCTCCTTCCCGCCTGTTCCGGCGCTGGTGCTGCTCCCGCTCGCTCTCATTTTCGGGCAGTCCACGCCGAACAACCTGCTCGTCGGCGTATACGGACTCGTCAGCGCGGCGCTGGCGTTCCGGCTCATGCGGCGCTTTGGGCGCGGCTGCCCTGCAAGCGCATTTTGGAGCGTGTTCCTCGTCTGGGGCTCCAATATGCTCTGGATGACGACCTACGGCGGCGTGTGGTTTCAGGCGCAGGCGCTGTGCATGGTGCTCTCGCTGGGCGGCTGCCTCGCCGCTGTTTCCGATAAAAAGGGGCTGAGCCTGTTCCTGCTGGCGCTGGCCGTGGGCTGCCGCCCGTTCACGGCGGTGTTTCTGCCCGTATTCGTGCTCTGCTTCGCGTGGCAGGAGCGGGCAAACGGCGGCTTTTGGCGGGCGCTGCTGCGGCAATGGAGGTACTGCCTCGGCGCTGCTGCCGTGGCGCTTGCGCTCATGGGCTACAACTACGCCCGCTTCGGCGACCCGCTGCAATTCGGTCACGACTATCTCCCGGAGTTCACCGAGGCGGAGCACGGCCAGTTCGCCCTCTGCTACCTTTGGCCGAACCTGCGCCGCATTCTGTTTGAGCCGGTGCGCATACAGAATGGGACGCTGAGCTTCCCCGTGTTCGACGGCTTCATGTTCTATGTGGCAAACCCCCTGTTTCTCGCGCTGTTTTACGAGCAAGCACGCGCCCTCGTGACCCGCCGGACGGATTTTACCGGCACGGCGCTGACGCTCGGCATGGTGCTGGAGCTGCTGCTGCTCTGTATGCACAAGACCTTTGGCGGCTGGCAGTTCGGCTGCCGCTATACCTGCGACCTGCTCCCGTTCGCGCTCCTCTATATTGCGCGGCGCGGGCGGACGAAAACAAGCCCCGCGCTCTGGGCGCTCGCGGCGCTGGCCGTGGCGTTTAATATCTACGGCGTATTTTTCATGTACCATTGGGCGCAGTAATTTCCACAATTTTATCATGGACGAGCCGCCCGCTTCGGCATATACTAAGCGCAGAAAGAGAGACCGAAAACCCACTTGAGACGGAGCATTGCCTCCGTCTCCTTTTTATGCGAAAAGGCGATATACCATTTTCCCGCGTGTTGTGGTATACTATTTGATTGTCAAAGAAACATTGTCTTCCGCTGTTAGCACCAACCCCAGCCTCCCCTGAAAGGGAGCGCCGCAAGCCACCACCAACCCTGCCTCCCCTGAAAGGGGAGGGGGACCGCGCTAGCGGTGGAGGGGTTAAGCCCGCAGCGGATGAAACCCCTCAGTCAGCGGCGTTGCCGCTGCCAGCTCCCCTTTCAGGGGAGCCTTGGGTGGTGTTGCTTGGCTGCGCCGCTGCCAGCTCCCTTTACACAAGGGAGCCGAGGCGCTACCGCGCCGGCGCGAGGGGCTACGGGCGTTCTTTGACAAACCTATACTTACATCTGAAAGGCGGACGCGCATGAACGGCAAAAAGCTCATGGTCATCGACGGCAACTCCCTTGTGAACCGCGCCTATTACGGCATTCGTATGCTGAACGCCCCGGACGGGACACCCACCAACGCCGTCTACGGCTTTGTCACCATCGTGCAGCGGCTTATGGAGCTGGAGGCGCCGGACGGGCTCTGCGTCTGTTTCGACGTGCACGCGCCCACCTTCCGCCACGAGCTGTACGACGGCTACAAGGCGCAGCGCAAGCCCATGCCGGAGGAGCTGCGGGTGCAGATCCCGCTTTTGAAGGAGCTGCTGGACGCGATGGGTGTGCGGCGGCTGGAGCTTGCGGGCTGGGAGGCCGACGACCTGCTTGGCACGATCGCCCGCCGCTGTGAGGCGGAGGGCTGGCAATGCCGCCTCGTCACCGGCGACAAGGACGCCTTGCAGCTCATCACGGACGCGACCCACGTCGACCTCATCAAGACCCGCATGGGCAGCAGCGAGACGAAGGAATATGACCCCGCCGTCTTTTTCGAGGAATACGGTCTCGCGCCCATCCGCATGATCGACCTCAAGGCGCTCATGGGCGACAGCTCGGACAACATCCCCGGCGTAGCCGGTATCGGCGAGAAAACGGCGCTTTCGCTGCTGCGGCGCTTTGGCAGTCTGGACGAGGTATACGCCCATCTGGACGACCCCGCCATCACCGCCTCCCAGCGGACAAGGCTGGAAAACGGGCGTGAGCTGGCGCAGCTCTCCTACACTCTCGCCACCATCCGCCCGGAGGCTCCCATCGAATTTACGCCGGAGGAGGCGCTGTGGACACGGACGGGCAGCCCCGCATTATACGCGCTCTGCCGCCGCCTCGGCTTCCTGCGGCTCATCGAAAAATGGGGGCTTGTCCCGGATGAGGCACAGGCCGCGCCCGCTCCCCTCTATCCGTCGGTGAACGTCACGCTCGCCGAGGCCATGGAGCGCATAACAAACGCCGAGGTCGTGGCCGTGCTGCCGCTGGAGGGGCTGGACGCGCTGGAGCTTTGCGACGGCGAAAACGTCTTCACGCTCCGCTGGGCGGAGGACGGCGAGGGCTATAACGCGCTGCTGCGTGTGCTTTTCTCCGATAAGACCCCTAAAATCGCCCAAAACGTCAAGGATATTGAGCGGCTTTGCCTCGACGAGGGGCTGTCCACGGACGGCTTTGTCTTTGACACGGCGCTGGCCGCCTATCTGCTCTCCGCCACGGACAACGACTATAGTGTGGAGCGTCTTGCCGACAAATATCTCGACGGCGCGGACGGCGGTGCGGGCACTCTGTATGCGCTGCGCCCCGTGCTGGCGGCGAAGCTTGAGGAGCTTGGCATGACGGCGCTTTATTATGACATGGAGCTGCCGCTCTGCCCGGTGCTGGCGCGGATGGAGCGCGAGGGCTTCTATGTCGACCGTCAGGCACTCTACGCGCTCGGCGAGCGCCTTGCGGGGGAGCTTTCCGCGCTGCAAGCGGAGATATGGGCGCTTGCGGGCGGTGAGTTCAACATCAATTCCCCCAAGCAGCTCGGCGAGGTGCTGTTTGACCGGCTGGCGCTGCCGACAGGGAAGAAGACCCATCGCGGCTGGTCAACGAGCGCGGAGGTGCTGGAGCGTCTGCGCGGCAAGCACCCCATCGTGCAGCTCGTGCTCGACTACCGTGAGCTTGCCAAGCTCAAAAGCACCTATGCCGACGGGCTGCTCAAGGTCATCGCCCCCGACGGGCGCATCCACACGAGCTTCCAGATGACCGTCACGGCGACGGGTCGCCTCTCGTCCACCGAGCCGAATCTGCAAAACATCCCCATTCGTAAAAGCAGCGGCGCACTCATCCGCCGTATGTTCACCGCCGCACCCGGCAAGCTGCTCGTGGACGCGGACTACTCCCAGATCGAGCTGCGGCTGCTTGCACACATGAGCGGGGATGAGCGCCTCATCGAGGGCTTCCGCTCCGGCGAGGATGTCCACCGCCTCACCGCCGCACAGGTCTTCGGTGTCGAGCCGCAGGAGGTCACGCCGCAAATGCGCTCGCAGGCCAAGGCCGTCAACTTCGGCATCGTCTACGGCATATCCGCCTTTTCACTGGCGCAGGACATCGGCGTGGCGCAAGCGGAGGCCAAGCGCTATATCGAAACATATCTTGAAAAATACCGCGGTGTGCGCGAGTATATGGAGCGGACGATCGCGGAGGCAAAGGAGCGCGGCTACTGCGAGACGCTGTACGGGCGGCGGCGGGCGCTGCCGGAGCTTACAAGCTCCAGCTTCACCCTGCGCTCATTCGGCGAGCGCGTGGCACGGAATATGCCCATACAGGGCACGGCGGCGGACGTGATGAAGCTCGCCATGCTGCGGGCGGACAGGCTGCTGCGCGAGCGTGCGCCGGAGGCGCGGCTGCTGCTTCAGGTACACGATGAGCTGATCGCCGAGTGTCCCGCCGGACAGGAGGAGGCGGTCAAGGCCGCGCTGGTCGAGGCCATGGAGGGCGCGGCGCAGCTTTCCGTCCCGCTGACCGTGGAGGCCAAGGCCGGGAGGAGCTGGGCGGATGCGCATTGAGCGGGCGCAGTCGGCGGATGCCGAGACCATTGCCGCCATCGAGCGGCGCTGCTTCCATGACCCGTGGCCGACGGATATGATCAAGCGGCGGCTTGACCGCTTCCTTGTCGCCCGAACGGAGGACGGGACGCTTGCGGGCTATCTCTGCCTCTCGCACGTTCTGGACGAGGGCTCCATTGACAGCGTAGCCGTTGCGCCGGAGCTGCGGCGACGGGGTGTGGCGGACGCGCTGCTGGACGCGGCGCTGCGGGAGGCCGAGGCGCTGTCCCTCGCCTTCATCACACTTGAGGTGCGAGCGTCCAACGCGGCGGCCATTGCGTTATATGAAAAGCACGGCTATGTGCGCGTCGGTGTGCGACCGGGCTATTACGAAGCGCCCCGCGAGGACGCGATATTGATGACGAGGTTTTTATCATGCTGATACTCGCTTTTGAATCGAGCTGCGACGAGACCGCCGTGGCGCTGGTGGAGGACGGGCGGCGCGTGCTGACCGACCAGATATTTTCCCAAGCCGACCTACACGCCGTATACGGCGGCGTTGTGCCGGAGATTGCCGCCCGCAGCCATTTGGAGGTCATCTCGCGGCTGGCCAGCCGTGCGCTGGACGAGGCCGGGTGTACCCGCGCCGACATTGATGCCATTGCCTGCACCTATGCGCCGGGGCTTATCGGGGCGCTGCTCGTGGGCGTGAACTTCGCCAAGTCTGCGGCGCTCGCTCTGGACGTGCCGCTCGTGCCCGTCCACCATATCCGCGGTCATATCGCCGCGAACTATATCGCCTACCCGACGCTTGAGCCGCCGTTTCTCTGCCTCGCCATCTCCGGCGGGAACACCATGCTCGTGGATGTGCGCGGCTACACCGATATGCACATCCTCGGCCAGACCCGCGACGACGCGGCGGGTGAGTGCTTCGACAAATGCGCCCGTGTGCTGGGGCTGCCCTATCCGGGCGGCAAGCCCATCGACGACCTTGCCAAGCAGGGCGACGACCGGCGCTATACACTGCCGCGCCCCTATGTCGGGCAAAACCCCTACGACATGAGCTTTTCGGGGCTCAAGACCGCCGTCATCAACCTCGCGCACCACGCGGAGCAGACGGGCGAGCCGCTTGACCGCGCCGGTCTCGCGGCAAGCCTATGCCGCGCCGTCTCGGAGTCGCTGGTCGGACGGACAATGCAGGCGGCGCGTGAGCTCGGCTATGACCGCCTTGCGGTCGCCGGTGGCGTTGCCGCCAACTCGCGCATACGCGCCGACTTTGAACGCGCCTGCCATGACGCGGGACTCGCGCTCTATATCCCGCCGCTGCGTCTCTGTGGCGACAACGCCGCCATGATCGGGGCGCAGGGCTTTTACGAATACAAGGCCGGCAGTCGGGCGGACAGCTCGCTCAACGCCTTTGCGACAAGGGGGCTGTGAGCATGATCTACCTAAGCGATTCCGAGGCGCAGACGGAGGACATCGGCGCTCGCTTCGCCGCATCGATACCGGACGGCTCCGTCGTCGCGTTTTACGGCGAGCTCGGCAGCGGCAAGACCGCCTTTGTACGCGGCATGGCGCGGGGCATGGGCATTGACGCGCCCGTAAGCTCGCCCACCTTCACCATCGTCAACGAATACGAGGGCGCTCGTCGCCTTTTCCACTTCGATATGTACCGCCTCGGCTCGGCGGACGAGCTTTACGGTATCGGCTGGGACGACTATCTCGCCCGCGAGGGCGTCTGCGCCGTCGAGTGGAGTGAGAACGTCGCGGCGGCGTTCGACGGAAGCGAGATCACCGTGCGCTTTGAAAAGACCGGCGACGAGAGCCGCCGCATCATCATAGAGGGAGGCGAGAACCATGCTGATGCTCGCGCTTGAAGCCTCGGCAAAAACGGCCTCGGCTGCGCTCTTTGAGGACGGGACGTTCCTCGGCCAGTATTTCCAGTCCGACGGTCAGACCCACAGCAGCACACTCCTGCCCATGGCGGAGGCGCTCGTGAAAAACACCGGCCACACGCTGCGCGAGCTGGGCTGCGTCGCCGTGACCCACGGCCCCGGCAGCTTCACGGGGCTGCGTATCGGCATGGCCGCCGCCAAGGGGCTGGCGTGGGCGCTTGAGATCCCCGCCATCGGCGTGTCCACCCTAGAGGCGATGGCCGCCGGTGGACCCGATATGGAGGGCGCTATGCTCTGCTGCGTCATGGACGCCCGCCGAAGCCAAGTCTATAACGCGCTGTTCGAGGTACGCGGCGGCGTTCCCTGTCGTCTCACGCCCGATCGCGCCATCTCCATCGCCGACTTGGAGGTCGAGCTGAAAACTTATTTGAAAAAAAGCTGGATTTTACTTGGAGATGGGGCGCAACTGTGCTATAATGCGCTGGATAAGGATGCGCTGGTGCTGCACCTTGCACCGGCGGGGCTTCGTATGCAATGCGCTCACGGTGTCGGTCTTGCCGCGCTGGGAAAGAAGCCCGCGTCGGCGGATGAGCTTTTGCCGGTCTACCTCCGCCTGAGTCAGGCCGAGCGGGAGCGGCAGGAGCGTATGCAGCGTCAGGCAACGGAAAACTAAAAAGGAGAACGAAAGACATGAGCAGAGTTTACGTTTTCGACCACCCCCTCATCCAGCACAAGCTGTCCATTCTGCGCGACAAGAGCACCAGCGTGAAGGAATTCCGCGAGCTGGTCGGTGAGATCGCCCAGCTTATGTGCTACGAGGCAACTCGCGATCTGCCGCTGGAGGAGGTCCGCGTGGAAACGCCGGTCGCCCCCGCCGTCTGCCACCGTATTGCCGGAAAGAAGCTGGCTGTCGTCCCCATTCTACGCGCCGGTCTCGGCATGGTTGACGGCATGGTCGCCATGATGCCGAACGTCAAGGTCGGTCACATCGGTCTGTTCCGTGACCCGGAGACCCTAGAGCCGGTGAAGTACTACTTCAAAATGCCGCCCGATATCGCCGAGCGCGATGTCATCATCGTCGACCCCATGCTTGCCACCGGCGGAAGCGCCGTGGCCGCCGCCCAATTCCTCAAGGAGGTCGGCGTGAAGAATCTCAAGCTCATGAGCATTATCGCCGCGCCTGAGGGTATCGCCGCCATGCAGGAGGCGCACCCCGACGTGGACATCTACGTCGCCGCACAGGACGAGCGCCTCAACGACCACGGCTACATCGTCCCCGGTCTCGGCGACGCCGGCGACCGTATCTTCGGCACGAAATAAGTCTATAACAGCAAAAAAGCGTCTATATCAACAGTTGGGATAGCCGCCCTCGACGGGTGGCTATCCCAACATTTTTTGTCGTTCACCAAGCCAAGCTCAGTTTTCCGTCCGGCTTGGGGCTGGAGAAGCTGTAATTTCCGCTGCCCGGTCGCAGAAGACCGTCACGCGGGTCTTGCCGCCGGTGGTGCAGGTGTACAGCACGAGGTCATAGCCGCTGTCGCGGACGGCCTCCACCTCCGCGGGGCTCAGGGTATCGACCCGCGCCACGGCATAGCGGTTCACAACGCCGTCCATGTCCGTGAAGCTCACCTCGTCGCCCTCCCGCAGCTCGCCCAGACGGCCAAAATGATTCCGATAATTATGCGCCGCGATCACGAGATCATCCGTGCGCGACGAGCCGAACTGGCGGCAGGGCGCGAGCTTCAGCCGCCCATAGTCCCAATCCGCCATGACGGGCAGCCGCAGCGCCAGCACGGGGATGTCGAGATAGCCGACATAGCCGTAGCCCTCCAGCATGATGACCGGCATATCCGCCGCAAGCGCCGTGGGGGAGGGCGCAGCCGTGGCCTCCGCCGCCTCCGGCAGCACCGGCGCAGCCGTCGCCCGCGCCGCGATGACGGCCTCCACCTCGGCAAGCACCTGCCCAGCCTCCTGCCCCGCCTCCGCGTCCTCACGGCGGTTATATAGGAGCAGGAGCAGTGCCGACAGTATCAGCACCGCTCCCACGCTCACAATGATAACGCCCGCCCTCTTAGGCATTGCTCCGCTTCTTCCTCGCGAGCAGCACACCGCCGCAGGCGACGAGCGCAAGGCCGATGCCGCCGAGCACCCAAACAGGCCACCGAAGCTGGCCGGTCTGGATAAGGCCGCCGTCGCTGTACTCCTCGACATGGAACACCCAATCGACCTCGCCCACGCGGTCGGCGTAAGCGTCGCCGAGCGTGGTCGGGACGGTCAGCTCAACGCGGAGCGCGGCGGTCTCGCCGCTGCTGAAGCTGCCGAGCAGCACATTCTCGCGCAGACCGTCCAGCTCGTCGGGCGAAGCCTCATAGATGAGCTTCGAGCCGTTCCACACCTTCATGGAGAGCTGGGCGAGGAAATCCGTCATGGAGGCGACGGTCTCCCCGGCCTCGGCCACCTTGGGGCTGAGGGGGTTGGCCGTCTCATCGTGCGCCACGGCGCGCATATAGAGCCGCACGTTGGCGCGATTGGCGGACGAGTTCGTAAAGCGGATGTTCTGCGTGAGCACGTCACCGGGCATCACGCCCTTGAAATTATCAAAGAGATCGGTCTCCGTATAGTCGCTTCCCGGCTGGAAGCCGAAGCCGTCGCTGCCGCCCTTGTAGACGATGGAGGCATCCGCCGCCAGCGCCGAGGACACGAGGCAGGCGACCGCGAGCACCAGCAAAAACAAAACCTTGCAGGACTTTTTCATATCGCCACCCCCTTATTGGCCGTAGGGCGTTACGCTGCCCTCTGAAATGCTCACGCCCCATGCCTCACCGACTGCCTGTGCGGGGACGCTCTGGATGGCCTCGGCCATCACGTCGACAGCCTGCTTGCCGCCGTCAGCGTCGTCATAGCCGGCTGTCAGCGTCATGCTGTCGGTCAGGTTGGCTGTAGGCTTTTCGCCCGCCGCGACGGGCAGTGTGTAGTAGTAATAGCCGCCGTATTCCACCCAGTTTTCACCGAGGGTGAAAGAGGGGAGCTCTGCCGTGCCGCCGATATGCTGCCCCTGATCGTTCGTGCGATACGTCACCAGCTTGACGCGGATATAGGCGGGTACGTCGCCGGTGTTTTTCACGTTGACGTTTTCCTTTTCGCCCGTTGTCTTATTGAAATTCTCCGTGACCTCACAGCTCACATGGCCGACCGTAAAGCTGTTGGTGACGTTTTCGGAGCGGGCGGTGAGCCACGCGAGCGTGCCGCCGATGGCGAGCGCCACGAGAAGCACCGCCGAAAGCGCCAGCGCGGTCACGCGGGAGCGGCGGGACCTCGGCTCATGCTTTGCGCCGTGCTTGCTTACATACTTGCCTCTGTACATTCTCGTCCCCTCCTTCCTCACTGGCCGATGACGTTAGAAATAACCGCGCTGTAGCCGTTGAACCACTTCTCGTTTGCTTTCGTGTTGGTGCAGGTGATTGTGCCGCTGGGCGAGATATCTTTCAACTCGGCCTCACTGCCGTTGTTCGCGGTATACCGCCAGCTCCAGCCGGTGTTTTCCTTGATGGTGTACTTGCCGATGGGCAGCTCAACGAGCTCTGCGGTGTCGTTGCCCCAAATGGTCACTTCGGAATACTTCACGCCGTCCTTGTACACATCGAACACATAGGATTCGTTTGCCGCGCCGCCCTGCTTGGTGACGGTCAGCGCACAGGTCTTGATGTGGATGAGGAACTGCGCTCCGCTCGGAAGCTCTTCTCCCTGCTCGCAGGGCGTGTGTACGAACGTGGTGTCGTTGGTGACATCCTCCGCCCCGATCTTTACCGCAGCCTTGACAGGGACATCCTCCTTGCCGTACTTGCCGTCAAAAATCGTTCCGCTGTCCGGCGTGTAGCTGATATCCAGCGTCGGCGGGGTTTGGCTGCCGAGCATGGTAACGTCCGCATCCGTGGAATATTTATTGTCGTTCTTCCACTTCGCCTCGCCGACCATGTTCCCGCTGTAATCGTTGTTTTCGGGAACGTTCTCGCCGTAATAGGCGGTGGTATCCTTGTAGGTCAGCTCCGGCTTGAAGACGTGGATAGTGCCACTGGCGCTGCTGTCATCGCCGCTTTCCGCGCCCTTGGGCTTGATGGTGACGGAAACGCTGTAGCCGGTGTCATCCCGCAAATTGCTGAACTCCGTCACCACATTTTCGCTCTCGTCCTTGACCACGACCTCAATGTCAACATATTCGTTCTGCCAGCTTGCAAGCCCCCAGTTGTCATTGGGCTTTGACATATCCAGCGTGACCACATCAGCGCCCGTGCCAAAGCTGACGGTGGTACCCGCCTTCAGCGCCTCGGCGCTGACCGTCTCGGTGAAATACGCGCCCAGATACACGTTCGCGCCCGGCACACTGACGCTCGGCGCTTTGATCGTCACATCGACCGTTTGATCATCCACCGACTCGACAGGGGTCGTTGCGTCTTTGTTTTCATAGACGCCCGCGCCGTTGTTGGTTTGGACGCCGTTGCCGCCGAGGAAGCCGGCTCTTGGCGTGACCGTGAAGCGGATGACGAGCTTATTGCCGCGATAGCTGACAGCGCCAGTCGTCCCTGTCTGGCTCTCCGTGCCGCACCAGTTTTCGGAGAAGTTGAAGCCTGTGACGCTGACGCGGTTTTGCTCCACACCGGTCTCCGCGTCCTCGACCTTATCGAGCGAGGCCGTTGCGCCCAGAGCAGTTCCATTTTTCGTCCACGCTTGATTGGGACCGTGGTATGCATAGCTTTCCAGCGTGATGTCATTCACCGTCGCGCCAGATGGGAGCGTGAAGTACGGGGACACGATATCCCTCACAACAGCTTCATCTGTCAGCGTGGAGGCCGAGCCGCCGGTCTCGATCTGCTGGCTGATCTGCTGGAAGATGTTTTTCAGGGAATCAGCGTCCGCCGCGGAGAGATAGTAGCTGGGGGTCTGGGGCTTGCCGTTGTTGCTGGAAACGGTGTGCAGATACCAGTTGACCTTTTCCGGATTTGTGCCGCTTTGATTGCCCGCGCTGGTGGGGTCTGCTCCGGTAATGACGACGATGGAATAGACAGTCGCGCCGTGGGTGTTCTTTGCAGTGGTGGCCTGCGTAATGGCGTTATTTGCAAGGGTCATATCGAAATTATCCGCGCCCGATGTGCTGGGATAGCCGTCGGTGAAGAAAATCACCACACGGTTTCT
>CAVIIB010000048.1:1188-13115 GCA_963642815.1 Oscillospiraceae bacterium | reverse complement strand
CTTCTCGGCATATTTTTGCATAAGGCTCATTTCGTCAGCTCCTCCACATAATTCATCGGCGTTGCCGCGAGAACAGCCGCGCAGCGCACCAAGTCCTGCTTCCATGTTATCTCGTTCGGCGCGTGTGCCTGACTTTCCGCACCGGGGCCGAAGCCCACGCAGGGAATGCCGAAGCGACCTTGGATGGACACGCCGTTGGTGGAGAACGTCCACTTGTCGATGAGAGGTCGTCCGGCGCGTTTGCTCATCGCGTCCGGCTCACCGCAGCGCTCGTCGCCGAACATGGCGCGGTAGCTCTTGGCGACGGCCTGTACATGGGGCGCGGACTCGCGGTTGATCCATGTGGGGAAGTAGCACTCCGTCTCATAGACCAGACCCGTCCACGAGGGACGGTCGTATTTGTACATACTCACGGTCACGTCGTCCGCGTACTTGCGGCAGGACGGGAGGGCGCGTATTTCCTCAAGACAGCTCTCGAAGGTCTCTCCGGCGGTCATGCGCCGGTCAAGCGACACGGAGCAGCCGTCCGCCACGGCGCAGCGGCTCGGCGAGCTGTAGAAGATCTCGCTGACGGTGATGGTGCCGCGTCCGAGGAAGCGGGCATCCTCCCAGTCGGGATTATATTTCTCGTCAAGCATTTTGACCAAACCCTTGACCTCCACGCTGTCATCCGCCGGGTTTTCGTTGAGAGCGCGTACCTCGCGTAAAATGTCGGCCATTTTATAGATGGCGTTGTCGCCGCGCTCCGGCGCAGAGCCGTGGCAGGACACGCCGCGCACGTCCACGCGAATCTCCATGCGCCCACGGTGACCGCGATATATGCCGCAGTCGGTCGGCTCGGTGGAGACGACGAATTCCGGCGTAATGCCGTCCTCGTTGTGGATGTACTGCCAGCAGAGACCGTCGCAGTCCTCCTCCTGTACCGTGCAGCTCACGAGAATGCTATAGCCGTCGGGGATGAGACCGAGGTCGTGCGCAATCTTGGCGGCGTATATCTGGCTGACGCAGCCGCCCTCTTGGTCGGACGCGCCGCGCCCGCCGATCTGGGTATCCGTCTCAAAGCCCTCGTAGGGGTCGAACTGCCAGTTGCTGCGCAGACCGACGCCCACGGTGTCGATGTGACCGTCAAAGGCGATGAGCTTCTCGCCCTCGCCGATGAGCCCCAGCGCGTTGCCCTGCGGGTCTATCCATGCCTTGCGGTAGCCGAGTGCTTCCATCTCGGCGACGGCGCGGCGAACCACGCCCTCCTCGCCGCAGCTCTCGCTCGGCAGGGCGATAAGCTCACGCAGGAAGCGTGTCATGGCGGGCAGATAATCCTGCGCCGCCTGTTTGATTTTTTCGTAGTCCATGTATATCTCCTTCTATCCGACCGCGTGGTCGGGGGTTTGCTTATTTGAGGGTAAGCTCCGGGTAGCGGAGCAGCGCGGCGCGGGTGAACTTTGCAAGCTCCGGCGGCAGCTCGCCATTTGCCTCACCGAGCTCGACCTCGAAGGTGTTACCGGCAAAGCGCACGAGCACGCGCAGCCCGCCCAGCGGCAGGAAGCCCTGATTTTCGCTTGTCTCAAAGCCGTCGCGGTCGGCGAACATCGTCCACTTCTCGCGGTACGGTGCGCTCGACCACGGGCAGAACGTGGCGCAGTTGCCGCACTCGTTGCACATCCAGTCGAGGTGTAGGATTTGTCTGCGCCCGTCGATGAGGAGCGAGACGTTGGCGCGGTTGGGGCAGACGTCCACGCAGCTTTCGCACACCGTGGCACATTCGAGGCAGCGCTCCGAGGCGCGTCCGCCGTCCGCGAACACGCCCTTGCGGGAGCGTGCCGTGGCGGGGTCGCCCTTGGCGTTCTGCGCGACGTATTTTTCAAAGTCCGCCCCGGCGATGGCCTTGGCGACGCGGGTCGCCCCGGCGATGGCCTGTACGATGGTGGAGGGGCCGGTGGCACCGTCGCCCGCGAGGTAGAGGTGCGGGGCGGCCATGCCGTTTGCGTCCGTGATGGCGCGACCCTTTTCGTCCACGGGAATGCCCAGCGCTTGATAGAGCGCCGTGTCCGTCCTCTCGCCGACGGCGGCGATGACACAGGCGGCATCGATGTATTCGTATTCGCCGGTGGCGACGGGGCGGCGGCGACCAGAGGCGTCCGGCTCACCCAGCGTCATTTTCTCGCATTTGAGCTTTTTGCCCTCGATGGCGACGGGAGAGAGCAGCGGGCGAAGCTCCACACCGTCCTCCAGCGCGAGGCGCAGCTCCTCCTCATCGGCGGGCATACTGCGCATATCGCGGCGGTAGACGAGCGTGACCTTCTTCACGCCGGTACAGCGCTTGGCGGCTCGTGCGGCATCCATGGCGGTGTTGCCGCCGCCGATGACGGCGACACTGCGACCGGGGATGCACCAGAGCGGGTGCTTTTTATAGGCGGACAGGAACTCGACGACGTTGCGCGGCTGACCGCCCTCCAAGGGGAGTGTGCCGGGTATCCATGCGCCCGTGCAGATAACCGCGTCGTCAAACGCCGCAAGCTGGTCGGCAGAGCGTATTTCTGTGCC
Organism: Oscillospiraceae bacterium; assembly: GCA_963642815.1. Lineage (GTDB taxonomy): Bacteria > Bacillota > Clostridia > Oscillospirales > Oscillospiraceae > CAJOIG01. The sequence continues at coordinate 10,574 of CAVIIB010000048.1, read as the reverse complement.
GTAGCGGAATTTCACGCCGAGACCGGCGCAGAGCATGGCATCCTTTTCCACCGTCTCGGTCGAAATGCGGAACGGAGGAATGACGTGGCGCACAATGCCGCCGGGCTTGAGGGATTTTTCAAAGACGGTCACGCGGCAGCCGCAACGTGCCAGAAAATAGGCGGTGGCAAGACCGGCGGGACCCGCACCGACGACCGCGACCCTTTTGCCGCCGTCGGGCAGCTCCGCCCGTGCGAGCTTCGCAAGAAATTCGCCGTAGGCTCGCATGGTGGCCTCCAGCTTGCAGCCGCGAATATCGACCGCGCCCTCATAGAAGCTGCGGGTACAGCGGCTCATGCAGGGGTGGGCGCATATCGTGCCGGTGATGTTCGGAAGCGGGTTGCGCTCACATATCATCTCCAGCGCTTCGAGGTATTTGCCCTCGTTCACGAGGCGGATATAGGCGGGGATGTCCTGATGGATGGGGCAGCCCTCGCGGCAGGGCGCGAAGAAGCAGTCCATGAGCGGGACGTGTTCGGGTATCTTGCGGCTGGGGATGGGCTTGACGGGCTTGCGGTACCACGGGTCAGTCAGCGCGTTTTTCGCGAGCGCCGTGACCGCCGGAACGGACACGCCCTCAAAGCGGGCGTAGGGCTCCTTATCCAGAAGCTCCGCGATCTGCTTCATGCGGTTATAGCCGCCGGGACGCAGGAGGTTCGTGGCCATCGTGATGGGCCAGATTCCGGCGCGGAACAGCGCGGCGGCGGAGTGGAAGTCCGCACCGCCGGAGTAGCTGATACGCATTTTGCCGTCAAACTCGGCGCTGATACGCCGCGCCAGCTCGATGGTGAGCGGGAAAAGGGCGCGACCCGACATATACATCTCCTCGCTCGGCAGCTCCCCGGCCTTGACATCGACGGGGAAGGTGTTGGTGAGCTTGAGACCGAACTCCACGCCCTTTTCGTCGGCCAGCGCTTGCAGCCGCCGCAGCATGGGGATGGCATCCTCCCATTGGAGATCCTCGCGGAAATGGTGGTCGTCAAAGGCAATGTAGTCGTAGCCGAGTGCGTCCAACGTCTTGCGGGCGAAGTCGTAGCCGAGCAGCGTGGGGTTGCACTTGATGTAGGTGTTGAGCCCCTTTTCGCCGATGAGGTAGTCGGCGATACGCTCAATCTCGTCCGGCGGGCAGCCGTGCAGCGTCGAGATGGTGACGGAATCGGACACGCCCGCTGTGCGCAGTCCCTCAATGAAGCTGTCAATTTTTTCGGAGCGTATGCCGTCGAGGTTGTAGCCGACGGACATATTGAAGACAAAGCCGTCGGCGCTGCCAAGACCGTATTTCTCGGAGATGACCTTCAGAACCTTCCACGCCTTGATGTACTCGTCCATGGCGTTGGGGACGGTCAGCTCCGTGCTCCATTCGCAGTTGTAGCCCTCGTCGTCCGCCTTGATACAGGGGCGGTTGACGCAGGCGGCAAGCTCCTCCCCGTCCATGATCTGGACGGTCTTGAGCTCGAAGAAGCGGCTTCCGGCGGCATAGGCCGCGATGATGTTCTGGGCGAGCTGGGTATTCGGTCCTGCGGCAGGACCAAAGGGCGTTTCAAGCTGCTCGGAGAAGATGGGGAGGCGCTTATCTCCGGCCTTGTAGATGTGGCTCACGCCGAATATCGTGCCGTAGCTCTCGTATTCGTGGCATACGCGGTAGAGCAGCTGGTCGTATGGTATGCCGGTCATTTTTTCACTCATCGGTTCAGCTCCCCCCACAGCTTGCAGGCCGCCTCATATACGCGGCTGTTCATTTCATGCTCGTCGAAGCCGACGAACTCACGGTCCTTCATGCGCACCTGCCCGTCCACGACGGTGTGGATGCAGTTGTGTCCTTGGAAGCCGAATATCATGTGTCCGTCGGCGTTTTCCTCGGAGAACGGGGTGAACGGGCGGTAGTCGAAGACGGCGATATCCGCCGCCGCGCCCGGACGCAGCACACCGAGCGGCTTTTGGAAGTAGCGGGCGGCCATCTTCGCGTTGTTCTCAAAGAGCATCCCGGTCGATTCACACCAGCCGACGTTGGGACGACCGGCATTGTGGCGCTGGATGATAAGCTCGACCTTGAGGCTTTCCAGCATATCGTGGGTGTAAGCGTCTGTGCCGAGACCGACGAGTATGCCCTTTTCAAACATTTTCAGAACCGGCGCGACACCGACGGCGTTGCCCATGTTCGATTCGGGGTTTGTCACGCACATGGTATTCGTCTCGGCGATGGTGTCAAGCTCGTCGTCCGTGAGGTAGATACAGTGTCCCAGAATGGTCCTTTCGCCCAAGATCCCGTTCTTGGCAAGACGGTCGATGGGGCGCATACCATAGCGGTTCCAGCTGTCCTCCATGTCGGTATGTCCCTCGCAGACATGGATGTGGTAGCCGGTGAGACCGTTGTTCGCGGCGACCATTTTTTCAAAGGTGCGGTCAGAGATGGTAAAGAGCGCGTGACCGCCGAACATGGCCTTGAGCATATCGTCCTCATGCTCGTGGCAGAAGCGGGCAAAGTCGGCATTCTCGCGTATGCCCTCGTCGCACTTGACCTCGCCGTCGCGCTCCGAGACCTCATAGCAGAGGCAGGCGCGTATGCCGAGGCGCTTTGTCTCCTCGGCGATGGCAAAGAGGCTGCCGGGGATCTCGCCATAGCTTGCGTGGTGGTCGAAGATGGTCGTCACGCCGTTGCGCAGCGATTCCATGACGGTGATGATGGCGCTGGCGTGTGTTCCCTCCAGGTCAAGGTGGCGGTCGATGTTCCACCACATTCCGTCCAGCACCTGATAGAAGGTGTGGGGATCGTAGCCACGGATGGACAGACCGCGAGCCAGCCCGGAGTAGATGTGGGTATGCGCGTTGATGAGACCGGGCATGATAACGCCGCCGTGGGCATCGAGATACTCCGCCTGCGGGTGCAGGGCGCGAAGCTGCGCCGTGCCGCCGAGGGCGCTTATCGTTCCGCCGTCGCAGAGGACGGCACCGTCGGCCAGATAGGGCATGGACGGGTCACGGGTGAGAACTTTTCCGTTTCCGATGATGAGCATATAACACCTCCGTAAATGAAGACACGCACAGACAGCGGTCATGCCGCAGCCCGTGCGCAAGGCACTCCCTTTCAGCTTGTCTTCAATATATCATGTCAAGGGCGAACATTCAATAAAAACATAAGAATATTTTTTGAAATTTCGGCGGTCTATGCTATAATGGCGGCATGGAACGAAAAAAGGAAACAGACGCGGGGCGCAGACGCTTTTTTGCCATTCTGGCATCGCCGTCGCTCGCCCTGCATTATACGCACACGACACCCGCCTTGGAGCTTTCCTATCTGCGGCGTATCGGTCTTGACAAGCACGAGGCGGACGAGCTGCTCGCGCTCATGTGCGAGCGTGGCTGCATGGATGAGGGCGCTCGCGCCCTGTTGGAGACCGGCGGCGACCCGGCGGAGAATGCGCGGCGGCTGCTTGCCGAGCGCGGCGCGGTGCGTGAGGATTGAGCGGGAGGAGGAGAGCGGATGTCCTTTCCGTGCCTGCAATGTGATCTGTCGATACTCTTGGAGAACGTCAACCGTCTGGCGGCGCTGCTGCACGGACAGGGTCGGCATTTCGCCGCCGTGACCAAGGCGGTGTGCGCCGCCGCGCCCATCGTGGATATGCTGAGCCGGAGCGACTGCGACAGTCTGGCCGATGCGCGGCTTATGAATCTGGCCTCCATGCGGACGACAAAGCCGCGTATGCTCATCCGTCCGGCGCAGCATTGGGAGATCGCGGACGCGGTGGAGTATTCGGATATGAGCTTTGAGTCCGAGATAAGCACCATCGTGCTTCTGGCGGACGAGGCGGCGCGGCGTGGTCGGCGGCACGGCATTATTCTGGCGCTGGATATGGGCGACCTGCGCGAGGGCTGCTATTTCCGCGATGAGGCGGATATTCTGAAAACGGCGGAGGCTGTGCTGTGCCGTCCGTCGTTGGAGCTTCTCGGCGTGGGAACGAATCTCGGCTGCTTTGGCGGCGTGCGGACGACGGAGGACAATATGACGGCACTCTGCCATATCGCGGAGCGGCTGCGCTCTCGCTTCGGTGTGCCGCTGCCGTTTGTCTCCGGCATGACCACGGCGGCGCAGCGGCTGCTCCACAGCGGGACAATGCCCGCCGGGGTCAACCACGGGCGCTTCGGCGAGGCGTGGCTCCTCGGCTGGGATTCCGTGGAGGGCTGTGCCGTGCCGGAGCTGCGTCCCGACGCCTTTACCTTCTCTGCGCAGCTCATCGAGGTCAAAACAAAGGACTCCAAGCCCGTGGGTGAGATCGGCGGCGATGCCTTTGGTCATGTGACGCACAGGCCGGATCTCGGTCTCATGCGGCGGGGACTGCTGGCCTGCGGCGCACAGGATGTGGAGCGGGAATGCCTGCTGCCGACCGACGGGCGCATTTCCATCATCGGTGGGAGCAGCGACCACACCATCGTCCGGCTGGACGACGCGCCGGAGCTCGGCGTGGGTGATGTGCTGCACTTTCACCTGCGCTACGGTGCGCTGCTCCGTGCCAGTACAAGCCCCTATGTCAAAAAGGAATATATCGGACTATGAAAAAAACGATTGCGGTCATGCTCCTGCTCGCGCTGCTGGCGGGGCTTGTTGCGTGTGGAAAAAAAGAAGACGGAAGCGGCGCGGCGGCTACGGCGGCGGGCGGCTTTAGCGTGGCGGTGAGCGAAATGCCGGACAGCCTCAACCCCTTTGTGGCGAAAGGTGCGCTCTCCACGGAGATCCTTCGCCTTGTCTATGACTCGCTGTGGCGCATGAACGAAAGCTACGAGCCGGAAAATTGTCTTGTGGAGAGCTACGACACGTCGAGCGACAAGCTGACGTGGACGATACGGCTGCGGCAGGATGTGACCTTCTCCGACGGCGTTCCGCTCACGAGCGCAGATGTCGTGTTTTCGTGGGAGCTTTTCCGCCAGCACGACACGGACGCGGCGAGCCGCCTCGACGGTATCCGCTCCATCAAGTGCCCGGACGACTGGACGCTCGTCATTACGACGAGTGAGGTCAAGGGCGATATGCTCTACGGCGATATTCCCATCCTGCCGGAGCATATATGGAGCGCCTATAGCGCCGACCCTGCCTCCATGGACAACAGCGCCATGATAGGGAGCGGCCCGTTTATCTACCACGCGCCGACGCTTGCGGCGGGCGAGATCCAGCAGGAATGGACGCTTGAAGCGCGTACAGACTACTTCGCGGGGCGCTCCACGCTGGACAGCGTGAGCTTCCGCTGGTATGAATCGTCGTTTCAGGCTGCGGACGCGCTGGAGGATGGGCTGGTGGATGCCTGTATGTCGCTGGCGGAGGGACAGCTTTTCTCGCTGTCGGTGGTTTACGGCGTGGAGGCCTTCGCGGTGCAGGGACCGGGGCGCGGCTGGTGCGAGCTTGTGATGAACACGACGTCGGGTGCGCTGTCGGATAAGGTCGTGCGCGAGGCAATGCTCTACGCCATCGACCGTGAGCAGATATTTTCGATGGGCTTCGGCGACATCGGCGTATACGGCGACGGCTTTATCGAGCCGAATTCACCGTTCTATCTCGACACGACGACGCGCTATGGCTTCGATTTGAGCAAGGCGACCTCTATCCTGTCCTCGTCGCTCTATCAGGAATACGACGGCGACGGCATTCTCGAATCGGCGGATAATACCCAGCAGCTCTCCTTTACGATGTATTCGACGGACGATGTGTGGGCGACGGCGGCGGCCTCCATCCTTGTCCGTGACATGGCGGAGATCGGGATCGAGCTGAACTGGAAAACGCTGACGGAGGATGAGCTGAAAAGCCGCTGTCGTGCGGGCGGGGATTGGGATATTTGCCTCCTTCGGCGTGACGGCAGCCTTGACCCGCAGGATGAGGCACGGCTCTACGCAAGCGGTGCGGCGGAAAGCGGCTGGCAGAGCGAGCAATATGACGCGCTATACAGCCAGCTTGCGGTCTGCATTGACCCGACGCAAAAGGTGGAGCTTTGCCGCGGTCTCCAAAACGCCTTTATTGACAGCTACCCCGGCGCGGTGCTGGGCTATGTCACAACGGTGCAGGGCATTCGCGCTGACCGCTGGACGGGCTATGCGGCGCTGCAAGGCTCGCTTGGCGGGCTGTTTGGCACGGGCTGCATACGGATATATATGGAGCTTATGCCCGCCGAGAGCGGGACGGTCGAGCCGAGCGGCGAGCCGGAGACCGAGACGCAGACCGAGACACAGACCGAGCCGGAGACCGAGAGCGCAGCAGGGCTTGAACAGCCCAGCGGCATGGAAACACCGGCACCCATGACCACGGCTGTACCGATCGAGTGAGTTGACATAATGATTATGCCGTTCCCTAAGAGGGAGTACTACGAACACCGCCGATCCCATGCCTCCCCTGAAAGGGAGTGCCGCAAGCTACTACCAATCCTTGCCTCCCCTGAAAGGGGAGGGGGACCGCGAAGCGGTGGAGGGGTTATTTAGAAGCTTGCAAAAGCTCCGAGAGAAACCCATCAGTCAGCGGCTCTGCCGCTGCCAGCTCCCCTTTCAGGGGAGCCTTGGGTTTGCGCTGGACGGAGGCATGGAGTTCTGGTTTGCCACACATAATTCAAAGCCGGAGGGCGTATTTCCTCCGGCTTCGTTGTGCGTATAAAGTTTACATAATAGCAGCCCGTTCACTCGCCGTCACGCGGCGTGTGACCGCCGGTTTTGCGGCGCTGGCGGACACATTCCGTCAGCAGAAACTCGATCTGGCCGTTCACGGAACGAAAATCATCCTCCGCCCAACGCGCAAGCTCGGCATACAGTGCCGGGGACAGGCGCAGCAGGAGCTGCTTTTTTTCGACCTTCTCCGCCATCAGTACAGGCTGCCGGAGTTGACGACGGGCTGCGCGTCGCGGTTGCCGCAGAGCACGACCAGCAGATTGGACACCATCGCGGCCTTGCGCTCCTCGTCAAGCTGGACGACATTGTTTTCCCCAAGGCGTTCGAGCGCCATCTCCACCATGCCGACTGCGCCGTCCACGATCATCTTGCGGGCGTCGATGATGGCGCTGGCCTGCTGGCGCTGGAGCATGGACGCGGCGATCTCCGGCGCATAGGCGAGGTAGGTGATACGCGCCTCCAGTATCTCCAGTCCCGCGACATCGACCTTCTGCTGTATCTCGGCGCGGATACGGTCGGCGACCTCCTGACTTGACCCGCGGAGGCTGCCCTCATCGGCAAAGCCGTCGCCTGTCGTGTCCACGTTCGGCGCAACGTCGTAGGGGTAGATACGGACGATGTTGCGGAGGGCGCTGTCGGTCTGGATGGAGAGGAATTCGACGTAATTATCGACGTTGAATACCGCCTTGGCGGTGTTGACGATACGCCAGATGACGACAATGCCGATCTCAACGGGGTTGCCGAGGCAGTCGTTGATCTTCTGCTTGTTGTTGTCGAGGGTCATCACCTTGAGGGAGAGCTTGCGGCTCGCAGCGCCCGTACTCACGGAGATCTCCGGCTGACCGGGGAGCTTGACACTGCTGGTCGAGCCGGTGGAGGGACTTGTGCCGGCGGCGGGATTCACGGCGGTGCAGAATGGGTTGACGAAGTAGAAGCCCTCGCCCTTGAGTGTGCCGATATAGCGCCCGAACAGCGTCAGCACCATGGCCTCCTGCGGCTTGAGCACCTTCAGCCCCGGCCACGGAAGCCAGCCGATGCAGAGATAAATGCAGGAGACAACCAGCATGGCGACACCCGCCGTCCCGTTCCGCTCCATCACGATGCCGGAAAGCACACACAGCGCAATCGCCGCGAGGTAGAGCAAAACGCTCACGACCAGCACGGTCATGCCGTTCTTCTTGCCGACAAGCAGCCGTTCCTCCGTATTGTTCTGGATGTTCTCGTTCATATTGAGCCTCCTCATATCTTTGTGATATCATTATGATAGCATATTTTCGCCCGATGTCAAGCACAACCGCCCAGTCATTCGACCGGGCGGAGATAGAGCGGCACTGGCTAATGCGTCCGTTCAGAAGCTCCATGTTATATTCCTCCTTTTGCATGAAAAAAAAGCCGGATAGGGAACAGACATTTCAGTCTGCGCCTTATCCGGCTGCTGTTTCTTCAGAACAGATAGCCCTCCGAGCGAGCTGCGCAAGCATAGCACAGGTGTCGTGCTATGTCAAGCGTTTTATTTCAAGTGTGCGTCAGAAGCCGAAGCCGCCGAGGTTGAGACCGCCGGTGAGACGGCTCATGGACTGTGAGGAAGCGTCATCCGCCTGCTTGAGCGCCTCGTTGACAGCGGCTATCACCATGTCTTGAAGCATTTCCACATCATCGGGATCGACACATTCGGGGTCGATGACGATCTCGGAGATACGGTGCTTGCCGTCCACGGTGACCTTGACCATGCCGCCGCCGGACTGCGCCGTGTAGCTCTGGTTTTCAAGCTCCTCCTGCATTTTCAGAAGATCCTGCTGCATTTTCTGTGCCTGCTTCATCATGGCTGCTTGGTTCATGCCGCCTTGAAATCCGCCGCGATAGCCTTTTGCCATATTTTTGTCCTCCTCTGGTTTCAATCCTCTTTGAAGTTTGCAAATCGGGAAAGCCCTGCCAGCTTTGCCTCGTCGGGCTTGCGCTCGGCGGCCTGCTCGATGATGTTGACGCTGATGTCGTGACCGCATAGCTCGCTGGCAATGCGCTGGATGACGCTTTTGACCTCGGCGCGTTCGAGGCTCGTCTGCGCAAAGGGGTTCGTCACATGGATCGTCAGTGTCGCGCCGGAAAATGCGCCCGTCGTCTGGGAGCTGGGCAGCAGCAGCGCGTAGATGTAGGTTTCGAGCTTCCCCTCCAAGCGGGGCAGCAGTTGCTCCCACAGTCCGCCGTCCGCGACCGGCGCGGTGGCGGGAGGCGGGGCTCGCCGCACGGGTGGGGTGTCCTCCGGCGGCGCATAGTCGTCATCCGGCAGAGGCGGTCTTTCGTAGTCATCGTGTTCGGAGATGGGCGGCTCGGAAACGGGCGGCTCATCCTGCTTTATAACGGGTTCGGGAATGGGCGCGGGTGCGGGTGCAGAAGTGGGAGCAGCAACGGGAATGCCGCTTGCCACGCTACGCTCCAGTCGTGCCACACGCGCCCGCAGAGCGGGCAGCCCCTCGCCGCAATCGGGGGCGCAGAGGCTCACGAGGCACAGCTCCGCGCTGCGCCGTGGGCTGGCGCTGCCGATGATCGTCGCCCTCGCCGCCGAGGTGCTGCTGATGGTCGTTTTCTCGCTGCTGGTCGTCTTCCCCATCATGGGCCGCGACTACGACGCCGCGATGATCACCGCCGGCTTCATCGGCTTCGGCATGGGCGCCACGTCCAACGCCATGGCCAACATGCAGGCCGTCTCC
>CAVIIB010000048.1:0-1178 GCA_963642815.1 Oscillospiraceae bacterium | reverse complement strand
GTGGGCTGGCGCTGGCGGTGGGGGCGCTCTCAATGGCCGTCAGATCGGCCAGCAGCTCCGCGCCGCTTACCTCCTTGGAGAAGCGCAGCAGCGTTTTCATCGGCCATGCGCCGCTGATGAGCGAGGCGCAGCCCTCCGGCGCGACCTGCGTCAGCAGCACGTCCCGCAGCAGCGTCCCCAGCTCGTCCAGAATACCGGCGGGGTCCTTGCCCGCCTGCCACAGGGCGTTGAAGATGGCGAGCGCACGCTCGCTGTCGTGGGCGCATACTGCCTCCAATAGCTCGGCGGTCTTTTGACCTCCGGCGAGACCCATGGAGGAAAGAACGGCCTCCTCGTCAATGTGGGTGGCGGCGGAGCACTGGTCAAGCAGACTCAGGCCGTCGCGCATACCGCCGTCGGCGAGACGCGCCAAAAGCTGGGCGGCATCTTCCGTCAGCTCCATGCCCTCCTGTCCGGCGACCCAGAGCAGCCGCCCTGCGATGTCGGCGGGGGCGAGGCGCTTGAAGCTGTGGCGCTGGCAGCGGGAGACGATGGTCGGCAAGACCTTGCGCAGCTCGGTTGTGCAGAGGATGAACATGAGGTGCTCCGGCGGCTCCTCCAATATCTTCAGCAGGGCGTTGAACGCCGCCGTCGAGAGCATATGCACCTCGTCGATGATGTACACGCGCTTCTTGACGCTCGCCGGGGAGAAGACGGCCTCATCCCGCAGGGCGCGGACATTGTCCACGCCGTTGTTGGAGGCGGCGTCAAGCTCCACAACGTCCATCACGCTGCCATCCAGTATGCCGCGGCAGGCGGCGCACTCGTTGCAGGGGTTGCCGTCCACGGGGTGTTCGCAGTTGACGGCTCGCGCCAGTATCTTGGCGCAGGTCGTCTTGCCGGTGCCGCGTGTGCCCACGAAAAGATAGGCATGGGAAAGGCGGCCGGTCTCGACCTGCGTTTTGAGCGTTTCCGTGATGTGTCCCTGTCCCACCACGTCGTCAAAGCGCCGTGGCCTATATTTGCGGTAGAGCGCTTGATACATAAAAATAACTCCGTTTAATGAGTGCCAAGAGAGCTTTTTCTGCAAATTTGCACAGTCCAAAGCCTCCCCAGATTGTCAAGCCAAGTGCAACACATGGGAGATGAATTCGTTTGGAGAGAGGAAGCCGAGGCATTTTCGAGGCCTGTTGTTAATC
>CAVIIB010000047.1:0-13161 GCA_963642815.1 Oscillospiraceae bacterium | reverse complement strand
CTCCAAACGAATTCATCACCCATGTGTTGCACTTGGCTTGACAATCTGGGGAGCCGGGGCGCTCCCGCGCCAGCGCGGTGTACACGGGGAATGTTGCGACAACCTCCAATCCCTGCCTCCCCTGAAAGGGGAGGGGGACCGCGCAAGCGGTGGAGGGGTTTTCTGGAAGTCTGCGCAAGCTCCAAAAGTAACCCCTCAGTCAGCGGCTCCGCCGCTGCCAGCTCCCCTTTCAGGGGAGCCATGGGGGGGACGCTTGGTTACGCCGCTGCCAGCTCCCCTTTCAGGGGAGCCATGGGGGGGTAGTGCTGGCTACACCGCTGCCAGCTCCCCTTTCAGGGGCGGCTGGGGATTGGCGGATATATGAAAACAGGGAGTCCAAACGGACTCCCTGCATTTTTATGGGGTTTGCTTGGGTTATTAGCCCTCGTAGGTCAGGCCGGTGAGGGCGCAGACCTCGTCGATGACGGCCTGCACGTTGTCGGTGATACCGGCGATCTCGCCGCGAGCCATGCCGTCACGGAAAGCGGTCTGGGCAATGACATCGTACCAGATAGCGAAGCCCTCGTCGTCGATGTCGATGACGGTAGCGCCGTTGTCGGCCAGCGTGGCCTTGTCGGCCTCAATGGCGGTGTTCTGGAGCTCGATGGAGTAGGCAGCAGTCGCGTCGGCAGCCTGCTGGAGAATGTCCTGCTGGGCAGCGGAGAGGCCGTTCCACCAGTCGAGACCGGCGGTGACGAAGTTACCGGCGGAGTAGGTGTTGTCGTACATCCAGTAGGGAGCGTCGGTGTAGAGCTGCATGGAGACGAGCGCGGAGGCGTCCATCTGGCTCGCGTCAATGATGCCGGTCTGGAAGCTGGTGGTCAGATCCCAAGGCATAACAGCGATGACGTTCAGACCGCTCAGGCCAAGGCGGCTGCCGAGCTCCTGATACAGGGCGGTGAGGAAGTTGCCGAAGGACTCGGTGCGGCTCATCAGATCGTTCAGGCTGGAGAACTCAAAGGACGAAACAAAGGCGTTCGCGCCGCCGCCGTTGGTGGAGAGGTACTTGAGGCCGGCAGCCTCGGCCTCGGCCTCGATCAGCGCGGAGGTCGTCTCGTTCTCGAACACGATGTCGTTGTAGCAATCAACGGCATTGGCAACGGAGTCGCCGAAGTACTGGGGAATGGTGTTGAGCAGGGGCAGGGTATCGGGGTCGTCGCTCTGGCTCAGCAGGCACATCTGGGCGCTGTTGTTGCTGATGCCGGTGAGCTGGTCGGCGCGAGCGAGGTAGGTGCCGCCGTACTTGATGTCAACGGTGATGACACCGCCGGAGAGGGACTCGACCTCTTCCTTGAAGCGGGTGGCAAGCTGGCCGCCGGTCTCGGTCTCATTGAACAGGCAGTTGAAGACGATGTTCAGCGGCTCGACCTCGGCAGCGGCCTCGGTCTCGGTCTCCGCAGCTTCCTCGGTGGCCGTGGTGGCCTCCTCGACGGGAGCGGCGGTGGTCTCTTCGGCGGGCTCCTCGGCCTTGTCCGCGCCGCAGGCGCAGAGCGTGAAGACCATCAGCGCCGCAAGCAAGAGAGCGATGAGTTTTTTCATGTTTGTTCCTCCTGTAAAAATTTTTTGGGGTTTACACTTCTATATGGTCGGGGCAAAGACCCCGATACCAACAGGTTACATGATGCCGATAAGCGTCGGGAAGAAGGTCACGAAGCCGGGCACAAAGGCGATCAGCATTACCATACACATCTCGCATATGAAGAATGGCCAAACGCCGGAGAATACCTTCGATGGACTGACGCGCAGGGCGTTCGAGGTGGCGAACACGTTCATGCCGACCGGCGGGGTCAGTCCGGCGATCTCCATGATGAAGCAGAGCGCGATAACAATGGAGTAGGGGCTGTAGCCAAGGTTGCAGAGGATGGGGAACACCACCGGGACGGTGATGATGATGATACTCATCATGTCCATGATGCAGCCGCAGAAAACGTACAGCGCGATCACGAGCAGGAACACGACATAGCGGGGAGCGTCCAGCGAGGCGACCGCCTGGGACAGATAGTTCGCAAGACCCGTCAGAGAGACGAGGTTGGAGAAGATCTGGCCGCCGACGATGATGGGGAAGATACCGGCCTCCATGACCGCCGCGTCCACAATGCAGGCCCAAATGCGCTTGAAGGGCATACGCTTGATGGCGGCATAGATGAGGCAGGCAGCCGCGCCCACAGCTCCACCGACAACGGCGGGGAACCAGCCGAGCATCGTGCCGCCGATGATGAGCATGAACAGCAGCAGGATGGGCAGCAGGAAGGCAAGGCTCTTGAGCTTTTCGGCGGCGGAGTAGCCCTCCTTGGGAGCGTCGGGGATAGCGCCCTTTTTGATGGTGCCGACGATGAAGATGGTAAGGCAGAGGGCGATGGCCGTGACGATGCCGGGGAAAATGCCGCAGGAGAGGGCGTTCTTAATGCTGAGGTTATAGTCGCTCGGCGCGATGATGCAGAACATCAGAATGCCCATGGACGGCGGGATGAGCGTGGACAGTGCGCCGGAGGAGGCGATGGTGCCGTAGCAGAGCTTTTCATCGTAGCCACGGCGGCGCAGCTCAGGGATGGACATACGTCCAAAGACGATGTTACCGGCAATGGACGAGCCGGAGCAAGCGCCGAACACGGCGTTGGCGCAGACGACGGTGTAGAGAAGACCGCCCTTGACGCGGGCGAGGAAGCGGTGGAAGCACTCGAACGCGCCCTCCGCCACGCCCGTTTCCGAGACGAGCGAGCCGACCAGCGAGAACAGCGGCAGCACGGCGTAGTTATAGTTTGCGCCGAGAGCGTAGACACCCTCGCCGAACTTGGTGACGATCATGTTCATGGAGAACGGCAGGTCGAGCACCAGCGGGGTATACGCCATGAATCCGGCAAAAGCAGATGTGAGCATGGAGACGAACACGGGAACGCCGCAGAACGTCATCACGAGCATGGCGACAAAGCAGAGTATGCAAAGTGTTGTAGCGCTCATCAGTCGTTACCTCCTTCCACGTCGGGGGTCAGCTCATCCTTTGGACCGTCCTCCGGACCCTCGCCGGGGCCGTGCGCTTTTTCGGGGTGCATGATGAAGTAGGGGTTGACGCCCTCATACTTCCAGAAGCGGATCATACGGACGATTGCCCAGATGAAGCTGAAGCCGAGCAGGGCAAAGCCGACGACGTGACAAAGTGTGAACGGCCACTTCGGCCAGCCGGAGCCGGGAATGTTCGTGATGGTCTTCTGCTTTGCGAAGTCCACGGTCAGGATGTTCGTGATGGAGATAAAAGAGATGTAGAACGAGATCGCCGCGCCAAAAAGGTGACCCAAGAGCATGAACAACTTCTGAAGCCAGTCGGGGAAATGGCTGCACAGCAGGTCGATGCGGGTATGACCTTGGTCGAGCGTGACGTATCCGGCGGTCAGAAAGACCAGCGGAATGTGGCAATACTGGATCATGGATTGACTGTTGGCGATGCCAAAGATCCACGAAATTCCGGCCTTATGCAGCTTTGCGCCCACCACGTCCAGAACCGCGATGACAAGAATGGCGCAGAGTGCAATGGCGGAGATGTTGGCGAAAAAGTGGAAAAACGCCATGATACAGTCGTCCACGGTCTGAAACCGGGAGTAGCTGTTGTCGGGCAGACGGCCGCCCTCCTTTATTTCATCCAAACCTTTGTCCTCCTTTTGTTCTCTGTTGGATTTTTCACGTTAAATATTATAGCGAAATCGAGCCGTTTGTCAACAAAAAATAGCAGCCGAAACCGCCGCTTGGAGATTGATTCATCGGACGCGATATGTTATAATCACTTGATATTTAAAATGTATGCCACTGTGCCGGAAAGGAATCGAAATATGAGCGCTGACGCTAAAACACTGGAACAGGAGATCGTGCGCGAGGTATCTCGCGTGGTCGTGGGCAAGGAGGACAAGCTGCGCCTTATCACGGCGGCGCTGCTGGCCGACGGGCATATACTGCTCGACGACCTACCCGGTGTCGGCAAGACGACACTGGTGAAGGCGCTGTCACTCTCGCTCGGCTGCCGCTCGACCCGCGTGCAGTTTACGCCCGACCTGCTCCCGTCCGATGTGACGGGCATGAACATCTACGACCGCGCCAGCGGTGCGTTTCGGCGGCTGGACGGGCCCGTGATGACGAATCTGCTGCTGGCGGACGAGCTGAACCGCGCCATCCCGCGTACCCAGTCGGCGCTGCTTGAGGCGATGGAGGAGCGGCAGGTGACGCTCGACGGCGTGACCGAGGCACTGCCCAAGCCGTTTTTCGTGCTGGCGACGCAGAACCCGGTGGAGTCGGAATCGACCTTCCGCCTCCCGGCGGCGCAGATGGATCGCTTTATGATGTGCCTTTCCATGGGCTACCCCAGCGAGACGGAGGAGGCCGCCATGCTCCGGCTCGTCGGCAAGTCTATCCCCTTTGACACGGTGCAGGCCGTCACCTCGCCGGAGGCGCTTTGCCGCCTGCAGGACGAGGTACAGAGCGGCGTTACCGTGTCGGACGACATGACGGCCTATATCGTCGCGATCACGGCGGCCACCCGCCGGAGCGAGGAGCTGCGCCTCGGCGCGTCGCCACGTGCGAGCCGCGCCCTCTACCGCGCTTCTAAGGCGCTCGCGGCCATCGAGGGGCGCGACTATGTAACGCCGGACGATATAAAAACGCTGGCCGCGCCCGTGCTCTGCCACCGCTTGGTGCTGTCCTCCCGCGCTGCCATGGCCGGAAAGACGGCGCAGTCGGTGCTTGGGGAGCTGGTCGAGGCCGTACCCGTGCCGCCGCGTACCGCGGACGTGTTCCATGCGTAAGGGAAGCGGACACCGCAGCGGCTTTGATTCCGCGCTGCTCGTCAGCGGCTATGTCATCATCGGCGCGTTCGTGCTGTCGCTGCTGGCATGGTGGAGCGGGCTGGACGCGGTGGCGGCGCTGCTGCTGACAATTGCCGCCGTGGGGCTTGTGAGCCGCCTCTGGGGCGAGCGGGCGCTCCGCCGCTTGGAGCTTACAGTCGAGGGCAGCGGCACGGCGCTTTGCGTCGGCGAGACGCTGACTCTGCGCTATACCATTGAAAACAAAAAGGCGCTGCCACTCGTGTGGCTGGAGCTTTGTCAGGATATACCCGCCCGCGATTGCCTAAGCCCCGACGGCGGCTTCCTCCGGCGGGAATACAGCGCCGACGAGAGCGCCTATATAGGTCGCGAGGGTGCGTATGTTCGCCGCTTCGCGTTCCTCATGGGCTGGCGCAGTTTAAGCTGGGAGTGCGAATGGCGCGGTGTGCGCCGTGGGGTGTACCGCCCCGGCGGGCTGACGCTGCGCTCCGGCGACGGCTTCGGGCTTACGGAGCGCAGCCGCGAGACGGACGCGCTTGCGGGACAGGTGTTCGCCGTGTGGCCGGAGCGTGTCGAGGTGGACGTTGCGCCGCTGCTGCGGGATATATGGTCGGGCACAACAGGCCGCGCCGGTTGGGTCGAGGATCCGAGCGTGCTGCGCGGCGAGCGGCTGTACCAGCCCGGTGATCCGTGGAAGCGCATTGACTGGCGCACGGCGGCTCGCACGGACGAGCTTTATGTGCGGCAATACGACACCATCATGCCGCAGTCGCTTCTCTTTATACTCGACAGCGCCACGCTGGACGATGCCGAGGCGGGTATCAGCCTCGTCGGCTCGCTTTTGCTGGAGCTTGCGGGACGCGGTGTGTCCTGTGGGCTGGCGCTTCCGCGCACCGCCTCGGCTGCGGCGCTGCTTCTTCGACCCGACGACCCCGCCGTGACGGCGGAGACACTTATGTTCGCGCTCGCGGATTTTGATGCCGAGACCGCCGAGGTCGGCGGCTTTGACCGGCGCTCGCTCGTGTCGGCGGCCGGCTCTGTCGGACGGGTCTACATGGTCGGGCAGGAGAAAAACGCGCTGGCTGCCGGTACGCTGGCCGGTGCGCTCGAACAGAACGGGCTTCGCTACATCTGCCGGGAACGCGGCGGCGGGCTTTGCTTCGACGAGCTTCGGCGAGGGGAGGCGACCACATGAGGGACAAAACGGGTCTTCTCGCGGCGCTCTCGGATAGCCTCTGCTGTGTGTGCGTCTGGTGGATCGTCGCCTCCACCATGATCATGGCGGGGCGCGGCTGGGTGCTTGGGCTGGGCTGGCCGCTGCTGTGGACGATTTTGTCTGCGGCGCTGTTTGGGCGGCTGCTGCGCAGGTCGCGCAGCTTCAACGCCATGGTGGGTCTCGCCACCGCCGCCGCTTGCGCGGCGCTCGCGCTGTTCATCTACATCTCCGGCGTTCGCATGACGGCGCTGCACGTTTTCACGCTCGCCGTGGGTGCGGGCATGACCTCCGGGCTGCCGATGTATTATCTGGTACGGCGACCGACGCTGCATGGGCATTTGACCTGCCTTGACGCGCTGCTGCTGGCGTTTGCGTGGCTGCTGCTCATTCCGTCCGAGACGGGCGTGGCGGGGCTGCTGACGGCGGCGGTGCTCGTTCTGACGGCGGCTGCCGCCGTGGGACTGCGCATGGGCTCCGAGAGCGGCGCGGAGGGCGCAAAGGCCATGCTGGTGGCGCTCCTGTCGGCGCTGGTGCTGGCGCTCGTCGTCGCGGCGCTCATCGCGCTTATGAGCCGCAGCGGCGCTCTGACGGGCAGCGTCATCGCCGCTGTGGGCGGTATTCTCCGCTGGCTCGGCGGCGGTCTTTCGGCGCTTATGGAGCGCTTCGCGGCACTGTTTACGCCGCTGGACACGGATACGGGCGTTGCGCCCATCGAGACGATGGCTCCGGCCATCGCGCAGGAGGAAGCGGAGGCAATCGCCTCCGGCGAGACACCGGCGTGGCTGGGCGCTGTGCTGCTTGTCATCGTGGCGGTCTGCGCGGTGCTTGTGGCGCTGCGGCTGCGGCGGGTGAGGCTGACGCTCGACACCGAGACGGTCGAGGGCGGACAGGCGGTACACACGGGACACATTCGCGGCGCGGCAAAGCGGCGCTGGCAGGCATGGCGTGAGGCGTTCATCTTCCGCGTGACGGCGCTGACGCGGCGCGACAGCCCGCCGGGGCTGCTCGTGTATTTCCAGCGCTGTGCGGTGCGGAAAAAGCAGGGGCGCGGCGACGGTGAGACGGCGCGTGAATTTCTCCGGCGTATCGCGCCGGACGGTGCGCTTGACACGCTGGCCGACGACCTAGAGCGGCGCTGGTACGGCGGCGGCGGCTATACGCTGACGGCGGCACAATGCCGGACGTTGCGCCGAAACTGGACGGAAAACGGGAGGGCTTCTCATGGTTAAAACGGCAATTTTAGTATCCGGCGGCGGCACGAATCTACAAGCCGTCATCGACGCGCACCTCTTTGGGGAGATACCGAACTGCGAGCTCACGGCGGTCATCTCCTCCAACGCCGACGCCTACGCGCTCATACGGGCGAAAAGCGCGAACATCCCCAGCTATGTGGTGGATTGGTCGCTGTTTCCGAATCCGATGAGCTTCAACACGGCGATTCTCCAAAAGCTGGAGGATCTGGACATCGAGCTGGTGGCGCTCGCGGGCTATACCTGCCCGGTCGGCGGCGCGGTGCTGCGGCGCTATCAGAACCGCATCATCAACATCCAGCCCAGCCTGCTGCCCGCCTTTTCCGAATGCAGCGGCGCGACGATGGAGCCCTATGAGGCCGCGATACGCGGCGGGGTGAAGCTCTCCGGCGCGACGGCCTACTTCGTGACGGAGACCAGCGGCGGTCCGATCATTTTGCAGCAGGCGGTGGAGGTCTGGGAGGGCGACACCGCCCGCACCCTCCAGCGCCGCATTATGGAGGAGGCCGAGTGGAAGATACTGCCCAAGGCCATGGCGCTGTACTGCCAAGGGCGGCTGAATGTTGAGGACGGGATCGTACACGTTGCAGGAGAGAATCAATGATGAATAACGGACTGAAAATACTGCTTTGCACACTGGGCGTGCTGCTGGTGCTGGCGCTGGCTGTCTTCCTTATCTGGCTGGCAAACGGGCGCACACCGCAGTATGAGACGGTGGACACCCACTATGCGCCGGTGAGCGCGAGCGCCATGCCCGCGACGGCGGATGTCTCCGAGACGGTCTCCACGCCGGAGGCGACCGTTGCGCCCACGCCGGAGGCGGAAGCGCCGACGGACGAGACGGCGGAAACGAGCGAGACGACCGAGACGGGTGAGACGACGACGGAAACGGCGGAAGAACCGACAGCCGATGAGGACGGCTTCTATCCCTGCGACGACCAAGTGACCGTCACCGGCGACAGCGTGAACATACGCTCCGAGCCGAACACGAGCTGCGAGGTGCTTGGCAGCGTCAGCCGTGGCACGGGACTGCACCGCACGGGCTTCAATGACGAAAACTGGTGTCGTGTCGAATACAATGGCCGCACCGCCTACATCTCCGGCGACTATGTGAGCGTGGAGTAAGGCAAGGCAGCGACATCCAATATGTGCCTCCCCTGAAAGGGGAGGTGGCACGAAGCGCCGGAGGGGTTTTCTCGAAGTCTGCACAAACTACAAAAGTAACCCCTCAGTCAGCGGCTGCGCCGCTGCCAGCTCCCCTTTCAGGGGAGCCAAGGCGCTGCCCTCGCAACCATCATCATTCAACATGGGAGGGTTCATGAGCATTTCCATCGTGTTTCCCATCGTGGCCGCCGTGGGTGTGCTGCTTTGGTTTTTATACTGGCTGCGCTGCCACGCCACGCCGCTGGGCGCAGAGCCCGTGCCGGAGAGCGGGCGCTTTGGTCGCGCCGACTGGCTTTGTATGCTGGCGGTCACGCTTGTCTATGCCGTCGTCGCCTTTATCGGTCTCGGCGATACGAAGGCGCCGCAGAGCTTCGTGCGGCTTGACGCGGGCGAGAGCGCCCATATCGAGCTTAGCGAGCCGGAGGGCTTGACCGTCCTGCGCTACTACTGCGGGCTTGGGACGGGCGGCTATACGCTGGAGCTATCGCCGGACGGCGAGACATGGAGCGCCGTCACCGAGGACGACGGCAGCAGCGCCATGACACAGGAATACACCCAGCTTTTCCGCTGGAACGACCTCATCCTTGACGGGACGCAGACACGCTATCTCCGTATCACGGCGAACACAACGCTGTGGCTGGGCGAGCTTGCGCTGTATGACGGGGACAATATGCTCCTGCCCGCAGAGGCGGTGAGCAGCACGGACGGCGCGGCACTGCTGGACGAGCAGGACTGTATCCCGGAGGGCTCGTATTCCTATCTCAACGGGACATACTTCGACGAGATATACCACGCCCGCACCGCGTGGGAGCATATACAATCCGTCTGGCCGTATGAGATAACGCACCCGCCACTCGGCAAGCTCATCCTTGGACTGGGCATACGGCTGTTCGGCATGACGCCGTTTGGCTGGCGCTTTTCCGGTACGCTCGTCGGTGTGCTCATGCTTCCGGCGCTGTATTTCTTCCTCAAAAGGCTCTTTGGCAACACGCTTGTCTGCACCTGCGCCACGTCAATATTCGCCTTTGACTTCATGCACTACACGCAAACGCGCATCGCCACCATCGACAGCTACGCGACCCTCTTTATCCTGCTCATGTTCCTGTTCATGTGGCTGTGGCTGAACGAGCCGGAGGGCAAGCGGCGGCTTTTGTGGCTGGGGCTTTGCGGTCTGTGCTTCGGGCTGGGTGCGGCGAGCAAGTGGACGTGCCTTTATGCCGGTGCGGGACTGGCCTTGCTGTGGCTATATTATTGGGTGCGGCGCTTTATCCGCGAGCGCGAGGGCTTCGCCCGTGCCTTTTTCACGAACGCGGCGTGGTGTCTGCTGTTCTTCGTTGCGATACCGGCGCTCATCTACTATCTGAGCTACTATGCCTACGGCACGGCGGCGGGACTGTCCGGCATAAAAATGTTCTTCACGCGGGACTATTTCAAGCTCGTGGTGGACAACCAAAAATATATGTGGAGCTACCACTCCACACTCGTGGCGGAGCACCCATACGCCTCGCGCTGGTATCAGTGGCTGCTCGACGCAAGACCCATTTTGTACTTCCTCCACAGCTTCGGCGACGGGACGCACAGCGCCTTTGCCGCGTTCAATGACCCGCTGTTAAGCTGGGGCGGTCTGTTCGCCGTCATCGCCATGGGCATGAAGGCCATTAGCGAGCGCGACAAGCGGGCGGGCTTTATCCTGTTCGGCTACCTCGCAAACCTCGTCCCGTGGATGCCGGTGAGCCGTCTCACCTTCGCGTACCACTATTTCCCGTGTACCATCTTCCTGACGCTGGCACTCGGCGGACTGTTTGACGACCTGCGTCGGAGCGGACACCGCTGGCGCGGCGCGGTATGCGGCTATGCGGCGGCGTGCTTGCTGCTGTTTGTGATGTTCTATCCCGTGCTGAGCGGCGTGCGCGTGTCGGACAGCTATTCGACGAATGTTTTGAAATGGATGGCCTCATGGCCGTTTTAGTGTATAATGATACAGAGTGTCCGACATTCACGGACGCGGAAGCGCCCATGGCTCCCCTGAAAGGGGAGCTGGCAGCGGCGAAGCCGCTGACTGAGGGGTTTCCCTCGCAGTCTTCGCAAACTTCCAGAAAACCCCTCCACCGCTTCGCGGTCCCCCTCCCCTTTCAGGGGAGACTTTGGAATGGTGCAGATTTGAAAATTGTACGTTTTTGACACGCGGATATAACGATAGGTAATACCGAAAGGGGAACGATTTTATGATAGCGATTGCATCGGATCACGGCGGCTTTGCACTCAAGCAGGAGCTGCTCGCACTTTTGCAGGAAAAGGGCTACGAATACAACGACCTCGGCTGCTATGACACGCAGAGCGTGGACTACCCCGCCTATGCGGTAGCGGTCTGCCGCGAGGTCACGGAGGGTCGCGCCGAGAAGGGCGTGCTCGTCTGCGGCACCGGCATCGGTATGTCCATCGCGGCGAACAAGATGGCGGGCATACGGGCGGCACTTCTTGCGGACTGCTATTCGGCGGAGATGACCCGCCAGCATAACGATGCCAACGTCGCCTGCTTCGGCGGGCGCACCGTGGGACCGGAGCTTGCCCGCCGTATGCTGGCGATATTCCTCGAAACGCCGTTTTCCGGCGTGGAGAAGCACAGCCGCCGTATCGGGCAGCTCGCCGAGCTTGAGCGCTGACGATGCCGTACAGCTCGCGGGACATATACAGGAGCCGCCGGAAATTCCGAACGCCCCTGCTCATATTGCTTTTCCTGCTGGCGTTTCTGCTGGTGCTGGCGGTCGTCGCGTTCTACGGCTTGCAGCAGTTCCTTGTCTACGACCAGAGCGGCGTGTCGCTACAGTTCAGCCGCGACACGGCGAGTGAGACGGTCGAGAGCGTCCAGCCGACGGCCATACCCACGCCGGATGTGTCGGGAATGCAGGTGAACATCGTGTTCACCGACCCAAGCTTCGACGATATTGCGCTGACCGTCGGGGAAGATCTGTCGCCGCTGCGGGCGCGGCAGATCGGCTTTACCGAGCTGCTGGACAGCGTGAAGCTCGACGAGGGCGTTACCGCCGCCGTGGAGGCCGGCTGCAACGCCGTGGTGCTGGAAATGAAGTCCGGGTCGGGGCAGCTTGCGTGGCGCTCGTCGACGGAGCTTGCCGTGAGCTACGGCACGACCGGCGCGGCGGATTTTACGGAGACGCTTACCGCGCTCCATGAGCAGGGCTTATACGTCGTCGCCAAGCTCTCCGTGTGCGCAGACGACCTCATGGCGGTGCGCAACTGGCCCATCGCGCTGCGTACTGCGGACGGTCAGCCCTATCAGGACGCGGACGGTCACTACTGGCTCGACCCGTACAACCGCGAGCTGCGCAGCTACATCATCCCGCTCATGCAGGAGCTTGCGACCATGGGCTTTGACGAGATACTGCTCACCGACCTCGCGCACCCGTCCACGGACACGACGCTGCAATATTCCGTGACGCTGCGCTCCGAGGCCAATCCGAGCGCCGCCGTTTCCCAGCTTGCGCGAAGGCTGGCCGAGGCCATGCAGGACAGCGGGACGCGGCTCTCCGTCCAAATCACGGAATCGGCGCTCGACACGGAAAGCGCAACCAAGACCGGGCAGGATTTGACCGTGCTTTGGAGGCTCTTTGACCGCATTGTCTGCCCCTGCACGAGCGAGCAGGCGGAGACGGACCGCACGGCGGCCTTGGCGATGGGCGGCAGCGCCGAGCGCTTTGTGCCGTTCTGCACATGGTCCGCCCCGGACGGCTGGGACAGCTTTATCTACTCCGTGCCGAGCGAAAATTGATGAATCACCCTCCGGCCGGGCTGACTGGTGTTCATAAAACAGTTAAACAGCAAATTTAACTGTTTTACGGCATCTGTCAGGCAGGGTTGGTAATCAGCAAAAAATGAGTGATGTCAGGTCGCAAGACCGAGCATCACTCATTTTTATCTCAACACAATTATGGACTTACTTTGTCAACAGTTCGATAGTATGTCGTGTAGGTAGGAATCGCCGACTTTAGCAAACAATAAATTCTTGCTTATCATATAGCCTATGTCAATTTTAGTGATATATTTTATATGTCAGCCCGACCAGCGTTGAAGTAAAGTAAGCTACAACAGCAAAAAGAAATATAATTGCCACATAGTCCAGCAAAGCCAATATCACCGGCTTTGAGAAGTCGATAAATACAAACTGTGTCCGCAAAAGCAGATAGGAGCTGATTTGATTCTTCACAAAAGCATGGACACCACAGACAGCTAACAGCCACGCAATCACTCGCAGGCACCATGTCCTGATTTTAGATGGCTGCTGTGTATGAGAGGTCTTGCGGAGCATTCCCATCATCATATTTCCGTGCATACCGGCATGGAAACTCATCAGCACCAGTCCCCAATAAGATGCCAGCAGATGAACCGTTCTGGCTGTCGCTGATCCGCCAAGATGCAGAAACTGGAACACATGGCGGGATAGGATCATGCCACTGATTGGCAGTGCCAGCATTATGATTGCAAGGGCTAAATTGACTGCTGTTCCGAAAATGCGGAGAGGCGTGTACCTTCCACGAAGCAGGTGTTTCCACCACGCAGCATTCAAAATATGATGGGCAGCGAAAAGCAGAAACATTCCAATGCCGAGATATTCATGGGCGACTTCTCCCATCAGAGAATATGCCATCAGCAAAGGCAAAAGCAGCACCAT
>CAVIIB010000046.1:0-13635 GCA_963642815.1 Oscillospiraceae bacterium | reverse complement strand
ATAATCTTTTTATTGCGTCCCACAGTGTCCACTTGCTGTTCGGTAATGCGGCTGTCAAACCATTACCATTATACAGCAATAGGAGGTTTTTCTCATGCTAAAGCTATTTTTTGCCCCCGGTAAAACCGGGGGTTGTCTTTTACGCCTAAAGGCTACAAAGGGGTCCCCATGAAATCCGAAGATTTCATGGGGATGGTAGCGGCGACTGGATTTGAACCGGTGACACCGCGGGTATGAACCGCGTGCTCTAGCCAACTGAGCTACGCCGCCAAGTCAAGCAAGAGAAATTATACTAAATCCATATCGGTTTGTCAACAGGAAATTTCACTCCTGCGCGGTTTTTTGAAACAGCCCCCTCGTCCGTTTGGGCGAGGGGGCTGCGCTTAGTTAGGAATCAAGCGATGGGGTAGCTCAGGCGGTCGCGTCAGCCGTCAGGTTGGCATCGAACGCGGGCAGAGCCACGTTGCCACCGGCAGCCACGAACTCGTCATAGGTGGCGGCCACATAGCCCCAGTAGGTGTCGGTGAAGCACATATCGACGGGGAAAGCGTTGTACTCGCCAGCGTCGATCATGGCCGCGAATTCCTCATACTGCTCGTCGGAGACAGCGGGAACGGCAGCGACATAGGACTTCAGATATTCCTTGTAGGCATCCTCGCTGGTGTCGCCGCCAGCGGCAGCGGGCTCAGCGGAAGCCTCGCCGGAGGGCTCGCCGGAAGCGGCGGGCTC
Organism: Oscillospiraceae bacterium; assembly: GCA_963642815.1. Taxonomy (GTDB): domain Bacteria; phylum Bacillota; class Clostridia; order Oscillospirales; family Oscillospiraceae; genus CAJOIG01. The sequence continues at coordinate 12,906 of CAVIIB010000046.1, read as the reverse complement.
TTCCGCAGCGCCCTCAAGAGCGCCGGCAAGGTCGTCGACCTTGACGTACTGCACACCGTCGAAGGTGTAGACAGTGAAAGTGTACTCGCCGATGGTGACGGTCTCCTCGGTCGCGGGCTCAGCAGAAGCCTCGCCGGAGGGCTCGCCAGAGGTGGCGGCAGGATCGGCAATGGCCGCAGCAGCCGCACCGACGTTCAGCTCGCCGTTGGCATCGACACCGCCGCCGACATTGACACCGCCGCCGACTGCCTCGACGTTGCCGCCGTAGGTGCCAGCCTTGATGGTGTCGTTGCCGACCGTCAGAGTGACGGAGCCGTCAGCATTCTCGACCAGAGTGCCCTTCACAACAGCGCCGTCCTCGACAGTCAGGCTGGTGATGAGGGACTCGCCGGCCACGTTCCAAGTCGCGCCGTCCTCAACAACGACTTCCGCAGTGGAAACGCCGTTGAAGTAGACGAGGTTCTCAACATGACCCTGCAGGAAGTACTCGCGGATGGTGTAATCGGTGATCTGGATGAAAGCAGCCTTGGACTCGTCGGTGGTGACATTGCCCTCCGCGTCGAGCAGGAGGTACTTGATGTCGTCGCCGTAGTACTCAATGCCCTCAATGGCCTCGGCACTGTAGGGAACGCCCTTGATGGTGGAGGTCAGAGCGACATCGCCGTTCAGAACAGCGTTCTCGCCGAGGGTGACAACAAGGTTGTCGCCGGACTGGCCATAGTAGCCGGTGCCGTTGTAGATGTTGCCGTTGTACTCGCCGTTGGAGTAGGAGACATTGACGGTGTTGCCGCCGGACTTGGTGGCAGCCTCATAGTTGATGCCGGGGAAGCCTTCGCCGTAGGAAGCGATCTTGCTGTCGGAGTAGGTCTCGTCGAAGCCGGGATCAACGGACATGGGGGAGCCGCCGATACGGGAGTCGTCGTCGTTGTCGATCATCTGGAACAGAACGCCGTTGCCGGAGTTCAGCTCGGCCTCGTCAAAGACGTAGTTGCCGTTGGCAGCCTTGTAGATGACGATGGCGTCAGCGGAGTTGATGATGGTGCCGTCGATGACATAGATGCCGTCGTTGATGCTGTTGTGCTGCATGAAACCGAACACGCCGTTGATGACGGTGGGCTGACCCTTGCCCTCCACAGAGCCCATGGGCTCGTCGGAAGCGTCAACGAGGTCGATGGTGCCGTTGGAGGAGGCGTAAACGCCCTTCTCAGCGCCGGTGATGATGGCAGCATAGGTCACGCCGTTGAAGGTCGCGCCGTAGTAGTACTGGGTGGGGTTGCCGATGTAGTAAGAGCCGTAGGAGGAGCCGTAAGCGTCCTCATCGTAGCCGAAGATACGCCAGCCGGAGTCGGAGCCGCCCTCGCTCTCAGGCAGGGCAGTCAGCTCGGAGTCAACGACGTTGATGGTCATGTTGGAGCCGGAGTCGGTGGAAAGCAGGCCCCAGGTCTGACCGCCAACGAGTGTGGAGTTGATGATGGTGAGCTTCGGGGTGGTGCCGATCATGTTGAGGATACGGGCACCGCCGGTGACACCAAGAGGCCACGGGGGAGAGATCATGTAGTTCTGGTCAGCGCTGGAGTGATAGCCTTCCCATGCGTTGGTCAGAGGATCGTTGCCCATGACGGTGATGTCGGAATCCTCGATGGTGACGAGGGAGTTCTCGGACACGACGGTGACGCCGCGCTCGAAGCCGGTGGAGTTGTAGGTGAAGTCCTTGATGGTCAGAGTTGCGTTGTCATAAGCGACGGTCGCGGAGCTCTGGCCGGAGAAGTCGGAGGTGTTCTTGCCTTCGCTGTCGTCAACGACGTTCAGAGTGCCGGTGACGGTGACGTTGGCGTCCTCACCGTGCGCATAGACGGCGGTGTAGCCCTCGCCGGTCACGGTGTCGTCAAGCGAGATCTCGGCCTCGCCGGTCTCATCGTTGCCGATGAAGATCTGGCCGGGGGTCTTGCGGTTGGTGTAGTTGGTCAGGTACTCATAGTCGGAAGCTTCCATGTCCGCCACATTGAGGTTGTTGGCGGTCTCGGCGCTGTCGCCAGCGGGCTCCGCAGAGGGCTCGCCGGAGGCGGCGGGAGCAGCAGCGGCGCTGCCGCCGTTGGCCGCGGACCATTCCTCATAGGTCATGGGGACGCCGCTGTTGAGCATACCGCTGAAGAGCATCTCGGCGGGGAACGTCGTGTAGTCGTCCGCCTCGATGAGGGGCATGAACTCGTCCTCGACCTGCTCAATGGTCATTGAGCTGTTGACTTCGAGCTCGGCGAGCAGCCACTCATGCAGATACTCATGATAGGCGCTTGTGTCGTCTGCCGCGAAGGAGACACAGCCCAGAGAAAGGACCATGCACAGGGCGATCACGATAGACAGAATGCGGGTGAATTTCTTCATGTTTTTCGCTCCTTTGGTTTTATTTTAAGTTTTCGCTTACAATGTCAAAGCCCCCGTCCGCAGGTCGTGCGGCGTTTTATAGGGGGCGCACGACGCATACGGGGTAAGCCGTATGCGTGTGCGGTGCGTAGTTTATTTTATAGAGGTATGAAGCGCTGTCAGCCCATCGTGCCCTGTACGAGAGAGGACTTCTGGGTTCCCTGCTGGAACTCGTCCCAAGTGGAGACACCCACGGTGGTGAAGAGCTGATCCCAAGGAGACTCGTCCTGGGGGATGGAGTCCCAATCGTTGAAGGAATACACTTGGCTCTTGAACTCGTCGAGGTCGGGGGCGTTGCCGCCGGCGGCGTCGATGAGGTACTGCTGGTAGTCAGCCCAAGTTACGCCGCCGGTGGTGGCAGCAGCGGGCTCCGCGGAAGCGGTGGGCTCAGCAGAGGCGGCAGGCTCGGAGGAGGCAGTCGGCTCGGAAGAAGCCTCGCCGGAGGCGTCGATGTTGGAGGCGTTGCCCATGCCCTCGGCCTCGGTGATCTCGACCTCGACAAACTCGCCCCACTCGCCCTCGGTCAGACCACGGTCGGACGGGGTGATGGTGAAGGTGCCGTCGGCGTTCTCGGTGACTTCGCCGTAGACGCAGCCGCCGTCGATCTTGAGGTAGGTGACAAGGGATTCCTCCGCCACGTTCCAGATACCGCCGTTCACGGTGACCTGCGCGAGGGAGTAGCCGTTGTAGTAGATGTGGTCAATGAGGTTGCAGAGCAGGTAGTACTCATTGATGGAGAACTGGGTGATGTGGATGTAGGCAGGCTCCGCGTCGGGTTCGCCGGAGGGCTCGCCGGAAGCGCCGGTCTCGATGATGTTGAAGTCGGCATCCATGAGCTCGTACTCGACGTTTTCAAGCTCGTCGAGGGCGGCCACCGCCTCGGCGGTGTAGGGCAGACCGTGGATGGTCTCGGTCAGGGCGATGTCGCCGGTGAGGGTCGCGCCGCAGCCGATGTTGACGTTCAGAACGTCGTTGCCCTGCCCATAGTAGCCGGTGCCGTTGTAGACGTTGCCCTCATAGTCGCCGTTGGTCAGCGTGAGGACGGCCATCTCTTGGCTGGTGGATTCGCCGGTAGCCTCGCCATTCTCGGAGGGCAGACCGGATTCCTCGTACAGGAAGCTGTTGAACGGGCTGAAGCCGCCGACGGTGGTGTCGTCGTCGTCGATCATCTGGAGGATGATGCCGTTGGCGGGATTCAGAACGGCGTTATCGACCACGAAGTCGGCAAGGCCGGAGGTGCGGTAGAGGAAAGTTGCCTTCTCGGTGTTGACGATAGTGCCGTCCAGAACGCTGACATAGACGTTCTCGGAGGAGTGAGTCATAACGCCGAAGACGGTGTTGAGCTCGGAGACACGGCCAGAGCCGGTGTAGGTTCCAAGATCCTCGCCGGTGGCGGCGGTCATGGCGATCTCGCCGCTGGAGGACTCATAGGAGAGAGAACCCTCACGGCAGATGGCGGCAAAGGTCGCGCCGTCAACATGGACGCCGTAGTTCTTCTCGTCGACCTTACCGATGATGTAAGCGCCGTAGCCGGAGCCGTAAGCGTCCTCGTCATAGCCGAAGACCTTCCAGCCGCTGTTCATGCCGCCCTCGTTCTCGGAGAGGATTTCGAGATCGGAGTCGATTACATATATATAAGGTTGTGTACAGCCGTCGGTGGAGATGACACCCCAGCCGCCGGAGGCGAGGTAGCTGTTCTCAACGACCAGCGTGGCGTTGGTGTTCAGAACGTTGATGGTGCGGATGCCGCCCTGGATACCGAGAACCCAAGGGGGAGAGAGCATCATGCCGGTGTTGGCGGTGTTGGTGTAGCCCTCCCAAGCCTCGGTCAAGGGGTCAGCGCCGAAGGTGACGAAAGAGCTGTCCTTGATGGTGACGATGCCCTTATGGTCAAGCACGAGACCCGCACGAACAAAGCCGTCGGTCGTGACCGTCGCGTCGGTGATGTTCATCACAGCGCCGTTGTAGACGTTAAAGGCCGCGCCCGTGCCGGAGAAGTCGGAGGCGTGTTCGCCCGCCGTGTCATCCACGAGGGTCAGTGTGCCGGTCACGTTCACAACGCTGCCCGCGCCCTCGGCGCGAACGGCGGTGAAGCCGGCGCCCTCGACCTCGTTGTCAAGAACGATGTCGGTGGCGGAGCTTCCGCTCCAGTTGGAGTTGGCAGTCAGCGCACCGTTGACGATGTCGTAGCCGATGTAGATGTAGCCGGTATCGTCACGGTTGAAGCTGTTGTTGCTCGCGTACTCGGCAGCGTGCATCGTCGAGGTGCTTTCCGCGCCGGTGGCAACTTCGCCGGAGGGCTCGCCGGAGGCTTCTCCGGAGGGCTCGCCAGAAGCGGCGAAGGAGACCACGCCGACACTGAGAAGCAGGCAGAAGACGAGTGCAAGTGCCATGATCTTGGTCAGGTGCTTCATACTTTTTCTCCTTTTGCGAATTTTTTTGGATAGACATATTTTAAACCAAGTCGGTTACAAAATCAACCTTATTTGCGCGGAAAGATTACAAATTTAATCCATGATTTTTGAATAATTCGTCAAAAAACGCGAGATTACAAGATGTAATATCGTTATGGAAACTGCGTTTGTAACGATTGTAACGCATTTTTCTATGAATATATACCCGCTTGTGTGAATAAAACGCCAAAAAACATGGTGGAGAGGCTTTGACAATTGCACTGATATATTGTATAGTCACGGAGGGCATAAATTCACAGTTTGTTCAAGCGAACGGCGCACAAATGCGCTACACTCGGTCTATACCATATAGAATATAAAGGAGACCCTATGAATTTACGCGAAAGGCTCGCCCGCTTTATGGTCGGGCGTTATGGCATGGATCCGCTGGGGCGTTTTCTGACGATCATGGCGATGGCGCTGCTGGTTCTTTCGATGTTCTTTGGCCGTGTGATGCATACGATATTCTGGCTGCTGGCGCTGGCGGCGCTTGTGTGCTGCTACCTACGGGTGCTGTCCCGCCGCTATGACAAGCGCCGTGCGGAGAATGCGGTCTATCTTGCGTCCAAGGGGGCGGTGCGGCGTTGGTTTGCCTCGGTCAAGACCCGTTGGAGCCAGCGGCGGGATTATCGTTTTTTCCGCTGCCCGTCCTGTCATGCGCTGCTGCGTGTGCCGAAGGGAAAGGGGCGCATCCAGCTCATCTGCCGCAAGTGCGGCAACCGTTTTGAAAGGAAAAGCTGATCATGTCCGATCCCTATGGGACGCTCGGTGTTCGCCCGGACGCCTCGGACGAGGAGATAGCCAAGGCATATAAGCGCCTTGCAAAGCGCTATCACCCCGACCTCAACCCGAATAATTCGGCGGCGGCGGAGCAGATGGGGCGCGTCAATCAGGCTTATGACGAGATAAAGCGCCTACGCCAGTCCGGCAACCGGCAGAACAGCCGACCAAGCCGGAGCGCGAGCGACCCGTTCACGGCGTATTATCAAGGCTACCGCCGTAGCACAACGGCGGATTATGCCGAGCAGTACCGCTATCACCGGCGCGGCTCGACCTTCCGCGTGGCGATGGCCATTATGCTGGCGATACTGCTGCTGCGGCTTTTTGCCGTGCTGATGAGTGGCACGACGCCGTATGAGCGACTTGTCCACGGCGTTCCCGCCGCGAGCGATGAGCCGCGGGATTTTTACGCCTTTTATCATTTGTACCCATAAGGCGCGGTGCGCCGTTAAATTTCGCGGAGGGCGCTGCCCTCCGTTGTGTATGCGAGGAGAAAGAAAGATGGAAGAGCTTCTGGAGCTGCTGGAGCGTGTGCGCCCCGGCGTGGATTTCGAGAACGAGACGGAGCTGGTGGACGGCGCTGTGCTCAATTCCTTTGATGTCGTCATGATCATCGGCGAGCTCAACGAGCACTACGACATTGACATTTCCGTCGATGACATTTTGCCGGAGAACTTCAATTCCGCCGAGGCCATCCTTGCGCTGATTGAGGATATGCAGGATCGTATCTGATAAAGGAGACGGACGGAATTGGGCATCGTATCGCTGCAATATCTGTTTTTTCTGACGCTGGTATTTCTGGCGTATTTTCTATGGCCGAGGCGCAGCCGCTGGTGTGTGCTGCTCGTGGCAAGCTGGGCGTTTTACGCGATATGCGGGCTTGCGTATCTGCCGTTTCTGGCAGTCGTGACGCTCTCCACATGGCTGGCCGCCCGCGTCATGGGGCGTATCGCCGAAAGCGCGGCGGCGCAGATGGCGGCGCTCACGGAGCGGGCGGAAAAACGGGCGGTCAAGGCGGCGGCGCAGCAGAAAAAGCGTCGGGTCATCGCGCTTTGCCTTGTGCTGGACTTCGGCATACTGGCGACGCTGAAATATTTGAATTTCTTTGTCGGACTGCTGGGCGGCGAGCCATTGGAGCTGCTCATGCCGCTCGGCCTGTCGTTCTATACCTTTCAAGCGGCGGGCTACGTCATCGATGTCTACCGCTCCAAGGAAAAGCCGGAGCGGAATCTGGCGCGTTACGCCCTGTTCGTGAGCTTTTTCCCGCAGCTTGTGCAGGGGCCGATCTCGCGCCACGACACGCTGGCCAAGCAGCTTTATGAGCCGCACGACTTTGATTTTGTCCGTGCGCGTTCGGCGCTGCGCCTCATGGCGTGGGGCTACTTTAAGAAATGCCTTGTCGCGGACAAGCTGACCGTCGTCGTTGCCGCGCTGTTTGACGCACCGGCGGAGCATTCCGGCTGTATGGCGGCGTTTGCGGCGCTGTGCTATGGGGTGCAGATATACGCCGACTTCTCCGGCGGCATTGACGTGGTGCGCGGCGTGGGACAGCTTCTCGGCATCGACATGGAGCAGAACTTCAACCAGCCCTATTTCGCCGTGAGCATTGCGGACTTCTGGCGGCGCTGGCACATCACGCTCGGCAACTGGATGCGGAGCTATATCTTCTACCCGCTGGCGCTGTCCAAGCGCATGACGCGGCTTGGACGCCGCCTGTCCGGGCGCTTGGGAAGCTACGTCGGCAAGGCTGTGCCGCTGTGTATCGCCTCGCTTGTGACCTTTCTGGCGGTCGGCGTGTGGCATGGCGCGGGCTGGAAGTACATCGCCTACGGCATTTGGAACGGCGCTCTCATCTCCATCGGGACGCTGACGGAGCCGCTTGCGGCGCGGTTTTATCAAAAAACCGGTCTCAGCGCCGAGGCGTGGCCGCTGCATATCCTGCGCATTCTGCGCACCTTTATCCTCGTCACCATCGGGCGCTTCCTCGTCCGCGCCGCCGATCTGAAAACGGCCCTTCTCATGCTGGGACGTGTGTTCGGCGCGTGGAGCGACGGGACGGCGTTTTTGCCAGACCTCTTGAGCCTCGGTGTGGACGGCAAGAATCTCATCGTTGCCGCCTGCGGCGTTTGCGTCATGCTGCTGATCGGCATACTGCGCGAGCGCGGGCGCGACATACGCGGCTGGATCGAGGCGCGGCCTGTGGTCTTGCAGCTTGCCGGTGAGCTTGTGCTCGCGCTGGCGCTCATCGTGCTGGGCGAGTACGGCACGGAGTATGACCCGGCGGACTTTATCTACATGGTGTTCTGATATGAGAGAGCGGCGGAAAAATATCATACGGACGCTGGCCTTTGTGCTGGCGCTGGTGGCGGCGCTGTGGCTGCTGTGTATCCCGTTCGGTGTGGATACGCCCATGTCCAAGCGCATCGTGCAGGGCGCGTTGAGCCAGCCGGAGAACACGCTGCAAGCCGTCTACATCGGCAACTCCGGCGTGTACCGCTTCTGGCAGCCGGCGGCGGCGTGGGACTGCGAGGGTATCTCGGTCATGAATCTGGCGACGGCCTCCATGCCGGGGGTCGCCACGCGCTATCTCATGGAGGAGACGCTGAAAACGCAGGATGTGGAGCTGTTCGTCGTCGACCTCCGCGCCTATACGGACTCCGAGCTCAACGAGGCGAATCTCCACAACATCATCGACTATCTCCCGCTTGACCTCACGCGGCTGCGGCTGGTGACGCGGCTCTGCGCCTACCAGCGCTATTGGCCGTATGAGGCGCTGGAATACTATTTCCCGGTGCTGCGCTTCCATGCGCGGTGGAGCGAGCTGGAGGCGGCGGATTTTCTTCCGGCGGAGGATGACGGGACGAAGTGCAGCTATTATACGGACGCATTTCTCCGTAATGTGCAGGATGAGCAGAGCTATTTTGCCACCAGCGAAATACGCACCGAGCCGCAGGAACGCGCCGTGCGGGCGTTTGAGGAGCTTTTGGACTACTGCGACGAAAACGACATCGAGGTTCTGTTCGTCGCCGCGCCGCTGCTGGCGCACGTCAACCAAAAGGAGCGGCTCAACTGGTTTGCCGACATGGCGCGGGAGCGTGGCTACGGCGTGGTCAACTTCAACGAGCGGGCGGTCTATGACGATGTGGGACTCACACTCTCGGACTTCATGGACAACACGCACACGAATATCTTCGGCTCTATTAAATTCACGCGCTGGCTTTCGTCCTATCTTGTTGAAAGCTACGGGCTGGATGACCGGCGCGGCACGGCGGGCTATGAGGATTGGGATGCCGCCGTGGACATCTACCGCCGGAAAATAGGCGCAAAGGCCGCCGCCGCCCTAGACGCGGCAGCGAAGCAATAACGAAGAAGACGCGGCCTGCGTGGTCGCGTCTTTTGCTTATCCCCGCAGCGCCTTTCGGTCGAGCTTGCCGTTGTAGGTGCGGGGTAGGGCCTCCAGCCATGTGATCCGGGCGGGGAGCTTGTATGGCTCTAACGCGGCGCGGAGGTGTTCGCGGAGCGTCCTTTCGTCCAACTGCTCGCCCTCATAAAACAGCGCCAGCGCCTCGCCGGAGAGAGGGTCTGGTACGCCGACACAGGCACAGTCGGCCACGCCGGGGCAGCGCTTGGCCTCCTCCTCGACCTCGCCGGGGGCGATCTTGCGCCCGCCGACGTTCACCACATCGTCCGCCCGTCCGAGCAGGAACACGCGCCCTGTCTCGTCGGTATAGCCGAGGTCGTTCGTGTGGACAAAGCCGCCGGAAAAGGTCTTGGCGGTGAGCGCCTCGTCGCGCCAGTAGCCGTCGGCCAGCATAGCGCCGCCCCATGCGAGCAGACCGGGGTCATCCGCGCTGGCGGTCTTTTCGTGACCGTCTGCGTCGAATATTTTGAGCCGTGCATTGACGCTTGGTCGTCCGATACAGCGCGGCGCAGCCTCCGCGCCCGACACCAGCGACACGCAGCTCACGCCCGCCTCCGTCGAGCCGTAGAGGTCGTAAATGCGCGTATTGGGAAGCATGGCAATGAGCCGTTCGCGGTCTGCCTCGGCGAATACGGCGCTGCCGAAGCTCATGAAATCGAGCCGCCCGTCATAGTCCGCGAGCCGTTCACCCGTCAGCCGGAAGATCAGCGGGAGCGCGGCGGGGGACAGGGCGCAGGAGCTTGCGCCATAGCCGTCGATGGCTTCAAAGAGGCGGCGCACGGCAAGCAGCCCGTCGAGGATGATGAAGCTGCCACCGGCGAGCATATCGGAGAAATAGCGCCGCAGCCCGGCGGAGTGGTTGAGCGGCATGGGGCAGACCTCCACATTGCCGGGACGCATGGAAACGCCGTGGAAAATATTCTCCGCGACGGCCACATCCGCCCGATGGCGCAGCGAGATACCCTTGGGTGCGCCGGTCGTGCCGGTCGTGAACAGGATGAGCGAGGGCGCGTCCGCCGCCGGGAGGGTGAAGCCCTCGTCACCGGCGGTCAGACAGGCAAATGCTGACGGGTCAAGCACGGCCCATGCCTCCGTCTGCGCGGCGGTCTGCTCGATACGCGCCTCGGCACAGCCCTTTTCCATCGGAACGGACACGCCGCCCGCGAGCTGTATGCCGTGCAGCAGCACGAGAAAATCCATATCCTGTGTGCAGCGCAGCAGCACCCGCGCCCCTGCGGGCAAGCCGCGCCGCCTAAGCTCCGCCGCCACACCGCAGATACGGGCGCGGTATTCGCCGTAGCAAAGTGTGCCGTGCCTATCGGCGAGGCAAAGAGCGCTGGGGTGCAGGGCGGCGTTTTGGAAGATGATATTCAGAATGGAATCCACGTTTTTCGCTTCCTTTTTTGATGAAATAGTGCTATAATCAAGGCATGAATGTGACGCATAGAGAACAAATCCATATCAACGTCCGCGTCTGTGACATCAGCGGGCAGCTTCGTCCGTCGGGGCTGCTCTGGATGTTTCAGGACGCGAGTGAAATTTTAACGGAAAGCCACGGTGTCGGCCCGCGCACGATGGAGCAGAAGGGACTCAACTGGATCGTCGCCCGCCTCGGCTGCAGCTGCGAGCGGCTGCCCGTCTGTGAGGAGACGGTGGAGATGATCGTGTGGGCGGGTGAGCCGCGCATGGGAATTTATCCGTGGCAGTACCAGATCCGCGACGCGGACGGTCATGCCTTTATCCATGGCTGTGCGCTCTGGGTGCTGTTCGACTCCGAGACGCGGAGTATGCTATCGCCCAAAATACCGCGTATCGACCTCGTGGAAAAGAACCCGCCGGACAAGCCCTATCCGTGGCCAAAGGCGCTGCGGCTGCCGGAGGAGCTTGCACAGCGGACGCTGCACCGCGTGAGCTACCGCGACTGCGACCTCAACGGACACGCGAACAACGCCTGCTACCTCGACTGGATGTGCGACCTGCCGGACATGGATTTCCACCGTGGGCACACGCTCAAAAACCTCACCATCGACTACCGCGCCGAGGCAAAGCCCGGAGAGGAGGTCGCGCTGTCTTGGTCACTGGACGGCGACACGCTCCTTTGCCGTGGCGAGGGAAAATTCCTCTGCCAGATGGACTTTCAACCGAATACCTGACATGACAAAGGGGGAAGCGCAACGCTTCCCCCTCATTATAATTCCGATGGTGGCAATGTCAATTGGCGAATTGACCGTTATAGCTCACGAGCGAGGCGGAGCGAACGCCCTCCACGCCGCTGAGCGCGGAGACAAAGCCGCTGTCGTTGCCCTTGAGCTGCACCTCGCAGGTAAGCTCGATACCGTCGGCGGTGACGGTCTTGGCCTTGACGCTGTATTTGCCGACGGCGCGACCAATGAGGGCAGCGGCCTCCGCCTCAGCGGTCGCGTCGGCGAGGCTGACGACGAGGATATAGGGGTGCTCGCCAATTTTGCGGCGGGCAAACACAACGAGAATGAGGCCGATGACAAGGCTGCCGATGACGGCGAGCAGGAACATTCCCGCACCTATCACGATGCCGCAGGCGAGCGACCAGAACAGGAACACGATCTCAAACGGCTCCTTGATGGCGGCGCGGAAGCGGACGATGGACAGAGCGCCGACCATGCCGAGCGAGAGCACGACGTTGGAGGTGACGGCGAGGATGACGAGTGTCGTCACCATGGAGAGGGCGACCAGTGTGATACCGAAGCCGGAGGAATACATCACGCCTTGGAAGGTTTTCTTGTAGATGAAGAAGATGAAGCCGCCCAGCACACAGGCAAAAAGCATGGCGAGAAGAATGTCGGTCACGGAGATGTCCGGAACGGTTTCGAGGAAGCTGGATTTGAAGATGTCTTTGAAGCTCATGTGTTGTCTCCCTTATGTTTTATATGTCGTAGCGACGACAGGTAGCGTATTTGGAAAAGGCGCTCACGCGCAGAGAGCCCTCTTGGAGAATGTCGCGGATGATGTCGGGGAGGTAGTCGTCCCACTTGACCTCCATCAGCACCAGCCCCGGATTGGACGGGACGAGCACAGCGCCGTCCAGCAGTGCGGTTGAGCAGACGCCGCTGCGGATGTCGTAGTCAAAGGTCACGCGGACATTCCCCGGTGCGTACACGAACGGCTCGCGCCGGTAGCTCACCAGCGTTTTCGGGCGCAGCCCCTCGGTTTTCATGCGGACGTAAAGCTCCCGCACGAGCGCGTCCTCCCGCTTCATCATCCAGCCGAGCTCGCCGTGCCGCAGGGCTTCCAGCTCCGCCGCCGTCATGGGGGCGGACAGCTTTGTGCCGAGACCGCCGCGCTTGATCTTCTTTTCGAGGTGGAGCGTGGCGTTATTGCCGTTGTAGCGGCGGATGCGGAATTTCTCGCGGAACGAGACACCCGCATAATTCGCGAGCAGCGCGGAGTCGGCAAGATCGTCGAAATACAGGCTCTCGATACGGTAGCCGCCGTCCGCGTCCGCGTGGCTGTCACGCCCCATCACGAGCGAGCAGCGCTGGCGCAGCGCGGCATATTCCCCGCGTCCGAGCGGGTATTTCAGCTCGTGGCGCATCTGTTGTTTTTGTTCATTTTGCATAACGCTAGCAGAATATCATTTTCTTCCATAGTAATGATGAACAAATTATGAACAATGCGAAAAAATTTCTCTAAAGGGGGGCTTTTGCCCGTTTCCGTGCATGAATTTGTAATTTTTTGCTTCCCAAGCGGCGCGTTTTCTGCTATAATGCCCCTTGTCATTCTATGAAACGAATTACACATCATACCATATCGCGGGGCAGATGTCCCTTGCGCCGCGCCCGAACGGAGGCTCAT
>CAVIIB010000045.1:0-14032 GCA_963642815.1 Oscillospiraceae bacterium | reverse complement strand
GCAGTCCATGGAAGACCTGGACATCAAAAAGTATGCGTTTGAGGTCGCCAAGGACGCGAACAAGATCGAGATCAAGAAGGCTGTCGAGGAAATCTTCGGCGTCACCGTGATCAAGGTCACCACCATCAACGTGCATGGCAAAAAGCGTCAGCAGGGCCGCTATCCCGCCGGTAAGACAGCCAGCTGGAAAAAGGCCGTTGTGAAGCTCTCCGCCGACTCGAAGAACATCGAGATCTTCGAGGGCATGGCGTAAGGGAGGAAGAAAGATGGCACTGAAAACTTATAAGCCCGTAACGCCCGCACGGCGTCACATGACGGTCTCCGGCTTCGAGGGTGTTGACAAGCACGCCCGCCCTGAGAAAAGCCTGACCGAGAAGCTCAAAAAGCACGCTGGTCGTAACAGCTATGGCCGCATCACCACCCGCCATCACGGCGGCGGTAACAAGCAGAAGTACCGTATCATCGACTTCAAGCGTGACCGCGAGAACGATCCCGCGACCGTCCTCCGCCTTGAGTACGACCCCAACCGCTCCGCGTTCATCGCGCTGTGCGAGTATCCCGACGGCGAGCGCCGCTACATCATCGCTCCCGCCGGACTGAAGGCCGGAGACACCGTCGTGTCCGGCCCCGCCGCTGACATCAAGGCCGGCAACTGCCTGCCCCTCGCGAACATCCCCGTCGGCACCTTCATCCACAACATCGAGCTTTACCCCGGCAAGGGTGCGCAGCTCGTCCGTGGCGCCGGTAACGCGGCGCAGCTCATGGCCAAGGAGGGCGCTCTGGCAACCGTCCGTCTGCCGTCCGGCGAAATGCGCAAGATCCGCATGAACTGCAAGGCGACCATCGGTACCGTCGGCAACGCCGACCACGCCAACATCTCCATCGGTAAGGCCGGTCGTAAGCGCCACATGGGCTGGCGTCCCACCGTCCGCGGTTCTGTCATGAACCCGGTGGATCACCCCCACGGCGGCGGCGAGGGCAAGTCGCCCATCGGTCGTCCCGGTCCTGTTACGCCTTGGGGCAAGCCCACTCTCGGCTATAAGACGCGCAAGAAGAAGAACGCTTCGGATAAGTTCATCGTCAAGCGCCGTAACGCCAAATAAGGAGGGAAGATAAATGTCAAGAAGCATCAAGAAAGGCCCGTTTGCCGCCCCTGAGCTGCTCAAGCGCGTGGACGAGATGAACAAGGCGGGCGAGAAGAAGGTCGTCAAGACATGGTCTCGCGCTTCCACCATTTTCCCGTCCTTTGTCGGCCACACCATCGCCGTCCACGACGGTCGCCGCCACGTTCCCGTGTATGTCACGGAGGATATGGTCGGCCACAAGCTGGGCGAATTCGCTCCGACGCGCACCTTCCGTGGTCACGCCGGAAGCAAGACGAAGTAAGGAGGAGCGGAAATGGAAGCAACTGCAAAAGCGAAATTCATCCGCATTTCTCCCCGTAAGGTGCAGATCGTGTGCGAGCTCATCAAGGGTCGCGACACGAAGTATGCCGAGGCGATTCTGCGTGCAACTCCGAAAAGCGCGTGTGAGCCGCTGCTGAAGCTGCTGAAGAGCGCCTGCGCGAACGCGGAAAATAACCACGAGATGGACCCGGACAACCTCTATGTCAAAGAGTGCCTCGCCACTGCCGGTCCCATCCTGAAGCGCGGTCAGCCCCGTGCCCATGGCCGTATGTACCGTATCAACAAACGCACCAGCCACATCACCCTGACCGTGGCTGAGAAAGAATAAGGGAGGAGGCAGAATATGGGACAGAAAGTTCATCCCCACGGTATGCGCGTGGGCGTCATCAAAGACTGGGATTCCCGCTGGTATGCGCGTCCCGATAAGGTCGGCGACCTGATCGTCGAGGACTATAAAATCCGCAAATTCCTCAAGAAGACCCTTTATTCCGCCGGTGTTCCCACCATCGAGATCGAGCGCGACAGCGCGAAGGTTCGCATCTTCATCCACTGCTCCCGCCCCGGCGTCGTGATCGGCAAGGGCGGCGCGGAGATCGAGCGGCTTCGTCTCGAGGTCGAGAAGATGATCGGCAAGCCCGTGGCGCTGAGCATCGTTGAAGTCCGCAGCCCGGATGTCAACGCCCAGCTCGTCGCGGAAAATATTGCCCAGCAGCTTGAGAAGCGCATCGGCTTCCGCCGTGCGATGAAGAACGCCATCGGTCGCGCCATGCGTATGGGCGCAAAGGGTATCAAGGTCCAGTGCGGTGGTCGTCTCGGCGGCGCTGAGATCGCCCGCTCCGAGAGCTATCACGAGGGCACCATCCCCCTCCAGACCATCCGTGCCGACATCGACTACGGCTTCGCCGAGGCTGCGACCACCTATGGCCGCATCGGCGTCAAGGTCTGGATCTACAAGGGAGAGATCCTCACCACCACGCTGCGCACCTCGCCGCGTGTCATGGACATGAATCGTCGCGACAACCGTCGTGACCGTCGTGACGGCGACCGTCGTGGTCGTGGCGGCTACAACCGCAACGGCGGCGGCAACCGTGACAACCGTGGCGGCTATAACCGCGACAACCGCAGCGGCGGTGGCAACCGCGACAATCGCGGCGGCTACAACCGTCAGGGTCAGGGCTATCAGGGCAACCGTCCCCAGCAGTCCCGTCCCGCCGCTCCTGCCGCTCCCGCGGCAGCGAAGGAAGGAGGCAATGCGTAATGCTGATGCCTAAGAGAGTCAAATATCGCCGTGTACAGCGTGGCCGCATGAAGGGCAAAGCCACTCGTGGCAACTTCTTGGCCTACGGCGATTACGGCATTGTGGCCACCGAGCCCTGCTGGATCACCGCGAACCAGATCGAGGCTGCCCGTGTCGCCATGAACCGTTACATGAAGCGTGGCGGTCAGGTCTGGATCAAGATCTTCCCCGACAAGCCCGTGACGGCAAAGCCCGCCGAGACCCGTATGGGCTCCGGTAAGGGCTCCCCGGAGTACTGGGTCGCCGTCGTCAAGCCCGGCCGCGTTCTGTTCGAGGTCGGCGGCGTGAGCGAGGAAGTGGCGCGTGAGGCCATCCGCCTTGCCAGCCATAAGCTGCCCTGCAAGACCAAGTTCATCATGCGCGAGGGTCTTGTGGAGACTGATGAAACCGTTGAGACTGGAGGCGAAGCATAATGAAGGCCGAAGAGATCCGCTCCCTTTCCGAAAGCGAGCTGAACGCGAAGCTGGTGGAGATGAAGAAAGACCTTTTCATGCTCCGTATGCAGCACGCCACCAACCATCTTGACAACCCCCTGAAGATTCCCGCTCTGCGTCGGGACATCGCCCGGGTAAAGACCGTGCTCCGTGAGAAGCAGGTCAGCGAGGAGGCTTGAAGATGAGTGAAGTGAGAACAACCAGCCGTAAGACCCGCGTGGGCAAGGTCGTTTCCGACAAGATGGACAAGACCGTCGTCGTCATCGTGGAGGACCGTGTCGCGCATAAGCGTTATAAGAAGATTATTGGACGTACCTATCGCCTCAAGGCGCACGACGAGAACAACGAGTGCGGCATCGGCGACCGCGTCCGTGTGATGGAGACCCGCCCCCTGTCCAAGGACAAGCGCTGGCGCGTGGTCGCAATCCTTGAGAAAGCCAAGTAAGGAGGCGCCGAAATGATACAGGCTGAAACCTATCTGAAGGTCGCCGACAACACCGGCGCCAAAGAGATCAAAACCATCCGTGTGCTGGGCGGTTCCAAGCGCAAGTACGGCAACATCGGCGATGTCATCGTCGCGTCCGTGCGCAAGGCCGCTCCCGGCGGCTCGGTCAAGAAGGGCGATGTCGTCAAGGCCGTTATCGTGCGTACCGCTAAGGGCGTGCGCCGTGCCGACGGCACCTACGTCCGCTTTGACGAGAACGCCGCGGTCCTGATCCGCGAGGACGGCAACCCCACCGGCACCCGTATCTTTGGGCCGGTCGCCCGTGAGCTGCGCGACAAGGATTACATGAAGATCCTGTCTCTGGCTCCGGAAGTGATTTAAGGAGGCCGTGCAAATGGAAATTCGTAAAGACGACACCGTCGTCGTTCTGTCCGGCAAGGACAAGGGCAAACAGGGCAAGGTCCTTGCGGCGCAGCCCAAGGTCGGCAAGGTCATCGTCGCCGGCGTGAACGTCGCGAGCAAGCACCGCAAGCCCCGCAACCAGCAGGATGAGGGCGGCATCATCAAGATGGAGACCCCCATCTACGCCTGCAAGGTGCAGGTCGTTTGCCCCAAGTGCGGCAAGGCGACCCGCGTTGCCCACAAGGCCGATGGAAACGGCAAGAGCATCCGCGTCTGCAAGCATTGCGGCGCGAGTCTGTAAAGGGGGAACAGGACATGACCAGACTGAAAGAAATGTATCTGAACGAGGTCGCTCCCGCCCTCATGCAGAAGTTCCAGTATAAATCCACCATGCAGATCCCTCGCCTCGACAAGATCGTCGTGTCCGTGGGCTGCGGTGACTGCAAGGACAACGCCAAGGCGCTCGATGCCGTTATCAAGGACATCACCGCCTTGACCGGTCAGAAGGCCGTCGCCACCGTTGCGAAGAAGTCCGTCGCCAACTTCAAGCTCCGTGAGGGCATGAAGGTCGGCGTGAAGGTCACGCTCCGTCAGGATCGTATGTGGGAGTTCCTCGACCGTCTGTTTAACGTGGCGCTGCCCCGTGTCCGCGACTTCCGCGGCATCAGCCCCGACGCATTCGATGGCCGCGGCAACTACTCCCTCGGTCTGAAGGAGCAGATCATTTTCCCGGAAATCGACTACGATAAGATCGAAAAGCTGCGCGGCATGAACATTGCAATCTGCACCACAGCGAAGACCGACGAGGAAGCCCGTGAGTTCCTAAAGCTGATGGGCGCTCCGTTCGCAGGTTAAGGAGGAGGAAAACATGGCGAAACTTTCTATGAAATTGAAGCAGCAGCGTCCTGCCAAGTACTCCACCCGCAAGTATAACCGCTGCAAGATCTGTGGCCGTCCCCACGCCTATCTGCGTGACTACGGTATCTGCCGTATCTGCTTCCGCGAATTAGCCTACAAAGGTCAAATTCCGGGTGTCAGAAAGGCCTCTTGGTAAATCGCCGCAGGGCGAAGCCAAAATTCCGTTCCGTATCCCTCCGCAAATCGCGGAGGGACGGGACGAAGCAAAATGTAAAACCCCGGTGAAAGGCCGCGTCCAATCGCGTATTGGCGCGGAACCTCCCGGCAAAACCGCGAGAGCGGTAACTCTGAATGAAGGAGGAGCAATCCAAAATGCAGATCACAGACCCCATTGCCGATATGCTGACCCGCATCCGCAACGCCGGATCGGCCAAGCATGAAACCGTGGATATCCCCGCCTCCAAGATGAAAAAGAGCATCGCTGAGCTGCTCTACAACGAGGGCTACATCAAGTCCTTCCAACTCATCGACGACGGCACACAGGGCGTTATCCGCATCACATTGAAGTATCTCCCCGGCAAGGAAAAGGCCATCACCGGCCTGCGCCGCGTGTCGAAGCCCGGCCTGCGTGTTTACGCCGGCGCGGATGAGCTTCCCCGCGTTCTGCGCGGACTTGGTATCGCCATCATCTCCACCTCCAAGGGCGTCATCACCGACAAAAAGGCTCGCGAGCTCCATGTCGGCGGCGAGGTCCTCGCGTTCGTTTGGTAAGGGAGGGGCTTGAACTATGTCTAGAATCGGAAGAGCCCCCATCACCGTCCCGGCGGGCGTTGATGTGAAGATCGAGGGCAATCATATCCATGTGAAGGGACCGAAGGGCGCTCTGTCGCTCGATGTCGATCCCCGCATGACCGTCAAGCTCGACAACGGTGTCATCACCGTCGAGCGTCCCAGCGACGACAAGGAGATGCGTTCTCTCCACGGACTGACCCGCACACTCGTGCATAACATGGTCGTCGGTGTGACCGAGGAGTTCTCCAAGACGCTGGAGATCAACGGCGTGGGCTACCGTGCCGCAAAGGAAGGCAAGAATCTGGTCATGAACCTTGGCTACTCCCATCAGGTCATCGTCCCCGATACGGACGACGTGTATACGGAAGTGCCCAACCCCAACCAGGTCATTGTCAAGGGTGTAGATAAACAGAAGGTCGGCCAATTTGCGGCCGATGTGCGAGCCAAGCGTCCGCCGGAGCCTTACAAGGGCAAGGGCATTAAGTACGCCGACGAGCATATCATCCGCAAGGAAGGCAAGACCGGCGCGAAATAAGGAGGTGTGACCAATGGTTTCTAGACCCGATACGAGAGCGAAGCGTGACAGACGTCACAGCCGGATTCGCGGGAAGATCTCCGGCACACCCGAACGTCCGCGTCTGTGCGTTTTCCGCAGCGAAAAGCACATTTATGCACAGGTCATCGATGATGTGGCGGGCAAGACGCTTGCCGCCGCCGCTTCCAATGAGAAGGGCTTCGAGGGACTTGGCTCCAATAAGGATGCCGCCACCAAGGTCGGCGAGATGATTGCCGAGCGTGCGCTGGCCGCCGGTATCGAAACAGTGGTCTTTGACCGCGGCGGCTATGTCTATCATGGTCGTGTGCAGGCTCTGGCCGAGGGTGCCCGTGAGGGCGGCCTCAAATTCTAACGGGAGGAGGAAACGAAATTATGGCATATCAGAATGATCGCCGCGGACGTGGCCGCAGGGACGAGGAGCCCCAGGAATTTACCGAGAAAGTAGTTTCCATCAACCGTGTCGCCAAGACCGTCAAGGGCGGTCGTATCATGCGCTTCGCGGTGCTGAGCGTCGTCGGCGACGGCAAGGGTCGTGTCGGCTACGGCTTGGGCAAGGCCAACGAGGTCTCCGAGGCCATCCGCAAGAGCCTTGAGGATGCGAAGAAAAACATCACCACCATCACGCTTCAGGGAACGACCATTCCCCATGAGGTCATCGGTGAGTTCGGCGCTGGTCGCGTGCTGCTGAAGCCCGCCGCCCCCGGTACCGGCGTTATCGCCGGTTCTGCCGTCCGCGCCGTGGTCGAGGCCGCCGGCATTAGCGACATCCGCGCCAAGTGCCTGCGCTCGCATAACCCCCAGAACGTCGTCGCCGCCACCATGCAGGGTCTGACCAGCCTGCGCAACGCGCAGCAGGTCGCGGCCATGCGCGGCAAAGACGTTTCCGAGCTGTAAGGAGGCGTGACGATGGAAAAGAAACTGAAGATCGAGCTCGTCAAGAGTCTCAATGGCCGTCACGATAAGCATATCGCGACCGCCGCTTCCCTCGGTCTGCACAAGATCGGTCAGTCCACCGTGCAGCCCGACAATCCCCAGACCCGCGGCAAGATCGCCCAGATCGGCTACCTTGTCAAGGTCAGCGAAGAATAAGGAGGGGAAACCATGGAACTTTACAATCTCACTCCCGCTCCCGGCAGCACCCATGTTGCCAAGCGTAAGGGTCGTGGCTACGCCACCGGCAACGGCAAAACCGCCGGTCGCGGTCACAAGGGTCAGAAGGCTCGCTCCGGTGGCGGTGTCCGTGTCGGCTTCGAGGGCGGTCAGATGCCTCTGGCTCGCCGCATCCCCAAGCGCGGCTTCCACAACATCTTTGCCAAGCGGCTGGAATCCGTCAACGTCTCCGCTCTTGAGCGCTTTGAAAACGGCGCTGAGGTCGATGCGCAGACGCTGCTTGACTGCGGCGTTCTGTCCAAATGCACCTACGGCGTGAAAATTCTCGGCGAGGGCGAGCTGACCAAGAAGCTGACTGTCCGTGCCAAGGCTTTCTCCGCCACAGCCAAAGAGAAGATAGAGGCCGCCGGCGGAAAGGCCGAGGTGGTCTGACGTGTTTAAGACGTTTGCAAATGCCTGGAAGATAGAGGACATCCGCAAGAAAATCCTCTTCACACTTTTCGTTGTCCTGCTGTACCGTGTCGGCAATGCCGTGCCGGTGCCCTACGTCAACGTCCAGTACCTCCAGCAGTACTTCACCAGCCTGGAGAATACCGTCCTTGGCCTGTACAACGTCATGTCCGGCGGCGCATTCTCCTCCGCGACCATCTTCGCGCTGTCCATCCAGCCCTACATCAACGCCTCCATCATCATCCAGCTCCTCTGCGTGGCTATCCCCGCGCTGGAGCGCATGAGCAAGGAGGAGGGCGAGGAGGGGCGCAAGAAGATCGCCTCCATCACCCGCTATGCAACCGTGGCGATCGGCCTGCTTCAGGGCTTCGCCTACTATATCCTCATCAAGAACAACGGCCTGCTGACCGATGACGGCAGCGGTATCTGGGCGGCGATTGTCATCATCATGACCTTCACCTCCGGCTCCGCGCTCATCATGTGGCTGGGCGAGCAGATCACCGAGTTCGGCATTGGCAACGGCATTTCCATCATCCTCTTTGCCAGCATCGTGAGCCGCTTCCCCACCTCCGTCATCTCCAGCATTTCCAACATCGCGGGCGGTACGCTTGTATGGTGGGCGGCGCTGCTCCAGCTTCTCGGCGCGGTGCTCATGATCGTCCTGATCGTGTTCGTCTCCAACGCCGAGCGCCGTATTCCGGTGCAGTACTCCAAGCGCGTTGTTGGTCGCAAGATGTACGGCGGTCAGTCCACGCACCTCCCCATGAAGGTGAATATGTCCGGCGTTATGCCCATCATCTTCGCCCAGTCCATCGCCAGCCTGCCCGCCACCGTGGCGCAGCTTGCCGGCTGGGGCGGCTCGTTCTGGACCTACGTTCAGAAGACGAACACCTGGACCTACGTCATCTTCTACGCACTGCTGATCGTGTTCTTCGGCTACTTCTACTCCACGATCCAGTTCAACCCCATCGAGATTTCCAACAACCTTCGCAAGAACGGCGGCTTCATCCCCGGCTATCGTCCCGGCAAGCCGACCAGCGAGTATATCCAGAAGGTTCTGAACAAAATCACCCTCTTTGGCAGCATTTATCTGTGCATTATCGCCGCTGTGCCCTACATTGTGAGTATCTACTCCAATGTCGCGCAGCAGGTGGGTCTGTCCCTCGGCGGCACCTCCATCATCATCGTGGTGGGCGTTGCGCTTGAGACGGTACAGGCGCTGGAAAGCCAGATGCTGATGCGCCACTACAAGGGCTTCCTTGAATAAGAGGTAACGTGCCATGAAGCTTATTATGCTTGGCGCTCCCGGCGCCGGAAAAGGCACACAGGCGGAGATCCTTGCCAAAAAGCTCGGAATCCCCACCATTTCCACCGGCAACATCCTCCGCGCCGCCGTCAAGGCGGGCACACCCACCGGCCTCAAGGCAAAGTCCTTCATGGACGCGGGTGCGCTCGTCCCCGATGAGGTCATCATCGGCATACTGGCGGACGCGCTGGCTGCGCCCGATTGCGCCAATGGCTATATTCTGGACGGCGTGCCCCGCACGATCCCTCAGGCCGAGGCCATGGAGCAGCAGGGTGTCGACATCGACTGGGCGGTGGATCTTGAGGTCGCGGATGAGGTCATCATCGAGCGTATGTCCGGCCGTCGCACCTGCGTGGCCTGCGGCGCGAGCTACCACATCGTCAACGCGCCCTCCAAGGTCGAGGGTATCTGCGACGCCTGCGGCGGTGAGCTGTCGATCCGTAAGGACGACGCGCCCGAAACCGTCCGCGCCCGTCTGGAGACCTACCACAGCCAGACCGAACCCCTCATTGCGTTCTATCGTGAACGCGGAAAGCTCAAAACCGTGATGAATCAGCCCAGCATTGAGGCGACCACGGCGGAGATATGCAAGGCATTGGGGATATGAGTTCAATCGTCATCAAATCCCCGCGGGAAATCGAGCGTATGCGCAAGGCGGGAAGAATTACCGCGGCTGCCCGTGCTCTGGCACGGGATATGGTAGCGCCGGGCGTGACTACCGCTCAGATAGACAAGGAAGTTGATCGCTTCATTCGGAAAAGCGGCGCTGTCCCCACCTTCAAGGGCTATGGGGGCTTTCCCGCAAGCGTCTGTATTTCCATCAACGAAGAGGTGATCCACGGCATCCCCGGCTCTCGCGTCATCCGCAACGGCGACATCGTCAGCGTGGATGTGGGAGCGACCTATGACGGCTATGTCGGCGACTGCGCGGCGACCTTTCTGGTCGGCGAGTGCAGCGAGGAGGCCAAGCGCCTCGTCGAGGTCACGCGGCAGAGCTTTTACGAGGGGATGAAATTCGCCCGTGCAGGTTATCGTATCGGCGACATATCCCACGCGGTGCAGGAATACGTTGAAGCGAATGGCTTCTCCGTGATCCGCGAATATGTGGGGCATGGTGTCGGTACCGTGATGCACGAAGCGCCGGAGGTGCCGAATTTCGGCGCTGCCGGGAGAGGGCCGAGGCTTGTCAGCGGCATGACCATCGCGGTCGAGCCGATGGTGGCTGTGGGAACGTGGGACGTTCGGACGCTGAAAAACGACTGGACGGTCGTCACGGCGGACGGAAAGCTCGCCGCGCACTACGAAAACACCATCGCCATTTCGAGCGGAGACCCTGAGATCCTCACCTTCACGGAGGATCAGATATGACCGTACCCGCGCCATATGACGTGGTCGTGTCCCTTGCGGGGCATGACAGGGGACGGCTGTATCAGGTCGTCGGGGAGGAAAACGGGCGGCTGCGGCTTGCCGACGGCAGGCTGAAAAGGCTCGATTCTCCCAAGCAGAAGGGAATTAGGCATGTGCGCCGGATCGCTCGCGTGAGCGAGGCGCCGACCACGGACAAGCAAATCAGAACGACATTGGCACAGGCGGCGGAGGCCGCCCCAAAGAAGGGAGACCAACTTGGCGAAAGATGACGTTATCGAGCTGGAGGGTACGGTGATCGAATCCCTGCCCAACACGATGTTCCAAGTGGACATCGGCGGCGGACACACGATCTTGGCCCACATTTCCGGCAAGCTGCGGATGAATTTCATCCGTATTCTTCCGGGGGATAAGGTCACGGTGCAGATGTCGCCCTACGATCTTACCCGCGGTCGCATTACCTGGCGGACGAAGTAACAAACCGTTTAATACCGAAGCAACAGTTAAGGAGGCTTTAAAAATGAAAGTCAGACCCAGCGTTAAGCCCATGTGCGAAAAGTGCAAGGTCATCAAGCGCCATGGCCGGGTCATGGTCATTTGCCCCAACCCGAAGCATAAGCAGAGACAAGGTTGAATTGTCTATCTTTGAAACGAAAGGATTGATTGCGAAAGATGGCACGAATCTCCGGCGTTGACCTGCCCAAGGATAAGCGTATCGAGATAGGTCTTACCTACATCTACGGAATCGGCAGGACATCCGCAAAAAAGATACTCGAGCAGACCGGTATCAACCCCGATACCCGCGTCAAGGATCTCACCGACGCGGAAGAGGCTCTCATCCGTGAGTGCATCGACAAGCACTACATGGTGGAGGGCGACCTCCGCCGCTCCAACGCGCTTGACATCAAGCGCCTGACCGAGATCGGCTCCTACCGTGGTATGCGCCACCGTCGCGGACTTCCCGTTCGCGGTCAGCGCACCAAAACCAACGCTCGTACCCGCAAGGGCCCGAAGCGCACCATTGCCAACAAGAAGAAGTAAGGAGGGGAGAGAGTTATGGCAGCACCTAAGAAAAAGGTCAGAACCCGCCGCAGAGAGCGGAAGAACATCGAGAAGGGTCAGGTTCATATCAGCTCCTCCTTCAACAACACCATGGTCACGATAACCGACACCAACGGCAACGCCCTTTCTTGGGCCTCCGCCGGTGGCATGGGCTTCCGTGGCAGCCGTAAGTCCACCCCGTTTGCCGCGCAGACGGCGGCGGAGACGGCGGCTCGTGCCGCGATGGAGCATGGCCTCAAGACCGTCGAGGTCTTTGTCAAGGGTCCCGGTAGTGGCCGTGAAGCGGCTATCCGCGCCCTCCAGACCGTGGGTTTGGAAGTCACGATGATCAAGGACGTCACGCCCATCCCCCACAACGGATGCCGTCCGCCCAAGCGTCGTCGCGTCTGAGTAAGGAGGAAAGAAATAATGGCTAGATATACTGAAGCGGTGTGCCGCCTCTGCCGTCGGGAGAATCAGAAGCTCTTCCTCAAGGGCGACCGCTGCTACACCGAAAAGTGCGCTATGGTCGGTCGTGCGTATCCTCCCGGAATGCACGGACAGGGACGCAGCAAGACCTCTGAATACGGCCAACAGCTTCGTGAGAAGCAGAAGGCCAAGCGCTATTACGGCGTGCTGGAGAGCCAGTTCCGCAGCTACTTCGAGCTGGCATCCCGTCGTCCCGGTCAGGCCGGCGAGAACCTGCTCGCCATTCTGGAGTCCCGTCTCGACAACACGGTCTACCGTCTGGGCTTCGCCATGAGCCGCGCCGAGGCGCGTCAGCTCATCAACCACGGTCACTTCACCGTCAATGGCCGCAAGGTCAACATTCCGAGCTTCCTCGTGAAGCCCGGCATGGTCATCGGCGTGAAGTCCTCCAGCCGCGACCTTGAGAAGCTCAAGTCCAACGTGGAAGCCAATTCCTCCCGCCAGCCGCCGAAGTGGCTGGAGTACGATGCGGCCAATATGCTTGCCAAGGTGACGGGTACGCCCGCGAAGGAAGACATTGATCTGCCCATCGAGGAGCACCTGATCGTCGAGTTGTATTCTAAGTAATATAGCCCTCAATTGGAAAGCTGCAAAACCGCAATGGCGCCCTGTGGCGCATACTGAAAAGGAGGGTATGAATTCATGATAGAGATCGAGAAGCCGCGCATTGAGTGCATCGAGAATCCCAACGACGAGAGCTATGGCAAGTTTGTCATTGAGCCTCTGGAGAGAGGCTACGGCACGACCCTTGGTAACTCCCTGCGCCGCGTGCTGCTCAGTTCGCTTCCCGGCACCGCCGTCACGACCATCAAGATCGCCGGCATCCAGCATGAGTTCTCTACGATCCCCGGCGTCAAGGAGGACGTTACGGAGATCGTGCTCAACGTCAAGAGCATCATCGCCCGTCTGCACAGCGAGACAGCCAAGACCGTTTATATCGAGGCGTCCGGCGAGTGCGAGGTGACGGCCGGTGACATCAAGGCGGATTCGGAGGTGGAGGTTCTCAACCCCGATCTGCACATCGCCACCCTTGGTCCGGAGGCCACGCTCTCTATGGAGCTGACCTTCTCCCATGGCCGTGGCTATGTGGTCGCGGAGAAAAACAAGCCCGCGCAGATGGTGGCTGGGGTCATCCCCGTCGATTCGATCTATACGCCCGTGCTCAAGGTCAACTACGCGGTGGAGAACACCCGCGTCGGCAACCGCACGGACTACGACAAGCTGACCATCGAGGTCTGGACGGACCGCACCATCACCCCGCGTGACGCGGTTTCCCTTGGTGCGAAGATCCTGTGTGACCACTTTGTCCTGTTCACGGACCTGTCCCAGAGCATTGGGACGGACTCCACCGTGGTCGAAAAGAAGGTCACGCAGCGCGACAAGATCCTCGAAATGACGATCGAGGAGCTGGATCTGTCCGTGCGCAGCTTCAACTGCCTCAAGCGAGCCAACATCAACACCGTGGAGGATCTCGTGTCCAAGACGCAGGATGAGATGATCAAGGTTCGCAATCTGGGACGCAAGTCCCTCGAAGAGGTCATGCAGAAGCTTGCCATGATGGGACTAAGCCTGTCGAACGAAGAAGAATCCAAGTAACACTCACTTTTGGAGGTAAACGAAAATGCCCGGAACACGCAAGCTCGGCAAGCCGACGGCCGCTCGTATGGCCATGCTGCGCCAGCAGGTCACTGACTTCCTGAAGACCGGCCGCATGGAGACCACCGTCACACGAGCCAAGGAGATTCGTCCTCTTGCGGAGAAGATGATCACGCTTGGGAAGAAGCAGGGGCTCGCCAACTATCGTCTGGCGCTGCGCTTCATTACCGACGAGGACGTGGCCAAGAAGGTGTTCGATGAAATTGCGCCGAAGTATGCCGACCGCAACGGCGGCTACACCCGCATTACCCGCACGGCGCCCCGCCGTGGCGACGCGGCAGAAATGGCCGTCATCGAGCTGGTCTGAACAAAAACCCATACACAAAGGGAGCCGTCCATCGGACGACTCCCTTTAAGCATATCCACCACACCCCAGCCTCCCCTGAAAGGGAGCACTGCGACGGTTTCCAATCTCTGCCTCCCCT
>CAVIIB010000044.1:7844-14128 GCA_963642815.1 Oscillospiraceae bacterium | reverse complement strand
AACCCCTCCACCGCTTCGCGGTCCCCCTCCCCTTTCAGGGGAGGCAGGGATTGGAGGTTGTCGCGGCGCTCCCTTTCGGGGAGGCTGGGACTAGCGGTTGTCGCGGCTTCCTTTTCGGGGGATTGGCGGTTTTGACAGCTCGACATGACGATACCGCATGATACGAGGTGAACGCGACACTTGAGCTTTGAACTGACCGATTTGCTGTTCGGACACGGCGCGGAGATATTCGCGCTGGCGACGCGCTATCTGGCCCCGTTGCTGGCGGTGCTCATTCTGCTGCGCTGTGTGCGCAGTATGCTCTCCGAGCGCTACGAGCCGGAGACATGGGGCTATCTCTATCTCCCCGGCGAGATCATGATACCGCTGCGCCACTGGGAATGTATTCTGGGTCGCAGTCGCTCCGCCGATGCCTGTATTGAAGCGCCAAGCGTCGCCAAGACCCACGCCTGTCTCATGCGCTCTGCGGAGGGCGAGTGGACGGTGTACCCGCTCGGTCACGCCCACACGGAGGTCAACGGCAAGCCCGCCGACCCGCAGGGGACGAGCATCGCGGATGCCGACGTGCTCACCCTTGGAAGCATTCCCTGCCGCTTCGTCGATTTGACGGAGGACGAGCGGGCGCGGCTTCTCCAATACCGCCACGCACCCGGACGGCGCATCCGTCCCTCCCTTACGTTGTTCTATCTCAGCGTTTTGCAGGTGCTGCTCGCGTTCCAGCAGTGCGTCCTCAACTCGGAGGCTGATGCCATGGTGGCTGCCGCGTTCGCGGCGCTCTGCGGCGTACAGTGGGCGTATTTCTTCATCGTGCGCGGTATCGGCTCTCGCGGCTTCGAGACGGAAACGCTGGCCTTTTTCCTCACAACGCTCGGTCTCTCCGTCACCGCCTCCGGCACGCCGAACTCCATGCTCAAGCAGCTTATCCTCATCGTCGCGGGCGTTGTCCTGTTCGTGTTCTTGAGCCTGTGGACACGCGACCTTGGCCGCGTGAAAAAGCTGCGCTGGGCGGTGGGAGCGGCGGCGCTTGCCATGCTCGCGCTCACGCTGGTGCTTGCCAAGGTGACGTATGGCGCACGGAACTGGATCTCCATCGGCGGCTTCTCGCTCCAGCCCTCGGAGTTTGTCAAGGTCTGCTATATCTACGTCGGTGCGGCGACGCTTGACCGCCTGTTCGTGAACCGTAACCTCATCTTCTTCATCGGCTTCTCCGCCGTCTGCGTCGGGGCGCTCGCCCTCATGGGCGACTTCGGTACGGCGCTCATCTTCTTCATGACCTTCCTCGTCATCTCGTTCATGCGCTCCGGCAGCTTCGCCACCAATATCCTCGCCATCGGCGCGGCGGGTATCGCCGTGATGTTCGTCCTCTCCGTGCGTCCATATATCGCCGACCGCTTCGCCACATGGGGACACGTCTGGGACGATGTGTACGGCGGCGGCTGGCAGCAGGCTCGCGCCATGAGCGCCGCCGCGAGCGGCGGCCTGTTCGGGCAGGGCGCGGGACGCGGCTGGCTCGTGGACATTTTCGCGGCGGATATGGACATGGTGTGGGCTGTGCTCTGTGAGGAGCTGGGGCTCATCACGGCGCTTTGCGCCATCGCCGCGCTCATCGTCATGGCGCTGTTCGTGGTCAAGAACGCCGCGTCCAACCGCTCAAGCTACTATGCCATCGCCGCCACGGCGGCGGTCAGTATGCTGATGGTGCAGATGGCGCTGAACGTATTCGGCGCAATGGATATACTCCCGTTCACGGGCGTGACCTTCCCCTTCATCTCCCGCGGCGGCAGCAGCCTTTTGTCCTGCTGGATGCTGCTCGCCTTCGTCAAGGCCAGCGATACCCGCGCCAACGCGAGCTTTGCCGTCAAGCGCCCGGAGCGCTTCACCGGCGGCGCGGGCGTGGAGCCTCTGGCGGAGTATGACGCGGCGGACGACACGGACGACGACATCGAATGGCACCTCGACAACGGAGGCGAAGCATGAAAAAAGTCACAACTCGTTCCTATGCCGCGATCATCGTGGCGGCGCTGGTGCTGCTGGGCTTGGGCATATACCTCGTCCGGCTTGCCGCCGACGGCGGCGATTGGGCCAGCTTCTATGCAAACGACAGCGTATATAAGGACGGCGTGTTAAACTGCGGCGCGGTGATGGACCGCAACGGCGTTTACCTCGCCCGCAACAGCGCGGACGGCTGCGTCTATGCGGACGATTCCTCGGTGCGCACCGCCTGTCTCCACGCCGTCGGCGACCTTAGCGGCAACATCGGCACGGGCGCACTCAGCGTTTTCCGCTCGAAGCTCATCGGCTACTCGCCCATCACCGGCACGACGACCGGCGGCGGCACGGTCACGCTTTCCGTCGACTCCTCGCTCAATGTGACGGCGTATAACGCGCTGGCAGGACGGCGCGGCGCGGTGCTTGTGAGCAACTATAAAACCGGCGAGATACTCTGCATGGTCTCCGCCCCGTCCTATGACCCGAACGTCGGCTTCGACGAATCGGACAGCAGCTATGAGGGCGCGTACATCAACCGCTGCCTCTCCTCGGCGCTCGTCCCCGGCTCCATCTTCAAAATCGTGACGCTGGCGACGGCGCTTGAAAACGACAGCAGCCTCTTTGAGCGCAGCTTCTACTGCGACGGCAGCGTTGAGATCGGCGGCAAGACGGTCAACTGCACCGGCCAGCACGGCTGGCAGACCATCGGCGAGGCCTTTGCCAACTCCTGCAACTGCGCCTTTGCCGAGCTTTCCGTCTCCCTCGGCGGCGACCAGATCGCGGACTATGCCGCCCGCTATGGGCTTACGGAATCGCATGAGCTCGACGGCATTGAGACCAAGGCAGGGTCTGTCGTCTCCGGCGGCAGCGACGAGGCCAACGTCGCATGGGAGGGCATTGGTCAGTATGAGGACCTCATCTGCCCCTATTCCATGCTCCGGCTCGTCGGCGCGATCGCCAACGGCGGTGAGTGCGTTGAGCCGACGCTGCTTGCCAATAACCATACCGAGACGACCCGCCTTGTGCGCAGCGACACCGCCGCGCAGCTCTCCTCCATGATGAGCTTTAATGTGAGCCACGGCTACGGCGCGGACTGGAATTTCCCCGGTCTCTCGCTTGCCGCCAAGACGGGCACGGCGGAGCTTGACAACGGCACGAGCCACGCATGGTTTGCGGGCTTTGTGACCGACCCGGACTATCCCTATGCCTTTGTCGTGCTTGTGGAAAACGCGGGCAGCGGTCTCTCTAACGCAGGTCCCGTTGCCAACGCCGTCTTACAGCAGCTTGTTTTCGGCTGAACCCCTTGAAAGGAATCCCCCATGCTCAAAACCTTTTTCCGGCGCGTCCGCGCCATGGCGGGCGGTCAATTTCTCTGGCTTTTCTATCCGGCGCTCTCGCTGGTTGTCTGCGAGCTTGTTCTAAAGCTATGGTGCTTCCACGCGCTGACGCTGCGCGGTGTGCTTCTGACGGCGCTGCTGTCCGGCGCGGCGGGGCTTTTTTGCGCCTTTCTCGCGGCGCTCGGCGGGCGCAGGGTCTACCGTGTCGCCGTGACCGTGCTGCTCTGGCTCGCCTTTATCCTCTTTGGAGCGCAAAGCGTCTACTACTGCATTTTCAAGGCGTTTATGCTCGTGAGCTACGTCAACGAGGCCGGTATGGTATTCGGCAGCTTCTATCGTGAGGCGCTGGTCGGTATCGGGCGCACACTGCCCGCGCTGCTTGTATACGCCGCGCCGCCGGTGCTGTGGTGCATCTTTTCAAAGCGCCTTGTCCCGCCGCAGCCGACGGTCTCCGCCGCGTGGCTGCCTCTCGGCGTGTTCGTCCCGATCAAGGCGGCGGCGCTGCTCGCCATCCTCTGCGCCACCGGCGGCATTATGAACACGCGCTACCTCTACCTTGAATCCTTTTTGCCGGAGCTGTCCGTGCGCTATTTCGGCGCGGTGACGATGCTCAATCAGGACGTGGAAAACCGCCTTTTCCCACAGGCGGAGGAGACCGCCATCGGCGAGGAAACGGCCACGCCCGCGCCCAGCGCCACACCCGCAGCGGAGACCGAGACAACGGCGGAGGTCGAGCCTACCGCCGAGCCGGTTGACCGCAGCGCACAGATACTCGACATTGACCTTGCCGCCCGTGCGGAGAGCGCCTCCAACTCTGCCATCGCCGCGCTGGACAGCTATTTTGCCGAGGCGGAGCCGAGCTATAAAAACGAATACACCGGCCTGTTCGAGGGCTATAACCTCATCGTTATCTGCGCCGAGGGCTTCACCGGCTACGCGCTGGACTCCGACCATCTTCCCACGCTCTCCAAGCTCGCGGACGAGGGCTTTGTGTTCAATAACTTCTATAATCCCTATTGGTACTTCTCCACCGCCGACGGCGAATACACACTCCAAAACTCGCTCATCCCGCTGGCCGGAAGCAAGAGCGTCTACCGCGCCATGTACAACAGCCAGCCGTTCAGTCTTGCCAATCGCCTCAACACTCTCGGCTACCATAGCTGGGCGTTCCACAACCACAACGGCAGCTATTACTCCCGCAATATCTCCATGCCGAACCTCGGCTATACCTTCCGCGCTCCCGGCTATGGGCTGGACGTGACGAGCTACTGGCCGGAATCCGACACGGAAATGGTCGCGCTCTCCGCCCCCATGTACATAGACGAAGAACCGTTCAACGTCTACATGATGACCGTGTCGGGACACATGAACTACAGCTTCTCCGGCAACGCGATGGCGGCGCGGCACAAGGCGGAGGTCGCCGACCTTGCCGACCAATATTCCGAGACAGTCTGCGCCTATATCGCAAGCCAGATGGAGCTTGACCAAGCGGTGGCCGATCTCATTGAGGCGCTGGACGAGGCCGGTGTGCTTGACCGCACCGTCATTGTCTTGACCGGCGACCACTATCCCTATGACCTCGACCCCAATTTCAGCGCCGGTGCGACGGGCATGACCGAGCTTATGGGCGGCGACACGGACGACCCGCTTGAAAAATACCGCTCGTCCCTCATCGTCTGGAACAGCGCCTTTGCCGCCGAAAACCGCGTGGAGGTCGATACCCTCTGCTGCCAGATGGACATTCTGCCGACGCTGCTGAACCTGTTCGGCGTGGAATACGACTCGCGGCTGCTCATGGGGCGCGACATCTTCTCCGAGGGTACGGAGCGCCTTGTCGTCTTCTCCGACCAGAGCTTTATCAGCGACTATGGTCGCTATCTCGCCGCCGAGGATCGCTTTATCGCAAACGACGGCGCGTTTGCCCGCGTGGGACAGGCGGACAGCTATGCGGCGGATACTCTCATCCGCGTCAACCGTATGTTCACCGCGAGCGCCAATGTGCTGTACTACGACTACTACGCAAGTCTGGATCTGACACAATGATTGACATCTCGATTCAAAATGTGAAAAAGAGCTTCGGCGGTCTTGTCGTACTCGATGGCGTGAGCTTCGATGTAAACGAGGGTGAGCGCGTGGCGCTGCTGGGCGAAAACGGCACCGGCAAGTCCACGCTTTTGAAGATACTGACCGGCGCGCTGGAGCCGGACGAGGGGCGGGTCGTCCTGCCCGCGCAGAAGCGTGTGGGGCTTATCTCCCAGATACCCGTCTACCCCGACGGCTGGACGGTCGAGGATGTGCTTTGCAGTGCAACAGCCCATCTGACCGCGCTGGCGGACGAAATACGCGCCTTGGAGCAGAAGATGGCTGTATCCTCGGACGACGCGCTGCTGCGCAAATATGACGCGCTGACGGCGGAATATGAGCGCCTCGGCGGCTGGTCTGCCGACCATGAGCGCGAGCGCGTGGCAAACGGGCTGGACATTGGTCGCTCCATGCGGGAGCGGCTCTTTGACGCGCTCTCCGGCGGCGAAAAGACGCGGGTGAACCTCGCCCGCCTCATTCTGGAGGACACGGACATTCTTCTGCTCGACGAGCCGACCAACCACCTTGACCTCAAAAGCACGGAATGGCTCGAGGAATACATACGCCGCTTCCGCGGCACGGTGCTTGCCGTCTCGCATGACCGCTGGTTTCTCGACACCGTGGCGCAGCGCTGCATAGAGCTTGCGGACGGCAAATGCAGCTTCTACTCCGGCAATTACAGCTTCTATGTGACGGAAAAGCGCCGCCGCTATGAGGAAATGCTGCGCCAATATGAGAAAAACCGCCGCGAGATCGCACATTTGCAGGAGGCGGCGGACAAGCTGCACCTGTGGGCGTTCATGGGCGCGGACAAGCTGCACAAGCGCGCCTTTTCCATGGAAAAGCGCATCGAAAAGCTCTCGCAGGCGCCCAAGC